>JAOMBT010000009.1 GCA_028344675.1 Acidimicrobiaceae bacterium | reverse complement strand
TAAAAACTCTTGAGGATTGCAGAATAACAGACTCTACTTATTCTCAACCACTCTACGTCACTGCGCAATTTTTAGATAGAGAAACTGGTCAAATAAAACAACAAACTGTTTTCCTTGGAGACTTCCCGATTATGACTGATACGGGCACTTTTGTAATAAATGGCACAGAAAGAGTTATAGTGAGCCAGCTTGTCAGATCTCCAGGTGTTTACTTTTCAAAAGAAACTGAAAAAACAATAGATAAAGAAGTATTCACTGGAAAAATGATTCCAGGTAGAGGAGCATGGCTAGAATTTGATACTGATAAGAGAGACACCTTAGGTGTTAGAGTAGATCGAAAAAGAAGGCAACACATTACGGGATTCTTAATGGCTCTAGATGTTATTGAAAACAAAGAAGAAGCAATAGAGCTCCTTGGAGATTATCCATCTGTTCACAATACTATTGAAAGAGATCCAGATACCACAAGAGATTCAGCCTTAATTGACTTATATAGAAAACTAAGACCTGGTGAACCAGCATCAGTTGAATCAGCTAAGAATTTAGTGAAGCAAATGTTTTACACACCAAAAAGATATGATTTAACAAAAGTTGGTCGATACAAAGTAGAACAAAAACTTGGTCGCCAATACGGTGAAAAAGACGCAGAGAGTTACACAACCGAGGTTGATGGAATGCTCAGGATTGATGATATGATTGACTCAATTAAATACGTTATAGCTCTTCATGCTGGTGAAAGTTCCTTTATTAACAATAAAGGTAAAGAAATTCCTGTAATGCTTGATGATATTGATCATTTTGGTAATAGAAGAATTAGAACTGTTGGAGAGTTAGTTCAAAATCAAGTAAGAGTTGGACTCAGTAGGCTTGAAAGAGTCGTTAGAGAAAGAATGACTACTCAAGAACCTGAGGCAATTACTCCACAGTCTCTTATTAATATAAGACCTATTCAAGCTGCACTTAAAGAATTTTTTGGAACAAGTCAATTAAGTCAGTTTATGGATCAACCAAATCCTATTGCTGGCTTAACTCACAGAAGAAGGTTATCTGCACTTGGTCCAGGTGGTTTATCACGAGAAAGAGCTGGATTCGAAGTTAGAGATGTTCACCCATCACACTATGGAAGAATGTGTCCAATTGAAACTCCAGAAGGTCCAAATATTGGACTAATTGGAACATTAGCAACCTATGGACGAGTTAATAAGTTCGGGTTTATTGAAACACCTTACTGGAAAGTTGAAAACGGAGTTGTAAAAACAAATAAAGCTGTTTATTTGACTGCTTTTGAAGAAGACCAATTTACAATAGCCCAAGCGAATGCTCCATTAAAAGAAGATGGAACTTTTAAAAATAAAAAAGTACTTTGTAGACAAAACGGAGGAGCGGTTGCTTTCGTATCTGATAAGGATATTAATTTTATGGATGTTAGTCCTAAACAGATATGTTCTGTTACTACTGCTTTGATTCCCTTTTTAGAACATGATGATGCAAACAGGGCACTTATGGGCTCTAATATGCAACGACAAGCTGTTCCACTTGTCAAAACAGAAGCTCCCTATGTAGGAACGGGAATGGAAGAAAATGTTGCAAGAGACTCCGGAGAAGCTTTAATTTCTAATATTTCTGGAACAGTTGAAGAAGTTTCTGGTGATCAAATAACTGTTAAAGAACAGGGAACAAATAAAAAACATCGTTTTACAGTTTTGAAATTCAAGAGATCAAATCAGGCTACTAGCTGGAATCAAAAACCGCTCGTTAAGGTGGGGACAAAAGTGAAACCAGGAGATGTCTTGGCTGACGGTCCTAGCACTCAAGGTGGAGAGTTAGCACTTGGTAAAAACTTATTAGTTGGTTACATGCCGTGGGATGGTTATAACTTTGAAGACTCTATTGTCATCTCCGAAAGACTTGTTAAAGAAGATATATTGACATCTGTTCATATTGCTGAGCATGAAATCGAGGCAAGAGATACAAAACTTGGTGAAGAAGAGATAACTAGAGACATTCCAAATGTTGCAGAAGAGGTTTTAATGGATCTTGATGAAATGGGGATAGTAAGAATAGGTGCTGAAGTATCTCCTGGTGATTACCTTGTTGGTAAAGTAACACCAAAAGGTGAAACTGAACTTACACCTGAAGAAAGACTTTTAAGAGCTATATTTGGTGAAAAAGCACGAGAAGTTCGAGATACCTCTCTTAGAGTACCTCACGGTGAAAGAGGTAAAGTTATTGACGTTCAAATACTCAAAAGAGATGATGTAGCTGACCTCCCTCCTGGAGTTAATCAGAAAGTTAGAGTTTATGTTGCCATCCAAAGAAAAATACAAGTCGGAGACAAATTATCTGGTAGACATGGAAATAAAGGTGTAATTTCAAAAATATTACCTATAGAAGACATGCCATATATGAAAGATGGTACTTCTCTAGATATTATGCTTTCACCATTGGGTGTACCCAGCCGAATGAACCTTGGTCAAATTCTTGAAACTCATCTTGGTTGGGCCGCAGATCAGGGTTGGTCTGAATACAAAGGTTCTACCAAAGCAGCTAAAGGTGCAGAGCCAGGTACTCTTATTTCAACTCCTGTTTTTGATGGAGCAGATGAAGATGAAATCCACGAAATTTTAAGGAATGTAAACCCTAACCGTGATGGAAGCCTCCTGGTCAATGAAGATGGAAAAGCTACATTATATGATGGAAGAACTGGAGAAGCTTTTGATTCTAAAATTACAATTGGATATACATATATATTAAAACTCATCCATTTAGTTGATGAAAAAATTCATGCTAGATCAACTGGACCTTATTCTATGATCACACAACAGCCTCTTGGAGGTAAAGCACAATTTGGTGGGCAAAGATTTGGAGAGATGGAAGTTTGGGCTCTTGAAGCATATGGTGCAAGTTATGCATTGCAAGAACTTTTGACAATTAAATCTGATGATACGGTAGGAAGAGTAAAGGTATATGAGTCAATTGTTAAAGGTGACAATATTCCAGAACCCGGAATCCCAGAATCTTTTAAAGTTTTATTGAAAGAAATGCAAAGCCTTTGTCTAAATGTAGAAATACTCTCTGCTGGTGAAGAAATTTCCATGAAAGATATTAGTGATGAATATGTAAAAACAGCTGAAACACTAGGAATTGACATGACAAGACCAGAACAGGATGAGGCGGAGGTATAAATCATGGAAAAAATATTTGATGAATTAAGTATTAGTTTGGCAACTTCCGATCAAATGAGAAGCTGGTCATTTGGAGAAGTAAAAAAGCCAGAAACAATTAACTATAGAACATTAAAACCAGAAAAAGATGGCCTGTTCGACGAAAGAATTTTTGGACCTACTAAGGATTGGGAATGTTCGTGTGGACGATATAAAAGAATCAGATATAGAGGTATCAGTTGTGAGCGTTGTGGTGTTGAGGTAACTAGAAGAGAAGTAAGACGTGAACGAATGGGTCATATTGAACTTGCTGCGCCTGTCACACATATATGGTATTTTAAAGGTGTTCCAAGTCGCTTAGGCTACTTTCTTGATATGTCACCAAAAGAACTTGAAAAAGTTATCTACTTTGCTGCATACTTAGTAGTTTCTATCGACTCAAAAAAAAGGACAAAAGACTTAGCTGAACTTGATGAAGCTGTAGTTGCTGAAGTCGAAATAGTAAATGAAGATTTTGAGGAGTGGGAGCAAAAAAGAATTAAACAAATGGATACAGAAATTAAAGCTATGGTAAACGCTAAGATTCCTGAGCCAGAAATTCAGATAAGAAAAAAAGAAGTCGAAAAAGAAATAAAGCAAAAAAAAGCTAAATCAGATGCTGAAATAGAGGTTATTGAAGAAGCTTTTTCTACACTTAAAACCTTAAAACCCAAAACACTTATTGAAAATGACACCCTATGGCGTGAAATGATTGATAAATATGATGAATACTTCACTGGTGGAATGGGAGCTGAAGCAGTTAGAGAGCTAGTTCAGTTAGTTGATCTAAAAGCTGAAATGGAAAAGCTAGAATCTGATCTGGATTCTAAATCTGCCCAAAGAAGACAAAGGGCTATTCAGAGAATGAAAGTAATTAAACCTTTTGCTGATGGAAAAAACCCTCCTGAGGCCATGATACTTGAAGTTGTACCAGTCATACCACCTGAGTTAAGACCAATGGTTCAGCTTGATGGTGGTAGGTTTGCTACTTCAGATTTAAATGATTTATATAGAAGACTTATAAACAGGAACAATAGGCTTAAGAAATTAATTGAACTTGGAGCACCTGAAATAATTATTAGTAATGAAAAGCGTATGCTTCAAGAATCTGTGGATGCACTGTTTGACAATGGAAGAAGAGGAAGAGCTGTAGCAGGTGCTGGCGGTAGAGGATTAAAATCCCTTTCAGATATGTTGAAAGGAAAACAAGGCAGATTTCGTCAAAACTTATTAGGTAAGAGAGTCGATTATTCTGCGAGATCCGTAATAGTTGTTGGACCCCACTTAGAACTACAGCAATGTGGTCTTCCGAAAATGATGGCACTTGAACTATTCAAGCCTTTTGTTATGAAAAGATTAGTTGAGTTGGGACTATCTCAAAATATTAAATCTGCAAAGAGAATGGTTGAGCGATCAAGAGCCCAGGTTTGGGATGTTTTAGCAGAAGTCATAGAAGAACATCCAGTATTGCTAAACAGAGCTCCAACATTGCACAGACTAGGTATTCAAGCATTCGAACCAATATTAGTAGAGGGTAAGGCAATTCAAGTTCACCCGTTAGTTTGTGAAGCATTTAATGCTGATTTTGATGGTGACCAGATGGCTGTTCATGTACCTCTTTCAGCTGAAGCACAAGCTGAAGCAAGGGTATTGATGCTTTCTACCAATAATGTTCTATCCCCTGCATCAGGAAATCCAATAGTATCACCAAGCCAAGATATGGTTATAGGGTTGTATTACATTACTGAGTGCCACAAGGAACTTGATACAGCAGAGTTAAACTTTGTTGATTTTAATGAAGCACAAATTGCATACGAGAACGGACACATTGAACTTCAAACTCCCATTAATGTAAGAGTTGGTGAATTAGCTGGTGATCCCGAAATGCATTCTCAGCTCTATGGAAGATTTTCTGAATTATTAACAGAGCAACCAGTTGACGGTACTAAGCTACTTTCTACAACCCTAGGAAGATTGCACTTCAACTCAATTCTTCCTCCTAATTTTCCATTTATTCAAGCTTCTGTTAGAAAACCACAAATGAAGAAAATTATCTCTGAAGCAATTGAAAGATATAATAAAGCAGAATTAAGAGTTTTCTTAGATTCAATGAAATCTGTAGGATTTACATTTGGCGCTAAAGCTGGCTTAACAGTAGCTATGAACGATGTAAAAACTCCACCAAGCAAAAGTCTAATACTTGAAAAGTATGAAGCTGAAGCTGAAAAAGTTGAAAAGCAATTTGAAGCTGATGTTATTACTGAAAATGAAAGAAAACAAAAAATAATAGAAATTTGGAATGGAGCTACTGAAGAAGTTCAAGATGCAATGAAGATTGAACTCGAAGCAGAAGAATTTAATCCTGTAGATATGATGGTTAAGTCTGGAGCAAGAGGGAACATGATGCAAGTGAGACAGCTTGCAGGTATGAGAGGATTGGTAGCTAACCCTAAAGGCGATATTATTGAAAGACCGATTAAGAGTAACTTTAGAGAAGGTATGTCTGTCTTAGAGTATTTTATCTCTACTCATGGAGCTAGAAAAGGTCTTGCTGATACAGCTTTAAGAACTGCTGACTCTGGCTACTTAACTAGAAGACTCGTTGATGTTGCAGCAGGAATTGTAGTTAAAGAATTAGGTGATGAAAATATTGACTGGAGAGGAACTAAGAAAAAAGTAAAAATCGATGGGAAAGTAAGTAGATATCTACATTCTACACTTTATGGTCGAGTATTATCAGAAGATATCAAAGTTGATAAGAAATTAGTTCAGATTGATAATGGACAAAAACTTGTCAAGGGAACATACATAGATGCGGAAGTACTTGATGCTATTGGAAAATCTGGTGTAGATGACGTTTATGTTTTAACACCTTTTAACTCACTTAATCCAGAATCAATGGATCCATTATGTTACGGCTTTAGTCTTGCAACAGGTAAGCCAGTTGAAGTTGGTGAGGCAGTTGGTATTATTTCTGCTCAATCAATTGGAGAGCCAGGTACTCAGCTTACTATGAGAACCTTTCACACTGGAGGAGTAGTCGGATTAGATATAACATCTGGGCTTCCAAGAATTGTAGAACTTTTTGAAGCAAGAACACCAAAAGGTAAGGCTGTTCTTTCACCTATAAATGGAAAAATTAAATCAATTGAAACTACCCCAGAAGGGAATCGAAATGTTTTAATTGCTAATGAAAAAGAAGAAGTTGAATTACTAGTTTTAAGAAGACAAACCCTATTATCAAATCAGGGTGACACGCTAGAAGCTGGTCAGTCTTTAACTACGGGGCCAAAAGACCCTAAAGAAGTCTTACAAATAAATGGAGTAAGAACTTGTCAAGAATACCTGGTTGACGAAGTCCAAAAGACTTATAGAGACCAAGGAGTTGAGGTTCATGACAAGCATGTTGAGATGATAGTTCGTCAAATGCTAAGAAGAGTTAGGATTGTAAAATCTAATGATTCTGAATTTTTGCCAAACGAATTAGCTGATACAACACAATTTAGACAGACTAACCAAGAGTTAGTCAAAGACGGTAAAGTACCTGCTGAAGGACGACCAGAGCTTATGGGTATCACAAAAGCTAGCCTTGCAACTGACTCATGGTTATCAGCAGCATCTTTCCAAGAAACAACAAGAGTACTTACAGAAGCTGCAATGAAGAGAAGTAGTGACTCCTTAAGCGGCTTAAAAGAAAATGTAATTATTGGTACATTAATACCAGCTGGTACTGGTTCAAATGCATACCAATCTTTTACTACTTCTCTGCCAGATGCTCCTGAGGTTTCAGAATTAGGATTTATGACACCATCTTCAGAGGGATCTGACGATGATGCTTTGCCAAATCCTGCACAGTGGTTAGCTATGTTAGGTGAAGAAAAAGAAGAAGAAGAAAACGAATAAAAACTTATAAATAATAGGTTGTTGTAACTTTAAATTCGTCATATACTTCTTTTTCGGTAAGCCAAAAATTTAATTAATTGATTGGATAAGTTATGCCTACGATACAACAGTTGGTAAGAAAAGGACGTAAGTCTAAAGTGTCTAAGGAAAAGACACCAGGACTTAAAGGTTCCCCTCAAAGAAGGGGTGTATGTACCCGTGTTTACACTGTTACACCTAAAAAGCCTAACTCAGCTCTAAGAAAAGTTTGTAGGGTAAGGCTCTCAACAGGAACAGAAGTTACAGCATATATTCCGGGTGAAGGTCATAATTTACAAGAACACTCAATAGTGCTTGTAAGAGGTGGAAGGGTAAAAGACCTTCCCGGCGTTAGATATAAAGTTATTCGAGGCGCTTTAGACACCTCTGGCGTTACAGATAGAAAACAAGCTAGGTCAAGATACGGAAGTAAAAAAGGTTAAATTATGAGAAGAGGACCATCCTTAAAACGAAAAGCAGATCCAGACCCTATTTATAACAGCGTTTTAGTTTCTCAAATAATTAACCAAGTCCTCTTAGATGGTAAAAAAGATTTGGCAAGTGGAATTGTTTATAGTGCCCTTGAATTGGTTCAAAAACAATCAGGGTCCGATCCAATAAATGTATTAAAAGATGCTTTTGAAAATATAAAACCTCAGATTGAAACAAAATCCAGACGTGTTGGTGGTACTAACTACCAAGTACCAATGGAAGTTCCTTATAGAAGAAGCACAACTCTTGCAATCAGATGGTTAGTAGGCTCTTCTAGAAATAGGGGAGAAAAAACAATGTCAGAACGACTTGGTAGAGAAATTTTAGATGCTAGTAATAAAACAGGAGCTTCTGTTAAGAAAAGAGAAGATGTCCATAAAATGGCAGAGTCTAATAGAGCATTTGCTCACTACAGGTGGTAATTAATGTCTAGAGAAGTTGAACTACTAAATTTAAGAAACATTGGAATAATGGCTCATATTGATGCAGGAAAAACTACTTTAACTGAGCGCATCCTATATTACACAGGTAAAACATACAAAATTGGCGAAGTTCATGACGGTGCAGCAGTAATGGATTGGATGGAGCAAGAGCAAGAACGTGGAATAACAATTACCTCCGCAGCTACAACTTGTGCTTGGAATAATCATACAATCAATATTATTGATACACCTGGTCACGTAGATTTTACAGTTGAAGTTGAAAGATCCCTTAGAGTACTAGATGGTGCTGTAGCAGTATTTGACGGCGTAGCTGGCGTTGAGCCTCAATCAGAAACTGTATGGAGACAAGCAGACAAATACAACGTTCCAAGAATTTGTTTTGTTAATAAATTAGATAGAACAGGAGCAGACTTTGATTTTGATGTTCAATCTATTATTGAAAGACTTGAAGCTAAGCCAGCTGTTCTCCATATTCCAATTGGTGCAGAAGCAGATTTCAAAGGTGTCATTGACCTAGTAGAAATGAAAGCTCATACGTGGTCAAAAGATGATGGTTCTGAATGGGATATTTCAGACATACCGGAAGATAAATTAGAAGAAGCAGAGTTAAAAAGACAAGAACTTTTAGATGTTGTTGCTGAAGCTGATGATGATGTTCTTGAAAAATATTTTTCTGATGAAGAACTTACTGTTGAAGACATAAAAAAAGCTATCAGAAAAGGTACCCTCGATGGTTTATTTGTTCCAGTACTAGCTGGTAGTGCTTTTAAAAATAAAGGAGTTCAGTTACTTCTTGATGCTGTTATTGATTATTTACCTTCACCCTTAGATATTGATAAAGTCACAGGTTTTAAACCAGGCGATGAAGAAAATGAAATTACAAGAGATCACAGTGATGATGATCCATTTTCTGCATTAGCTTTTAAAGTCGTTAGTGATCCTCATGTTGGTAAACTTACATATTTCAGAGTGTATTCTGGAACTCTTAACAAGGGTGATAAAGTAACAAATACTACTACTGGAAAAGAAGAGAGACTTGGTCGAATTCTCCGTATGCATTCTAATTCTAGAGAAGACATTGATTTTATCTGCGCCGGAGATATTGTCGCTGGAGTTGGGCTGAAAAACGCTAAAACAGGTGATACCCTTTCTGCTTCATCAGACTTAATACAATTAGAATCGATGACGTTCCCTGAACCAGTTATTTCCGTTGCTATTGAACCAAAGTCTAAAGCAGATGAGGAAAAGTTATCCGAAGGTCTCCAAAAGTTAGCAGAAGAAGATCCAACATTCAGGGTACAATCTGACGAAGAAACTGGTCAAACAATCATATCTGGAATGGGAGAGCTGCACTTAGATATACTTGTTGACAGGCTTAAAAGAGAATTTAAAGTTGAAGCAAATATTGGTAAACCTCAAGTAGCTTATAGAGAAGCCCTTAAAAAGAAAATAGATGTTGAAGCAAAATATATCCGTCAGAGTGGTGGAAGAGGCCAGTATGGACATGTAGTCATGGAATTAGAACCTATCGAAGAAGGTTACGAATTTGTGGACTTAATTAAGAGTGGAAGAATACCAAGAGAATATATTCCATCTGTAAATGCTGGAGTAGAAGCTGCTATGGAAACAGGTGTTTTAGCTGGTTATCCGTTAGTCAATGTAAGAGCAACTTTAAAAGATGGTACCTATCATGATGTTGACTCATCTGAAATGGCCTTCAAAATTGCGGGTTCAATGGCTTTAAAAGATGGTGCAAAAAAAGCTGGAGTAAAACTTCTAGAACCAGTTATGACAGTTGAGGTGGTAACACCAGAAGATTTTATGGGAGATGTTGTCGGAGATCTTTCCTCAAGAAGAGGAAAGATAGCTGAAATGGAGCAAAGAGGATCTGCAAAGGTCGTTAATGCTAAAGTACCGTTATCAGAAATGTTTGGGTACGCAACTGATTTGCGTTCGCGAACACAAGGCCGTGCAACATTTACGATGCAGTTTGACAGTTATGAAGCTGTACCAGACTCCATAACAAAAGAAATAACTGCGAGTATTCGTGGAGTAGAGGTTGAAGTCTAAATCTTGATTGATTTAGATTTTAAATAAAAGGAGAAAAAAATGTCAAAAGAAAAATTTGACCGAAGCAAGCCTCATGTGAACATCGGTACAATGGGACACATTGACCATGGTAAAACCACATTGACGGCCGCTATAACAAAAGTCTTAGCAGATAGCGAAGGTGGAGAAGCTACAGCTTTTGAAGATATAGATAAAGCACCTGAAGAAAGAGAAAGAGGAATCACAATTCAGATTGCTCACGTAGAGTATGAGACTCCTAACAGACATTATGCTCACGTCGATATGCCTGGTCACGCTGATTATGTTAAAAACATGATTACAGGTGCTGCACAGGTTGATGGAGCAATTTTAGTAGTATCTGCTGCTGATGGTCCAATGCCTCAAACAAGAGAGCATGTACTTTTAGCTAGGCAGGTTGGTGTTCCGGCAATAGCTGTATTTCTTAATAAAGTAGACCAGGTAGATGATGATGAGTTATTAGACCTCGTTGAAATGGAAGTACGAGAGTTATTAAATGAGTACGACTTTCCAGGTGACGATGTTCCTGTTATTAAAGGTTCTGCACTTGCAGCACTTGAAGGTAAAGAAGACGGCATTAGTGCTGTTCTTGAGTTAATGGAAAATGTCGATACTTACATTGAGGAACCTACAAGAATTGTTGACAAACCTTTTCTTATGCCAGTAGAGGATGTTTTCTCTATTACTGGTAGGGGTACTGTAGTAACAGGTAGGATTGAACAAGGTATTGTAAATGTCAATGAAGAAGTAGAAATCGTTGGTATTAGAGAAACCTCAAAATCAGTCTGTACTGGTGTAGAGATGTTTAGAAAACTACTTGATGAAGGTAGAGCTGGTGATAATGTTGGACTTCTTTTAAGAGGTGTCGATAAAGAAGATGTTGAAAGAGGACAAGTAATTGCTGAACCTGGATCAATAACACCACATACTAAATTTGAGGCTGAAGTCTATGTCTTGACTAAAGAAGAAGGTGGAAGACACAACCCATTCTTTAAAGGTTATAGGCCACAGTTTTATTTCAGAACTACTGATGTAACAGGTGAAGTTCACTTGGCAGAAGGTACTGAAATGGTTATGCCTGGAGATAATGTTCCAATTACAGTCGAATTAATTTCCCCAATTGCTATGGAAGAGGGAGTTAAGTTTGCTATCAGAGAAGGTGGCAGAACTGTTGGTGCAGGACAGGTAACTAAAGTTATAGAGTAATAAAAATTAACCGGGGGTAGACTTTATACTCCCGGTTTTTTTTGAGGAAAAAATGGCAAAACAGCAACAAATAAGAATAAAACTTAAAGCTTACGACAATTATGTTGTAGATGAGTCTGCGCGTAAAATTGCTGAAACAGTTCTTAAAACTCAAGCAAAAGTTAAAGGCCCGGTGCCACTCCCCACTCAAATACACAGATACTGTGTAATAAGATCACCTCATGTAGATAAAAAATCTCGAGAACATTTTGAAATGCGAATTCATAAAAGACTAATTGACATTGTTGAACCTACACCGAAGACTGTGGATTCTTTGATGAGGCTAGATCTTCCCGCAGGTGTAGAAGTTGAGATCAAGTTATGAACTCATTAATTGCTAAAAAAATAGGTATGACTCAAATATTTGATGAAAACTCCAATTCCCTTGGTGTTACTGTTCTTGATGTTTCAGACTGTAGAGTTGTTCAAGTAAAAAATATCCAAAATGATGGATATCAAGCAGTACAGCTCACTATTGGCTCTAAAAAGAAACTATCCAGAGCACTTGAAAGCCATTATAAAAAATATAAAGTTGAGCCAGGTGAAGTTCTTTTTGAAGTAAAGATAAATGAAGACTCAGATTTAAATCCTGGTCAAAAAATAAATGTAAAAGACTTTTTTGAAATAGGCCAAAAAGTTGATATCACAGGTATTTCAAAAGGTAAAGGCTTTGCAGGTGTAATGAAAAGACATAATTTTTCAGGTCAAAAAGCTAGTCACGGTGTACATAAAGTTCACCGAGCTGGTGGATCGATTGGTAATGCATCTTATCCGGGTCATGTTTTTAAAGGTCAAAAAATGGCAGGAAGAATGGGTAATCAAAAAAGTACAATTCAATCAGTAACAATTGTAGGTTTAGATGAGGAACAAAACTATCTTTTAGTTAATGGTTCAGTACCAGGAAATAATGGCAATATAGTTCAAGTCCAAAGTGCTGTAAAGGTAAGAAGATGAGTATAAAAATAGATACAATAAACATCTCTGATAACAAAGTTACAAAAAAACAGTATAAGTTCGATCCCATTGACGAGATCAACCTCGGTTTATTACATCAAGTAGTTAAAGCAAGTCGAACAAATTTTAGAAATAATACTGCTTCAGTGAAAACTCGAGCACAAGTATCTGGGACAGGTGCAAAACCTTGGGCTCAAAAAGGGACTGGTAGAGCTCGACAAGGTTCTTTGCGTTCACCGCAATTTATAGGTGGTGGTATTGCTCATGGACCTGGAACAAGAGTATATAGAGATAGAACTCCGAAAAAAATGAAAAAGAAAGCACTAGTCATGGCAATATCTCAAAGATTTTCAGAAGGGTCGGTTTTTGTATTAAATGGAAAAGATTTTGATACTCCCTCTACTAAACAAGCTGTTGGTTCTTTAAAAGAGCTGAATATTGAAAGAGGCTTCACATTTGTTTATGGAGAAAATGATGAGAACTTATATAAATCATTCAGTAATATCAAAAACTCAAGGCTAGTATCTGTTAAAAAATTAGCAGCTATAGATGTTATCTCTACCGATGACACAATATTCTCTAATAATGCTATCTCAGAATTCTTGGGAAATGACTCATGAAATATTTAGAAGATGTACTTATTTCGCCTGTAATTTCTGAAAAGTCTTATGACAGGATTTCAGAATCAAATTCCTATACCTTTTTTGTTGAACCAAAAACTGATAAACCACAAATAAAGAAAGCTGTAGAGCAAATGTTTGGTGTAAGAGTATTAAGAGTCAATACAATGTACCGAAAAGGTAAGAAAAAGCGCTTTGGCTATGTATATGGTCAGCAAAGCACAAAAAAAATTGCAATAGTGACACTCCCAGAGGGTGAAACAATAGAAGCTTTTGGAGTATAAGTATGGGTTCTAAAAAAATAAGACCAGTGACACCAGGTATGAGAGGCCAAGTTTCTACTGACTTCAAAGATATCACTAAAAAGAAGCCAGAAAAATCCTTACTGCAATCTAAGAAATCTTCTGGAGGCAGAAACAATAAAGGAAGAATTACTTCCAGACACAGAGGTGGTGGCCATAAGCAAAAATACAGAGTCGTAGATTTCAAACGAGTAAAAGATGGAATTCCAGCTAGAGTTGCAGGTATCGAATATGACCCTAATAGAAATGCAAGAATTGCTTTGCTTCATTATAAAGATGGTGAAAAAGCATATATCATTGCACCAGATGGAATTGGTGTTGATGCAATAGTTGAGTCTGGTTCAAAAGCCGATATTAAAGATGGAAATTGTTTACCTTTAAGGAATATACCAGCTGGTACTTTTGTGCATGCTGTTGAACTTAGACCTGGTGGTGGAGCAAAAATGGCAAGATCAGCAGGTTCGTCTGTACAATTAATGAGCAAAGAAAGTGAATCGGCATTACTAAGACTTCCATCAGGTGAAATGAGAACAGTACCTATGGATTGTAGGGCAACAATCGGCACTGTAGGAAATTCTGAGGCTGAGCTTACTAAATTAGGTAAAGCTGGAAGAAGTAGATGGAAAGGTGTTAGGCCACAAACAAGAGGTGTTGCTATGAACCCAGTTGATCACCCGCTTGGTGGTGGAGAGGGTAAGTCATCAGGAGGTAGAGTACCTGTAAGCCCTTGGGGTAAGCCTGAGAAAAAAACTCGAAAAAAGAAAAAGTATAGCAATAAAGCTATTGTCAGAGGCCGATCTCAAAAAGGTAGAAACTAATTATGGCTAGAAGTTTAAGAAAAGGACCATTTATTGATGAGCATCTTTTAAAAAAAGTTGAAGATGCACAAAACACAGGTAATAAGAGTGTTATTAAAACATGGAGTAGGAGATCAACAATTGTCCCTGAGATGGTCGGCTTAACTATTGCAGTTCATAATGGAAGACAACATCTGCCAGTTTTTATAACAGAGGCAATGGTCGGACATAAATTAGGAGAGTTTTCACCAACAAGAACATTCAGAGGACATCCAGGACAAAACTAATGGAAAATAATACAGTAAAAGCCCAAGGAAAATACATTCGTCAGTCACCTTACAAGATGAGGTTAGTCCTTAACTTGATTAGGGGTCTAAAAGTTCAGGACGCTCTTAATGTCTTAACATTTACTAAGAGAAAAGCTGCTATAGAAATAAAACAGGTCTTAGAAAGTGCTCTAGCTAATGCAGAAGCCAATTATAACTTAAATGTTTCTGATTTATATATTTCAAAAGCTATTGCAAATGAAGGCCCAACCCTCAAAAGATTTAGACCAAGAGCAAGAGGTAGAGCTGGAAAAATTAATAAAAGGACATCACATTTGTTGATAGAGTTAGAAAGTGTAGTTGAATAATGGGTCAAAAAACACATCCTTATGCATTCAGAATTGGAATTGTAAACGACTGGAAATCACGCTGGTTCAATGGGAAAGACTATAAAGATTTAGTAAATCAAGATTACCAAATTAGAAAATTTTTAATAAAAGAGTTACCTAAAGCTGCTGTTTCAAGAGTAGAGATTGAAAGAAGAGATAAAGGTGGAACTTTAACTGTTGATATTCATACTGCTAGACCAGGAGTAGTTATTGGAAGAAAAGGTGTTGAAGCAGATAGGTTAAGAAAAGGTATTGAAAAGCTATCAAAGCAGCCTGTAAAACTTAATATTATTGAAATTCGTGAAGCTGAACTAGATGCAAAACTTTTATCAAGAGGAATAGCAGACCAACTAGAAAACAGAGTAGCTTTTAGAAGAGCTATGAAGCGTGCGGTATCTGCAGCATTAAAAGCTGGTGCAGAAGGAGTTAGAGTCGAGTGTTCAGGAAGACTTGGCGGTGCAGAAATGGGTCGTAGAGAATGGTATAGAGAAGGAAGAGTTCCTCTTCATACATTAAGAGCCGATATTGATTTTGGACGATCTACAGCACACACAACAGTTGGTGCTATCGGAGTTAAAGTATGGGTCTATAAAGGAGACGTTGTTGGTTCTAATAAACTAAGACAAGAAAAAATTTCAGCTGAAGCTAATTTAGCAAGCGGTGGACCAGCAGCTGGCAGAGTTAAGTCTGTTAAGTCACGAGCAGAAGCAGCTGTAGGGGAACAGAAAAAATCAAAAATCCTTGAAGCTGGTGGCGGTAAAAAGGCAAGTGAGGATAAGAGTTCAAATATCGTTGAAGCTGGTGGCGGTAAAAAAATTACAAAAGAAGTTGCTCAAGCAGATTTTCTAGAAGAAAAATCAATTCTAGATGAAAAATCTATATTGGAAGAAGAATAAATTATGTTAATGCCTAAGAAAACAAAATTTAGAAAATCTCACCGAGGTCGAAGAAAAGGTAATTCAAAAGGTGGGAATGCTGTTACTTTTGGAGATTATGGTATTCAAGCAGTAGAAACCTCTTATGTTACAGGTAGGCAAATTGAGGCTGCCAGAATAACAATTACTAGAACTATGAAGCGTGGTGGTAAAGTATGGATCAATATTTTTCCACACAAACCAGTTACTCTAAAACCAGCTGAAGTAAGGATGGGTTCAGGTAAAGGTAATGTTGAGTATTATGTCGCAGTTGTAAAACCTGGAAGAATAATTTTTGAAATTTCAGGTGTTCCTGAAGATGTTGCTAGAGAGGCAATTAGAAAAGCCGGTCACAAATTTCCTATGAAAACTAAATTTGTAAAAAGGGATAACTTATGAGTGTTAATGACCTAAGAGAGTTATCCATCGTTGAGTTGCAAAATAAGATTTTAGATTTAAAAAAAGAACTTATGGATTCAAGATTTTCATTAGCTACCAGCCAACTTGAAGATACCTCTGTTTTTAAGAAGATTAAGAAAGAAATTGCACGAGCTAATACAGTTTTAACTGAAAAAATTAATAAAGAAAGTATTGAGGATGCATAAACATGAATGATTCAAGTAGAACATTTAGAAAATCAAGAACAGGAGTGGTTACTTCTGATTCTAGAGAAAAGACAGTAACCGTTTCTATTGAAATTCAATTTCCTCACCCAAAATATAAAAAAATTGTTAAAAAAACTAGAAAACTACATGCACATGACGATAGTTTTGAAGCAAAAGTAGGAGATACTGTAAAAATTATGGAGACAAAACCATACTCAAAAACTAAGAAGTGGCGTGTCACAGAAATTATTGAGAGAGCAAGATGATACAAAAAGAATCAAGATTAAAAGTTGCTGACAATTCTGGTGCAAAGGAAGTTCTCTGTATAAAAGTTAAAGGAAGTTCTAGGATCAGATATGCAGGTTTAGGTGATGTCTTTGTTGCAACTGTAAAAGATGCAATACCTGGAGGTCAGATTAAAAAAGGTGAAATAGTTAGTGCTGTAGTTGTTAGAACTAAAAAAGAGACTAGAAGAAAAGATGGAACCTACATTAGATTTGATGAAAATGCTTGTGTAATTATCAATGATCAAGACCAGCCTAGAGGAACAAGAATTTTTGGACCTGTTGGAAGAGAATTAAGAGAAAAAAAATTCATGAGAATTGTTTCTCTTGCACCGGAGGTTATATAGTGAAAATTAAAAAAGGTGATACAGTGAAAATAATTTCTGGAAAAGACACCGGTAAGCAAGGTAAAGTTCTTCAAGCATTTCCAAAAAAAGGAACAGTTTTAGTCGAGGGAGTAAACGTCACAAAAAAACATCAAAAACCACAAGGTCAAACTATGCAAGGTGGAGTAATTGATAAAAGTATGCCAGTAAATATTTCTAATGTAGCCCTAGTCGTTAAGAAAAAATCTGGAAGGGTTTCTTATAAATTTGATAAAAATGGTAAAAAATATAGAGTTTTAGCTCAGACAGGTGATGAAGCATGATCCCAAGATTAAAAGAGCAATTTAATAACGAATTAAAAAATACAGTTATGGATGAATTGAGCTTAGAAAATGTAAACCAGATTCCAAAACTTGAAAAAATCGTAATCAATATTGGGGATGGCAAAGCCGCAACTGATGGTAGAGCACTTGAGTCAATGGTTGATGAGTTAACTGCAATTTCTGGACAAAAACCTGTTATAAGAAGAGCTAAAAAATCTATAGCTGGTTTTAAAATTAGAGAAGGGATGCCGATTGGAGTATCTGTCACACTTAGAGGTGATAGAATGTGGGAATTCTATGACAGATTTGTCCAAGTTGTTGTACCCAGAATTCGTGACTTTAGAGGGTTTAATAAAAAATCCTTTGATGGGAATGGAAACTATACTCTCGGTCTTAATGAACAACTTGTATTTCCTGAAGTTGAATACGATAAAGTTCGAGATATTAGAGGAATGAATATTACAATTTGTTCTTCTGCTAACGATAACAACCAAGGTTATGTACTATTACAAACGCTAGGATTTCCATTTAGGGAGAATTAATTATGGCAAAGACAAGTAAAATAGCTAAAAATGATCAAAGGAAAAAAACTATAGGAGTTTATTCCGAAAGACGTCAAGAACTTTTAGAAATTATTAAAGATCCTAACACATCATATGACGAAAAAAGAGAAGCACAAAAAAAGATTGCTAAAATGCCTAGAGATGCATCTCCAACTCGACATAGAAATAGGTGTGAAGTAACGGGAAGACCAAGAGGAACGCTTAGAAAGTTTGGAATGTCAAGAAACACATTTCGTGATCTAGCCCTTAAAGGCGAGCTTCCTGGAATCAAGAAAGCTTCTTGGTAGTATGAATTCAGATCCAATATCAGATTTTTTGACTCGAATTAGAAATGCTTCTATGGTAAACAAACCTTCTGTATCAATTCCACACTCGAGTTTTAAACACGAGCTTTCAAAATTACTTAAAACTGAAGGTTATATTACTGATGTAAAAGTAAATGGTGAATCCTCAAAAAAAGAACTACAAATAGATTTAAAGTACTCAGAAAATGGCGCTCCCGTATTGGCAGGTTTAAATAGATTAAGTACACCTGGTCGAAGGCTCTATGTTGGATCAGACGAACTACCTAGAAATAATGGTGGTTTGGGAACTGTAATCGTTTCTACATCAAGGGGCCTCCTTTCAGATTCAGAAGCTCGTAAACGTAAATTAGGTGGAGAGTTAATTTGTGAGGTTTGGTCATGAGCAGAATAGGTAACAAGCCAGTAATCATACCTGAAAAAGTTGAATTAAATATATCAGAAAACATAATTTCTGTAAAAGGTCCAAAAGGAGAATTGTCAACAGAAGTAGTTGATGCAAGAGTTAAATTTGAAATAAATGAAAACGAATTAATTTTTTCCAGAACTTCAGAGTCTCCAGATGTTAAAAGCTTACACGGTCTTTACAGGTCTCTAGTAGCAAATGATATTCAAGGTGTAACTGAAGGCTATAGCAAGATACTCATACTTCAAGGTGTTGGCCATAGAGCTACGCTAAAGGGGAGTGATATAGAGATTCTTTGTGGCTTTTCTCATCCTGTATTATTTAATAAAGTTGAAGGAATTTCATATGAAGTTCCAGATCAAAATACAATTATTGTATCAGGTATTGATAAAGCATTGGTTGGTCAAGTATCTGCAAACATTCGAGCTATTAAGCCACCTGAGCCATACAAGGGTAAAGGAATTAGATATAAAGACGAATATGTAAGAAGAAAAGCAGGTAAAGCTGCTGTGACTGCAGGAGCCTAAGATTTCAATGAAAGTAAAAAACAAAAGAATTCATAGAAAAATAAGAATTAGAAAAAAAATATCTGGCACATCAACTATTCCTAGACTGGCTGTTTTCAAAAGTAATAGTAATATCTACGTTCAAGCAATTGATGATCTGAATCAAGTAACTTTGGCATCTGCAAGTACTCTGTCCAAAGAAATAAAATCAAAAACCTTATCAAATGAATCTGCACAAGAAGTTGGAGAACTACTTGGTGAAAAGCTTCAAAGTTTAAAAATAAAATCAGCAGTATTTGATAGAGGAGGCTATATATATCACGGTAGGGTAAAGTCATTAGCCGATGGTATACGAGATAAAGGAATAGAATTTTAATGTCAGAGATGGAATTACAAGAGAGTGTTATACATATCAATAGAGTTGCCAAAGTAGTAAAAGGTGGACGTAATTTTGCTTTTACAGCACTTGTTGCTGTTGGTGATGGAAACGGCAATGCTGGGATAGGTTACGGTAAAGGCTCTGAAGTTCCACTAGCTATTCAGAAAGCTATCGAAAATGCAAAAAAGAATGTACAGGAAATACCAATGGCTGGCTCTACAATTGTTCACACAATAATTGGTAAACATGGCTCTTCAAAAGTCTTATTAAAACCAGCTGCACCTGGTACTGGAGTTATAGCTGGAGGAGCTGCTAGACAAGTACTTGAAGTAGCAGGAGTAAAAGACATTTTGGCTAAATCATTAGGATCTCCAACACATTTAAATGTTGCGAAAGCAACCATGCAAGGTTTACTTAACCAAAGGACCCCAGATATCGTTGCAAAACTAAGAGGTAAAAAGCCTTCAGAAGTTGCACCTCCAGGATTAGTAGCTGCATATGAAAATACAAAAGCTCAAAAAAAAGTTCAGGCTCTAGATGAAAGTTAGAATTACTTTAAAAAGAAGCTTGATTGGTCAAAAGCCCAAAGCAAGAGAAACTGTAAGAAGTCTGGGATTAAAAAAAATTAACTCATTTACTGAAAGAGAAATTAATCCTATGATTCAGGGTATGCTCGACAAAATTGAACACCTTGTCGATATTGAGGAAATAAATTAATGAAAAAACTTAGATTTCATCATTTAAAACCTACACCTGGCTCAACTAAACAGAAGTTGAGAAAAGGTAGAGGTGAGGCTGGAAAAAGGGGTAAAACAGCTGGTAGAGGTACAAAAGGAACTGGAGCTAGAAAAACAGTGCCTGCTTACTTTGAAGGTGGTCAGATTCCTTTGTATAGAAGAATTCCTAAATTAAGGGGTATCAAAAATGGTCCTAAGATGTCTTATGTTGTTGTAAATGTTAGCGATCTTGAGGAGAAAAAAGTTGAAGGAGAAGTTACACCAGATTCTTTAAGAGCACTTGGTTTAACAAGAAAAAAAGGGCTTGTCAAAGTCCTTGGTGATGGTGATATCACTAATAAAATCGATTTGAAAATCCATGCAATTAGTGAGGTTGCAAAAAGTAAAATTGAGAGTGCTGGCGGAACAGTAGAGATTATCCAAGAGTAAATATGCAGCTCTCAATATTTAGATATATTTTCAAAATCCCAGATTTAAGAAAAAGAATATTTTTTACACTGTTTATGTTTGCTGTATATCGGTTAGGTGCTGCAGTACCTGTTCCAGGAGTTGATTTAGAGGCCGTACAGAGATTAACCGATTCCGGTTCTCAAGCTGGTATATATGGACTGTTAAATCTATTCTCTGGTGGAGCTCTAGAAACTTTTTCTGTTTTTGCTTTAGGCATTATGCCCTATATAACTGCAAGCATTATTTTACAGCTACTCACTGTTGTTATACCTAGATTACAAAAGCTTCAAGAAGAAGGTGAATCAGGTAGAAAAGTAATTACACAATGGACAAGGTATATAACAGTTGTTTTAGCCCTTCTTCAATCAACTGCATTAACTTATCTTTTTTCAAGAGGAAGTCTCACAGGAGGTATATCTTTAATTCCAAATTACACTCCATCAAGAGTTGGCTTAATAGTACTTACTATGACCGCTGGCACTGCTTTTATTATGTGGATAGGTGAACTTATATCACAACGGGGTGTTGGTAATGGGATGTCATTAATTATATTTGCAAGCATCGTTAGTCAACTTCCTGCACAATTTGGAGGGGCCTACCAAGTTACTGCTGGCCAAGGGAGAATTGGTCAATTTTCATTCTTGATGTTGATGTTCTTTTTAATGATTGTAGGAATCATATATGTTGAACAAGGACAAAGAAGAATACCAATTCAATTTGCAAAAAGAGTAAGAGGAAGAAAGGTTATGGGAGGTCAAAGTACGTATATACCACTTAAGGTCAATAGTGCTGGTGTTATCCCTGTTATATTTGCAACAAGTATTCTTTTTTTCCCAGCTTTGGTCGCAACTTCTCTTCCTCAAGATAATTCTGTTACTGCAGCAATTAGAAACTGGATAGATGTTAACTTAGCTAATTCTCAAGGAACAACTTGGTTTTATATTTTCTTTTTAGGGATTCTTATCATATTTTTTACATATTTTTATACCACAATTCAATTTGATCCGGTAAGACAGTCCGACATGATAAGAAGACAGGGTGGATTTATACCCGGTGTTAGACCTGGTATATCTACTACAAATTATCTCTCTCATATTCTTAATCGGATAACTTTACCTGGCTCTATATTCCTAGCTTCAGTAGCAGTTTTACCATCAATCGCTTCTGCCATTTGGGATATACCACTTGGTTTTAGTGGTATATCAATTTTAATTACTGTTGGAGTTGCTTTGGAGACTATGAAGCAAATAGAAAGTCAATTAAGTATGAGAAACTATGAAGGATTCATTGATTGAGTGAGTTATTAATTTTTCTTGGACCTCCAGGTGCAGGAAAAGGTACACAAGCTATAAAAATTGCTTCTAAATTTGGTTTTGCACATATCTCAACAGGAGACATGCTTAGAGAACACATAAGTAATGAAACAAGTCTTGGTAAAGTTGCAAAAAGTGTCATGGATAAAGGAAATCTAGTATCAGACGAACTAGTTATTGAAATGCTTGTTGAAAGGCTTAGAAATGATGATTGTAAAAATGGTGTTATTCTTGATGGGTTTCCAAGAACCCTTCCACAAGCAGAGAGTTTAGAAAATATTAAAAATGAATTTCCAGTTTCTAAGGTCTTTGTATTTGAAGTTGATGAAGATGAGTTAGTTCAAAGGATATTATTAAGAGGACAAACTAGTGGTAGGACTGATGATACTGAAGGATCAATAAAAGTAAGATTTGAAATCTATATGCAAGACACAGAACCTCTAATTAATTTTTATCACAGACAAGAAAAAGTAACAAAAATTAATGCGGTAGGTGATGTTGATGAAATTTATCAAAATATAGCCGAGGATTTAAACAAATATTTATGATTACCTATAAATCCCCTGAGGACTTCGAAAAAATGCGTAAAGCTGGAAAGGTTGTTTCGAATATACATTACGAAATTTTTGATAGGACAAAATCCGGCATGACACTTTTAGATCTTGATAATATTGCGAAAAGAATAATAGAAATGTCTGATGTGAAGCCAAGCTTCTTAGGTTATCACGATTTTCCAGCACACATATGTGCTTCACCAAATGATGTGATTGTTCATGGGATTCCTAACGAATATATCATTTCTGAAGGAGATATAATTTCTGTTGATGTTGGAGTAATTTTTCAAGGCTATCATGCTGATGCCGCATTTAGTTTTGGAGTTGGTGAGATTACAGAAGAAGAAAAATATTTATTATCAAAAACTAAATATGCACTACATGAAGCTATAAAACTAGTAAAAGATGGACAAAAATTAGGAACCATTGGAAATAAAATTGACAAAATAGCTAAAAAAAACAATCTTGGAAATGTAAAAAATTATGTCGGCCATGGCATTGGACAAGAAATGCATGAAGAACCACAAGTACCTCATTATGGTAAGAAAAATAAGGGATTTGAGTTAAAAACAGGTATGGCAATATGTATAGAACCAATGTTTAATTTAGGTTCAGAAGATAATTATGTTGATGATGATGGATGGACGGTCAAGACAATTGATGGTAAAAAATCAGCACACTGGGAGCATACAATTGGATTGACACAGGAAGGAACTCATGTTTTTACAGAAAACTTATTTTAATTTTGTGTTTGTAATAGTTTCAAATCGCACTAATCTAGTAAATCGGTCACATAATCAAGGCTAATTTTGGTAGAAAATGAAAAAAACATAATTAAGGTCCAAGGGACAGTTATGGAAACTTTACCGAATGCATCCTTTAAGGTTGAACTTGAGAGTGGTGCAGAAATATTAGCCCATGTGTCTGGAAAAATGCGGATGAGATATATAAGAATCTTGCCAGGAGATGTTGTTGAAATGGAAGTTTCACCATACGATCCCACAAGAGGTAGGATAACTTGGAGACATAAATGAAAGTTAAATCAAGTATTAAAAAAAGAGGTCCAAACGATCAAATCGTTAGGAGAAAAGGCAAGCTCTACGTTATAAATAAAAAAAATCCTCGTAATAAGCAGAGACAAGGTTAAAACCTAATGGCACGTATTTCAGGTATTGACATTCCAAGAGAAAAAAGAGTAATTGCTTCACTCCAATATATACATGGAGTTGGATTAAAACGATCTGAAGATATATGTAATGATTTAAAGATAGATCCAAGTACACGTGTTAACAATTTAACAAATGATGAAGTTGCACAAATCAGAAAATATATTGAAGCTAATTTTAGAGTTGAAGGAGATTTACGAAGAGATGTATCTCAGAATATAAGAAGAAAAACCGAAATTGGTACCTATCAAGGAATAAGGCACAGGATGGGACTTCCAGTAAGAGGCCAAAGAACACATACCAATGCTAGAACAAGAAAAGGTCCACGTTTTGCTATAGCTGGAAAGAAAAAGGCGCTTAAGTAATGGCAGATCAAAAAACTAAAAAGAAAACTAAAAAAAATGTTCCTTCAGGTGTGGCACACATAAAAGCTAGTTTTAACAACACAATTATTAATATTTCTGATCCATCTGGGCAAACTATTGTTTGGACATCTGGCGGATCTGTTGGCTTCAAAGGTTCTAGAAAATCAACTCCATACGCTGCTCAAGTTGCTGCTGAAGAAGCTGTCAGAAGAGCAACTGAATATGGCGTACAGAAATTAGACATTATTATCAGTGGTACTGGAGCAGGTAGAGAAACAGCTGTTAGAACACTCCAAAATATGGGTATGGATGTTGGAACAATTAAAGACATTACTCCAACCCCACATAATGGGTGTAGGCCTAAGAAAAGAAGAAGAGGATAATGGCAAGGTATACAGGACCAAGAGTAAGAGTTTCAAGAAGAATTGGCTTTAATGTTTTTGAAAATCGCAAAGGCGACAAAGCATTACAAGATAGGCCTTATCCACCAGGTGAAAATGGAAAAAAAAGGGTAAGAGAAACTGATTACGGTACCCAATTAAAAGAAAAGCAGAAGGTTAGATACATGTATGGTGTTTTGGAAAAACAGTTTCGTAATTACTACA
>JAOMBT010000008.1 GCA_028344675.1 Acidimicrobiaceae bacterium | reverse complement strand
TATATTTAGATTTTACAACTTGTTATAAATGATTCCTTAGAAACAAAAGTTACTTCACCAGTACAGTTACCTTTTTCCAGAAGCTCTCCTATTGCCGAACCTTTTGTTGCTAAATCCAAAGGTTTTAGAAAGTCAATAACGATACCCTCATATTCACCAGTTAAGGATGCGCCATTAAGTGTTAAAGTAATTTTTGATATATCGATTTTAAAGTTTATTAAAGTCATAGCTAGAGTTACAAGTTCTCCATTAAATCCATCATCTACAGGTCCATTTGAAATAGTCACATTGATTACTTCATTATTTAATTCTGTATTTTTATAAAGTAAATTTTTATAAAGTATTTTTTCTATAGGCGCTGAGCCTCTTAAATCTGTAATTTTTGCAACTTGTAAATAATGATCAATTTTAATTGTCAATTTGTTTGGTAATTCTTTTGTTAATTCAATTTTTTCAATAGTTTTATCTAATGTATAAATGCTTTCAAACGAATTTTCTCCTATGGCCCAAATAGAAGTGTTGTAAAACTGGCTAAAGTGATACTCATTAATAGATAAGGAACCCTGAACTTCAATATCTTTGACTCTATAAGATTGTGAAAATATAAATAAAGACGGTATTAAAAATACAAGAATAAGTAATGAAAAAGCTAAAAAGGTTCTAAAACTAATTTGTTCTAATTGTGAATAGTCTTTAATCAAGAAAATCCCCTATAAATATAATTTCTTCATTTAGAAGAACACCATACTTATTGTGGACTTCTTCTTTTACAAATTTAACTAATTTATATAAAGATTTTGATTTAGCATCCTTTGAAGCTACAAAAAAATTAGAATGTTTCTCACTTACTTTTACACCATCAATTTCATAACCTTTAAGTCCGGACTGTTCTATCAGCTCAGCAGCAAAATAATCGTTACCATTTTTAAAAACACTTCCAGCATTATATATTGCTGAAGGTTGTGTATTTTTTCTATGTTGTGAATATTCTGTCATCTTATTTTGAATCTTTATTGGATCTTCTTTTATAAAACTTAAATTTGCTGACAGAATGATTGCATTTTTAATTTCTGTGTTTCTATAACTATATTTTATATTTTCCCTTGTAATATTTTTAATTGTCTTATCAACTGTATCAAAGTAAGTTATGAAATTTACACAATCCATAAATTCATAACCATAACAACCAGCATTCATCCTTATTGCTCCGCCTACTGTACCTGGAATACCAAGTAAGTACTCCCCTCCAGTTCTTTCTATATCTTTTAAATATCGTGATAAGTTTGGTAAGTAAACGCCAGCATCTACATTTACAGATTCATTAGAAAAATCAAAATCTATATTTTCCATTTTATTTTGAATAACTATTCCATCATATTTACAATCTGAAAAAACTACATTCGAACCTTTCCCTAATATAAAAAAATCTTTATTAAAGTCTAAGTTTTTAATCATATCTAATTCAGTTTTATCAATTAATGTATAAAAATCATTACAGACACCACCGAATCTGTAGGTTGTATTCTTTTTGAGTACAGCTGAAGTCTTAATCATGTAAGTATTTTAGTATCTGTGGACCTAATAAGGTAACATCACCTGCACCAAGAGTAAGGACATTGTCTTCACTTGTTATGTTGTCTTTAATATAAATAGGAACTGATCTAAGAGACTTTATATATTTAATATTTTCACCTTTAAAATTTTTACTACTTATTCCGGGAATTGGTTCTTCACCTGCAGAGTATATATCGGTTACTACTGCAAAATCTGCATCCTTTAAACTCTCTTGTAAATGTTGAAAGTTATCACGAGTTCTGGAAAATCTATGAGGCTGAAAAATTACGAATAATTTTCCAGATGTTTTATTTTTTAACGCAGTAATAGTAGCTTTAATCTCTGTTGGGTGGTGCCCGTAGTCATCGTAGAATTTTACGTTATTATAGGTTCCAATGTATTCCATCCTTCTTTTGACTCCTGAGAACGTAGAAATAGCTTCAAGTATTTCTGATATAGAAAGTTCATACAATCCACAAATAGCAATTGCACCAGCGATGTTTGAAAGATAGTGTTTTCCAATTAAAACGGAATCTACTTTATAGTTATTGCCTTGATAAGAAATAACATTTGGTTCAATAATTTTTATATCTACCTCATCATTTTCTCCATAAGTAAGTAAATTATCATTTTGAATTTTATTCAAATTATCATCATCGTTATTAATCACAACAGTGTGCTTAACTTTGTTGATAACTTCATTAAAAGCTTTGACAAGATTGAAAAAATTCCCATAATAGTCCAAATGATCATTATCAATATTTGTCACTAATAAATTATCTATCTCTATGTTTTCAAAGGTATTAAAAGCTTCATCAGTTTCTAGTACCAAAGGATAATTTTCATCTCCAAAATGTCCTCCTATATTTCCAAAACTGTTTACACCTCCATAGATGTAAGAGACATTTTTATTGTTAAAATGAAATATATGAGCAATTAATGCAGTGGTAGAGGTTTTTCCGTGAGAACCTGTTATTCCAATTATATCTACTTCTTTTGAGAGTAAATCTAAAAATTTTGGTCTTGTCATAACATTTTCTTTTGTTTTATAGTTTTTTAAAAAAGTATCTTCAATTTTAAAAGCACTTGAAATAACATAAAGAACATCTTTGTTATAAATCTTATTATCCATGTCTTGATATGTTCTGACTCCATCATTTTCTAATAAATTAGTTATATACGAGGTCCTTTGATCATATCCTTTTACAAGAGCTCCTCTTTGTTTTAAATATTTAGCAATAGAACTCATGCCCGAGCCACCTATACCTAATATGAAAACTTCTTTATATTGTTTAATTAATTTCATTTATTAATACTTTACCTATGTGGTCGTTTCCTGCTTTGATATTAAATTCTAACTTAGAAAAATCGTCATCAAGATAGGAATTTAACATGGTTTTAAGTTCTTCAAAAGATGTAATAATTTTTGCAGCTCCTCTATCTTCTAAAAACTGAGCATTTAATGACTGATGTTGAGAAGTTGTGCCATGTTTGAAGGGTACAAGTAGTTGTGGGATGTTTAAAAAAGCAGCTTCTAGTATACCCCCACCTGCTCGAGAAACTTGTATGTCAATTGAGTTGTAATAATTATCCATATTATCGATAAAACTATAAGGCGTATAGTTATCTCTGTTAATGTAATGGTAATCATCATTAGATTGACCGACTATATGAATAACGTCAATCTTGTGATATGTGGGATCATTTACAAACTTAATTGCTAAATCATTAATTTCATTTGAACCTTGGCTACCACCTTGAAATCCAATCGTAAGATTAGAATTAGTTTTCTTTCTTACCTTATCAATATCTATGTTTAGAACTGGACCAGAGAAATCAACTTTTTTTTGTGAAATATTTTCTGTATTTGGAAATGAAGTAAAAACACGATCCGCACAAAATGCAGAAATTTTATTTCCTAGACCTGCAAATATATTTTGTTCTTGAATATAAAATTTAGTTCTTAAAATCAGTGATAGTGCTGCTGCTACTGGAGCAACGTAAGCTCCTGTAGTGAATATAAAACTAATATCTAGTTTTCTTAATTTTTTAAAAATTACAAAAACTGAAATTACAATTTTGTACATGTTAATTAGATAACCAAATATACCTTTTGTTGATGAAACAAAAGGATAAGTTATAACTTCAAGGGAACTTTCTTTAAAATATTGTTCTCCTCTTTTATCAGTTATTACAAATATATCAGATTTATTTATACCCTTTTTTGAAATATTTTCAACAATATTTAATACTGGGAGAACATGTCCACCAGTACCAACACAAAAAAATACTGCTTTACTCATATTGCCTACTATGCATTATCCCTAAAGCAATAAAAATTGAAACCATTGCTGATCCACCATAAGAAACAAAAGGTAAAACTATTCCTGTAATTGGAAGTAGGTATACAGATGCACCTAAGTTCAGTACTGATTGAAATAGTATCCAAGCACCTAAACCAACTATAAACAATCGTTTAAATTCATTTTTTTGTCGAATTGCTATCAAGAAAAATGAAATAATACAAACAGAAAGTATGAATACAAATACAATATATCCTACAAATCCATATTCTTCTCCAATGATAACTGAAATAAAATCAGAATAAGCACTTGGTAAAGCCCCCCACCTTGCCCTAGAGGTACCGGGTCCTAAACCAGTCAATCCACCTGAACTAATTGCAATTAAACTTTGGTGTAATTGAAAGCACTTATCTAGTAATTCTTCAACTTGAAAATTTTCAGAAGTGGGGTCACAAATTCTTTCTAACCAAACTCGTAATCTGTTTTCTCTATAAGCAGCAATTGATAAGAAATACCATCCACCAAATAGACCTAGTATTGCCAATATAATCGGATAAATAATATTAACTTTTGAAAACAATAGTTGAATTAAGATAATAAAAGCAATTGTTGCAGCCATTCCATAGTCTGGTTGCATGAATATTAGCACTACTGCTATACCTGGCATAAATAGTGCACGCCATATGGTTTTTAAATTGTTATTATCGAGTTCAACTTTAGATAGGTGATTAGCTACCCATATTAGAATAATTGGCTTAGCAACTTCACTTGGTTGAATGCTTACGAAACCAACAGGAAGCCAGCGTGTACTACCCCAAAAATTATCTCCATAAGTTAGGAGAATAAATAGAGTAATACTGATAAAAATAATCAAATAGTTAGAGCTGTTTAATATTCTTTTGTAATTCACTCGTTTAATAACTAATGCAGATGCAATACCTATTGATAAAGTAAGTAAATGGTTCTTAATCATATAAAAATTGTCACCATAAAGTCGTTGAGACTCTACGGCAGTGGCTGAAGAAACCAAAAATAACCCAAAAGTAATTAATAAAGTAATAAAAATTAAGTTGATTTTAAGCAAGTATTTATCAAAATATAATTTAAGTTTCATTTTTTAACTCTTTTACTATTTTTTTAAAGTAGTTCCCTCGATCTTCATAATCATTAAAATCATTAAAACTAGATCCCCCACATGAAAATAAAATTGTATCACCTTTTTCTGTTTCATTTATTAATGTGGGCTTTAGATCATATATTGAGTTAATTTCAATAATAGTTCCATCAAAATTACTTAAATTAATATTCATATTTTTAGGTTTAATTATTTTTTTAATATTTTTGTTTAATTCGAGTTCACTTGAGGGTATACCTTTAGTTAATCCATGGAGTATAAGAATTGCATTCTTAACTCTACTAATTGCACTTGAAACAGCATGAAAATTTGTGGCCTTTGAATCATTTATATAAGTGACCTCATCATTAAAAGATACATCTTCAAATCTATGCTCTATAGTGTTGAATGTCTTTAAAAATTCATACCCCTTCATAATAAGATTTCCATTCTCAAGATTTAAAAAATTTATCATATCTAAAAAGCTGAGACTTAGGGTTGTTGGAAGATTTAATTCTTGAAAATTATATTTACTTGAATCAACTTTGCTTATATGTATTTTTCTTGAGTCTGAAGTGTTAAATATATTATCATAAAAAATGACTCTTTCATTTTTCACAAAACTAAATAACTTTCTTTTTGCTTTTATATAATCGTCTATAGAACCATGCCAATCTAAATGGTCGCTTGCTATATTTAAAATTATTCCATAGTCCAGTCGAATATTCTTTGTATGGTGTAACTGATAACTTGACAATTCAATAACTATATAATCATATTGGTCATCCAAAATGCTCAACGGTGACTCACCAATATTTCCACATGCTTTAGCTGTAAAGCCTACCTCATTAAGAAATTTGCTTAGTAATTGCACATAAGTTGTTTTTCCATTTGTACCAGTTACCCCTATTAACTTTGTTTTTTGATTAAAATTTTTATCAAATAAATCAATATCCGTAATAACACTCAGGCCTTTACTTCTAATTAACTTCAATGTTTCATTACTCTCATTAATGCCAGGAGACAGAATTACTTCATCAAAATCTTCTTTGAATATTTGATCTTTAGAAATCTCATTATCATAGTTCTCAGTGGAGTTTTCATCGAATATTTTATAAGGTATGTTTTTTTTATTATAAAAGGCTTCTACAGCCTTTCCTGTAACACCATATCCAAAAATTAGTTTATTCACTTAACTTCCAAACAATACCCAATCAGCATAAAATAGACCTAACCCTAGAACTACAAATATGCCATTAATAATCCAAAATCTTACGATTATTGTTGTCTCTGCCCAATTTAACATTTCAAAGTGATGATGGATTGGAGCCATTTTAAAGACTCTTTTTTTTCTATATTTAAATGACCCTACTTGAATAACTACAGATGCTTCTTCCATTAAAAATAAGAAACAAAAAAATAAAATTAATCCTTCTGCACCTAAGGAAATGAGAATTAGTGGAAATAATGCACCTATAAAATGTGAACCTACATCACCTAGAATTATCTTTGCAGGATTGGTGTTCCACCATAGAAAACCTAGACATGCACCAGAAATTGAAGAAATTAATAATGAAATATCGACAGTCAGAAATGACTCATTAACAAACTCGCTGTAATAACCAGTATGTCTATAAATCCAAAAAGATATAACTAGAATTCCGGCAAAACTAATGCAACTACTTCCTGCTACTAAACCATCTAGACCATCAGTTAGGTTTACAGCATTAGTTATTCCTACAATCAATAAAACTATAACTATCCACTTGAAAATTCCAATGTCTATACCAAAGCCACTAAATATATAAAATTTTGTTGAATAGCCAAGGCTGTATATGTAAAAAGAAGCTAAAAAACCTGCAATTAATTGCAGTAAAAATTTCTGACCAGCTTTAAGTCCTAGATTTCTACTTTTTCTAACTTTTAAATAATCATCAATTAGACCTACTAATCCCATTGATATTGAGATCATTAGAATCCCCAATACGTCTGTATTAATATTTCTTAATACAACTTCAAATCCCCTACCAATAGTCCAAAAGTTTATGTGAGATACTAGAAATCCAAAAATAGTCCCAAGTATTACAAAAATGCCTCCCATTGTCGGGGTTCCCTTTTTGTGTTCATGAAAAACAACTTCCTCTTGAATATTTTGTCCTATATTGCGACTTTTAAAAAATTTTACACCTAAAAAAGTAGAGACTAGAACGAATAAAAAACTTAAACCACCTGATACAATTATTCCAATCATTTATTACCTAATATATCTTTAATAACATTTACATCATCAAAGTCTTTAATCTTATTGTCTATTTCTTGATGTTTTTCATGTCCTTTACCTAATACTAGTAGAGTCGTTTTATCATTAAGGAAGTTAATACCTTCTTCTAAAGCATTTTTTCTATCAAGAATTACTTTTACGTCTTTTTGCAAATCAATTCCACTTAATATATCTTTTGCAATATCCATAGGATTTTCATTTCTAGGATTATCATTTGTAATAATTATTTTATTTGCTAGTTGTGCAGCCTGGCCCATAAATTTTCGTTTTGACTTATCCCTATTACCACCAGCACCAAAAACTACAACTACCTCATGTTGATACAAATCTTTTGTATAGCGAATGACTTTTTCAATTGCATCAGGTGTATGTGAATAATCAACAATGATTGATTCTTCAGTATTTAATACTTGATAGCGTCCTGGTGGATTTTTAAGATTCTTAATGTTATTTTTAAGAAATTCTAAATCATATAGATCTGAATAGTATGCTAAACCAAAAGCAAGTAAAAAATTATACACTGCCTCAGGACCAGTTATATTAAGATGCTCATGAATTTTTATTCCATCAATCTTAAAACTAATAATTTGATTTTTATAGCTTAAAAATTCTATATCATTTGAAGTCGAATTACCAATTGATAAACCTCGAGAATTTTGTTCTGAATTAATCCTTTTACCGTATTGTGTATCAACAAACAAAAATTTATTAGAAATATCTTCGTTGAATAGTTTTGATTTAGTCATTAAATAGTCATCCATATTAATGTGATAATCTAAATGATCTTGACTCAGGTTTGTAAATCCTGAAATAATAAAATTTAAATCTCTAAGTCGATTTTGTTTTATTGCATGCGACGATACCTCAAGAATAATTGAATTAATTTCATCTTCAAAGTTTGAAATAAGTTTTACTAAATTAAAAAGTTTAGGTGTGGTTAAATGTTCTTCTTTTGTAAAGTTAAAATAGTCTTCTTCATCAACAGTACCTACAAATGCTGCTGTATTACCAATTAATTGCTTTAATAAGTAACCCGTAGTCGTTTTACCGTTTGTACCAGTTATACCAAAGTAATGCTTTGATTTAAAATTAGGAGATATTTTTTTTAATAAATCATTAAAAACTTCATCATAATTTTTATATCTATACACATTTTCTTTTTCAATTTTTGAATTACTGCTTGTTAATACAAATTTTGCACCTTTTTTTAAAGCTTCTAAAATTAAATTATCTAATTTTTCGACATTATTTAGTTCAATGAATAATATTGCATCATCTTTTATATCTAATGTTGAGTTCACAACTTTTGAATAATCGATATTTAGGTCAAGGTAATGATCAAAACTTAAATTATCGTTCATTATTCGCCCGGTACTAAATTACTGACAATATTTTTGAATATTGGTGCAGCCGTAGATCCACCTGTAACATATTCTGATCTTGGATTAACAGAGGCACCCCATAAGATAACAGAACCTACTACGGGTCCTTTTGATGTTTCAATAAAACCAGTAAATGATGTATTGTATCTATAGTCAGAATACCCTACACCTTCAATGTGGGTTCTGCTGGTACCTGTCTTGCCACCTATAATATAATTTTCAAGTTTTAGTGACCTACCAGTTCCATTTTCACCATCTACAACATTAATTAATAATTTTTTTAGCCTATTTGCAGTTTCAGAACTTATTATTTGTTCCTTATTTAAAATAGTTTTTTCTTTCTTAACCATTGATAGATTTACATCAATTCCACCATTGGCGATAATACTATAAGCTTTAATCATTTGAAGTTGCGTAACATTTATAGAGTAACCAATAGACAGAGAACTTAAACAGGTTGCACAAGTATTATAATCGCTAAATCCACCTGCCAATTCACCAGTTAGCTCAACACCTGTTGTTTTCCCAAATCCAAACTTCGATAAATAATCTTCCAGATAATCTATTTCTAAATCTTGAGTTGCAAGAATTGTTCCAACATTTGATGATCTTTCAATAATCTCCATAACGCTTAATTCATAAGGGTCATGGTTAAGAAAGTCACGGTAGCAAGCTTTATAGCCTTGATAATTTTTAGCACAAGAACCGTCAATAATTTCAATATTATCATTTACAACAAACTTTGTGGTTTCATCAATTAACCCAGATTCAATAGCAGCTCCGATTGAAAATATTTTTAGTGATGAACCAGGTTCGTATATCGCTCTTAAACTTATTAAATCAATATTATAACTTTCAAGATTAGCGCTTTGCTGTTCAGCTGAAATTAATATCTCACCACTATTTGCATATGAGAACACAATTGAACAATTAAGAGCTTCTGTTTTTATTAAAGCATCTTTGCATAAACTTTCACTTAAATACTGTAAATCAGAATCTATTGTTAAAATAATATCTTGTCCATGAACTGGCTGAACCATTTTGACTTCAGCTTGTGGTATCATTTTTCCATTTGGAGATGCTTCATATCTTATTTCCCCATCTTTTCCCTCTAAATTGGAGTTGAAATAATACTCAACTCCCTCGATGCCATTTTCATCAGGATCAACTTTTCCAATTATTTTTTTTAAAGAGTCTAAATGAATATGTCTCATATAAGAAGGCTCTAAAACTATTCCATCTAAGTTCCAACTTTTAATTTCTTCACCTGCATTAAATTCGATATTTCTTTTTAAATAAAAAAAATTGTTTGATGAAGTAATTTTTTCCAATATTTTTTCATTGTCAATATTTAGTATTACTCCGATTGCTGTTGCTACTTCATCAACATTTTTTACCTGCTTAGGAAATATACCAATATTAAATGACCTAGAACTTGATGCAACGACATTTAAATTTGTGTCATAGATATTACCTCTAGATGCTTTGAGTTTATTAGATTTAATCCTGTACGACAGTGCTTGGTCTTTAAAATACTCTGAATTTGTAAATTGTAGTTCATGTACTGTTGATATAAAAATATAGGAAGAACTAACTACTACTGTAAAAATTAATGAAAAAAGTAATATACTTTTCATTTTAAATAGGTTCATTTTCCACCAAAACCTGAAACTATGATTGTTTTATTCTCGTCTTCTAATTTATAAGGCTTTACTAAATCTATATTTTTATTATGGATGTCTAATCTTTTGTAATTTAAGGTCTTTGAAAGTAATTCGATATTCCTTGTTGAAAAAGTTTTAATATGTTTCAATTCAGTATTTGATTTTTCAATTTCTAATTCAACTATTTCTATTTTTATATTTGAGATTTCTTCAGAAAGAGTGTTGATCTTTAAATTAAAATATAAATTTGTAACCATAGAAATAAAGAAAAATGCAATAAATGAAAATAATAAACTTCTGATCTTCATAACTTAGTCACATATCGAAGGGTTGCTGATGATGCCCTTGGATTTTTTAAGATTTCTTCATCAGATGGATAAATTTTCTTTTTTTTTCCATAACAATACTGTTGTTCATTTTTACAAGTACACACGGGTAAAGAAATTTCACATATACATGAAGTAGTTAATTCATTAAAAATATTTTTAACGATTTTGTCTTCAAGGGAATGGTAAGTTAAACATACTATTACACCATTTGATTTAACAAATTTGTTAATACTATTTAAAGATAATTGAATTTCATTTAATTCATTATTTACATAAATTCGAAATGATTGAAAACACCTTTTAATAGTCTGGCGTATATATTTTGGATTTTGCTTTCCAATAGAATTCTTAATCACACTTACGAGATCTTGTGTGCTTTCTATAGGACGAGAGTTGACAATATCTTTTGCAATACGTCGTGAATTTTTTTCTCCAGAATTATGAAATATAATACTTGCAATTAACTTTTCATCAAAAGTATTGACTACATCATATGCCTTAATTTCATCATTCTGATTCATCCTCATGTCTAAAGGACCATTGTGTGAGTAAGAAAAACCTCTTGAATAATTATCGAGCTGATGAGAGGAGACTCCAAAATCGTAAAGAATCCCAGAAATCTGTTTTATTTTATTTTCATTTAGATAATCAGAAATTTGTGAAAAATTTAAATTTACAATACTTGATGTATTAAGAATATCTATATCTCTATCAAAACCCAAAAGATTAAATTTAGGATATTTTTCTTTAATATTTTTAAAATGAGAACCATATCCATAAGTTGCATCTACAAAAATGCCTGGAGGTGAAGTTGAAATGACTGAATTAACTTCAGTTAACATTACCCCTTCGTGTTCTAAGTACCCAACCCTGTTTTTATTCATACCCAGCTCTCTAGAACTGGCACCAATTGGAAAGTTGGGCGGAGTAAGGGTGTTCCAATTTAGTTGTCTAGAGAGCTGGCTATGAACCTATTATTTCACCTCATTTATGTTTGCAAATGATTGATCAGCTTCTTTTTGGATTTTTTTCCAACTTCTTGTTGACCATACTTCTACTACCGGACCAGAACCTGTTACAGTGACTTCTTCATTAAAATCAATTCCACTATATTCTCTTAGATTTTCCGGAATTGGCACTCGTCCAGCAGAGTCAATTTTCACATCAATAGCTCCACTGAACAAAGCTCTTCTTAATTGTCTAGAAGTGCGATCGGTTGAAGGAAGTGAAGCCATTTTTGATGCTTCTTCTTCCCAGGTCTTCTTTGTAAGTATTTGAAGGCAATTATCTTGCCCCTTGGTGATTACACAGCCCTGTTGAAGCCTTGTTCTAAACTTTGAAGGTATAACTACTCTACCTTTAGAGTCCATTGTATGTTGAAACTCACCAAGGAACACTTTATCCGCCTTTCGTGCCTTGAACCACTTTTAAACATTATATGACACTATCTACCACTTTGCAACACTTTTAGAGAAAAATTTTTTAGGCAGACTTAAGGTATTTTTTCCATGATGGATCTGGATTTGAGCCAACAATGGTTTTTACCCAAAATGCTCCTACTGGAGGTTCTGGTAATTTTGTTAATTTAAGGCTTGTAAGTAACAAATCTTTGTCAGCTTTTATTAAATTACATTTTTTGCAACAAGCAACTACATTGCTCCAAACGTGCTCCCCTCCTTTTGACTTTGGAATAATATGGTCTACAGATTCTGCGATACCTCCACAATATTGACAAGTGTAAAAATCTCTAATGAAAATATTTTCTTTATTGAGCGCAACTCTTCTTGAGTATGGAGCATTAACAAAATAATTCAACAAAGCAACATTTGGTAAATTCATTTGAATTTTTTCAGATTTAAATACTATTTTAGAATCTTCAAGAGAATGAATTTTTTTATTTAATAAAAGTGATAGTGATCGCTTATATGAAACAACAGAAAGAGGTTGAAATGTCGAGTTTAAAATTAATGTGCGATGGCTAAGAAATTTTTCCATAATGATAAGTAAATTTAGTTTTTAAATTATGCTTGAAGTTCTTGACTAAGTACATCTTCTTCTACTTTAGTCAATAAATTTAAGAATCTTTCTTTATCTAACTCAAATTTGGAAACATCTTCTTTAACATCCTGAGTAATACTGTCTATCGTTTCAAAAAATGTAAGCTGTCCATTTTTTAATGCATCAAAAACTTCTTTGTCTTCCACTGAATAAATTGTTTTTCCATCAGAAACCAGACGAACTTCAGACAAATGATGAGTCAAATTTGCATTTTTAGAAAGGTACTTCCATGCTCTTCGAACTCTTTGAATACTCATTCCATTATCTAAAAGAGTTTTAATAACCCTTAAGGCTACTATGTCTCTGAATGAATACATCTTTGGAACGCCAGGCTTACCATTTGATGACTGAATAGATGGATTAACTAAATTTACTTTATCCCAGTATCGTAATTGATGTGAAGTGCACGCAGATAAATAACATGCCTGCTTAGATGTAAATGCATCTTTTTTCAAAACCTTACTCCTAAAAATTTTTGATGTATATTAAATTTAATTAATTTTTTTAACTTTGTCTAGAGGTATCTTTGTTTCTTAAAACAGTATAAACTTGTTTAAAATTCCACTCGTTTATATTTTCTGCATTTAATAAAGCCTTAGTATTGGAAACAAAAATATATGCAGCTAATGCCATAACAACAAAACCTACAAGTGCAATAGTTGGTTGAACAATATATGTGCTAAACATTGTCAAAAGGCCTATACAGAAAACAAAAAAAGAAACCACAGCTCTTGTTCTTGTATACTTTGAAAGTGTTGACTCTTTTACAGTGTTAGCTAAATCGGGATCGTTTTTCAAAAGTTCTTGTTCTATTTGATTTAAAATTTCTTGTTCTTTTTTGTTTAGTGCCATATATAGATTTTAATCATTTTTCACACTACGCTAAATTTATGAGTAATTTATTTTTAAGACACGGAGAAGTACAAAATTTAAAAAATATTCAATATGGAAGCTCACCAGGTTATTTTCTAAGTAAAAATGGATTATTACAAGCTAAAAAAATAGGACAACAAATAAAGAAAGATTTTAAAATAAGAAAAATAATTTCATCCCCTCTCTTGCGCGCAAGACAAACCGCTTTTGCAGTTAATGAGGAATTAAAACTAAATATAACTTACTCTGAAGACTTGACAGAGTGGCAAGGAATTTACAAATGGATTGGATTAACAATCGATGAAATTAAGTTAACTGATGAGTACAAATCATATAAAGTAGATTCAATAAAAACAAATGAGCCATTAGAGGAAGTTTATAAAAGAGTAGATAGGATATTTAAAAACAATAAAGATACTCTTTTTATCTCTCATCAAGACACAATAAGAGCATTTACATACTTTTATTTAAGTGATAAAGATTTTTCTAAAAATAGACCTGACCATTGCGAATTACAAAAGATTGAAAATAATAATATACTTAGTATGACAGTGTAAATACATTTAACTTACAAAAACAATAAAATAATAAAGAATTATCAAACTCAAGCCAAATGATGACACAAAACCAATAGTTCCTATTATTGGCTCTAGTGTTTTTAAGAATTTTGTTTCTACATTATTTAAATAGAAATCTACAGTTTTTCTACTGAAAATAAAAGAAAAAAAACCTGAAAAAAATATTGCAACAAAAGTAAAAATTGTAATCCATGGGTTTGGAAAATTCATAATAAGCTAAAGTTAATATAAATATGAGATTTAGCAACAAAACTAGATTTTTAATTTATGTAACTGTTTTAATTTTTTCTACCTACATAGGTTATTTACTAGGTAACGCATTTTGTATTGCTGACTCTAAACCTACTTGTACATTGGACATATTGATTTATATTGCAATTGTAAGTTTGTCTTCTCTTATTGGTACTTATGTTTTAGTGAATTTATCAGAAAAATCAATTACCGAATGGAATAAGGATCAAGAAGAAGAATAAATAGCTTCTTTTATTACTTCGAGGTCATCATCTACAATGTCTTTATGAAATACAAGTCTGACTGTGTTTTTATTGATAAGACCAGATAAAACTTTTTGATTTTTTAATTTTTCTATAAATTTGTTCGCAATTTGATTATTTTCAAACTCAAGAAAAACCATATTCGTATCTTGGTATTTAACATTAAATTCTACATTTTCATTTTTTTTATCAACAAGATCCATATAAACATGTTTTGCTTTTAAATGATCTTCAAGTAATCTTTGTCGTTTGTCTAATGCCTTATTTGCCATAGATGCAATAACTCCAACCTGTCTAGTGCCACCACCAAGTATCTTTCTATACTCCCTTGCATCTTTAATAAATTCTTTACTCCCTAATAACATAGAACCAATTGGTGCTCCAAGTGCCTTGGAGAAACAAAATGTTAAACTGTCACAAACTGACCCATAATTAAGAGAAGATTTCTCTTGCAAGATTGCATGCCAAACTCTTGCCCCATCAATATGTAGGTTGACATTTAGTTCTTGAGATAATTCATAAATATTTTTTATATGTTCGTAAGGGACAATAGATCCGCCAGAAGCCAGGTGGGTATTTTCAACAGCTATTGTTTTTATATTTGGTTTGTTAACTTTTGATTTTTCAAATGTTGTAGCAATCTCATCTATATTAATAATGCCATTCTCATGTTCTACTTCTCTAAACTGAACACGTGATAAGAACGAAGCAGCGCCGTGTTCATAATTTTTAATATGAGAATCAGATGTTGTTATGACCTCACTACCTGGAGTGTTGTGTATTAATAAAGATACCTGATTACCCATAAGGCCTGAAGAAACAAATAATGCATCTTCAAAACCAAGCAGTTGCGAACACTTTTTTTGAAGATGATTTACAGTAGGGTCTTCCCCATATTCATCATCACCCAATTCTGCTTCTAAAGCTTCCTGTAATATATCTTTATCAGGTTTGGTTACAGTATCAGATCTTAAATCAATCATGTCTATCTAAGTCTAACTGAACAAGGTTAAAGACGAATAAACCGAAACAAACAGTTTGAAAGTAACCAGTTATAGTACCAACTGATAAATTTGATGCAGTTATCCAAAAAATAGATGGGTAAAGAATACTCAAAAGCATACTCCTAGTATCTACAAGGTAGACGTCTTTAATAAGAAGAAGTAAGGGTACAAAGAAAATAAAATGATAAGGTTTTAAATAAGGGTTCAAGAGTATTAAGAAACATATTGCCACGACAGCAACTATATCCCTAGACAATGTTTTTTTTCTCATAAATAAGAATGTAAAAATAAATGACAGTAACGAATAAATAATTAAAGCTACTAAAGATGAGTCTAGATTCAAACTATTAAGGAAACCTAAATAAATCGAAGGTGTATTGTGTCCAGGAGTTTCTTTAAAAAGGCTGTATCCTTCTTCAATAGAAAATAGGCTGGATATATAAGAATATAAATTATTTGAATTGAAAAGAATAAGAAAAAATGAAGATACAAAAATTAATTGCAATTTTTTAAAATACTGATCACGATCAATAATCAAAAAGATTGGTATAAGCAATAAATACCAAATCCTTTGGAAACCAAATAATATAAGAAATACATAGCTGATTGGATTGTTTTTTTTGTAATTAAATACAAACAGTGTAAGAAAAACTAATTCTAGAAAAACGAAATTACCTGTTTTGAGCGACCACCTCAGTCCTAAAAAGGAACCAAAAAAATATAAAGTGTAAAGAAAAATATTTTTGTCTTGTTTTTTAGATAGTATTAAAAAAAGTATTCCAAAAGTTAGTGTATAAAAATAATAATTATCAACATAATTAAATGCACACAGGCGTGTAAAAATATTTTCAAATATTGGTGGGTAGTTAAAAGTATATTTAAGAGTTGTATTGTAAATTGATACATCTGAAGTTTGTGAATAATCAGTAAGTTCACAATAAATATTTGCATCTCCACCATATGGCATATACCTCAAAACATTAAGTGTGGTTACAGAACTAAAAAAAAAGCAGAAAAAATATAGTACTTTTAGGTTAATTTTTTCACTATATCTAAAAATGATAATTGCAATCACTGAAATTAAACTCATGTATAGAAATCCAGCTTGGTTCAATTCATTATAAAATCCATTACCAAGTGCAGTATTAAAAAATATATTAGATATAAATTCTCTAATCACTATTACTTATCTTTGTAAAATTTTTCATAGCTTGTCTAATGCGTTGCTTATTCTCTACTAATGCAAGCCTAATATAACCTTCACCAAATTTCCCAAAACCAACACCTGGGGAAACTGCAACATTTGATTTTGAAAGTAAATCAAGGGAAAATTTCATTGAATCATTTTTATAATTTTTTGGCAACTTTGCCCATACAAACATCGTTGCATTGCTTTCTTGAACCTCAAAACCGTTTTTAATAAGATATTCTCTGGCTAATAATCTTCTTTCTGAATAGATAGAAGAAACTTCTTTTGGATAATCATCTAAATCATTTATTGCAACTGTTGAAGCGATTTGTATTGGTTGAAAAGTTCCATAATCAACATAAGATTTTAACTTAGTTAAAGCACTGATAGCGTTTTCATTACCGATTGCAAAACCTACTCTCCAACCAGCCATTGAATAACCTTTAGTTAATGAATAAAGCTCTACACAGTGCTCAAGTTCAGGATCAGAATTCAATAAGGATGGTGGTTTTTCATCATTGAAGTAAATATCAGAGTAGGCAAAGTCATTAATTAATAAGAAATTATATATTTTTGCAAGTTTTACTAATTCATCATAAAATTCTTTATTTACAGTCAGGGTGGTTGGATTATGAGGAAATGAAATTAATACTACTTTGACCTTTTCATTTACGAGACTTGTTTTAAGGTCTTGCATGAACCCATCTGCACTTAAACATTTAATTTTTATAACATTGGCACCTGCTATTAATGGGGCATAGTGATGAATCGGGTAACTTGGGTCTTGTACAATTACATTGTCACCTTTATCAATTACTGACATTAGTAAATGTGTTAACCCTTCTTTACTGCCAATGGTATTAACAATATTTTTAGCTGGATCTATGTTAAGTCCATATTCTCTTAAATATTTTTTTGAAATTGCATTTCTTAAGCCATGAATGCCTTTTGAAACTGAGTATTTGTGATTTTTTTTAATTTGAGCAGATTCTATAAGCTTTTCAACAACTAGTTCATGAGAAGGAATATCTGGATTACCATATCCAAGATCTATTACGTCTTCTCCGGCCTGACGTAAATTTAATTTTTGCTCATTAATTTTATTAAATAAATAATCAGGAAAGTTTTTAATTAGCTTATTAGAATATTTATTCATTTAAAAATATTATCGATTGTTTCTTCAAAAATCTTTAAATTAGAATCTTTTACTATATGAATTTTTTCATAATCAAATTCAAATTGTTCTTCGCGTACAATGCATCTTGACAGACTCCCAACTGGATCTAATAAATCTTTATAAATATTTTGCTTATCGATGAAGGTTGTATCTAAACCCATCCACTGATTAATACCAAGATTATATTTTTTGACTAAATCTATTTTATCTTTGGAGTTGCCTCCAATAAATAGTTTTGATTTATTTGATATGAAATTCTTATTTTTTAAAATATAATTTATAACATCTTCTATATTGTTTTCATATATAAATTCATGATTTTCATATTTATTATCTCCAGTACCTAAACCTAAATGTAGATTCTTTAACTCAAGTAAGGGGTTTAAACAAAATTCTATCAAAGTTTCTAGTTCTTTATTATTTATGTTTAAAACACAGACACCAAGTTCTATTTGATTATTAACTTTTTTGTATAAATTAAATATTTCATCTATAAATTTATATGTTGGTTTAGTGCTATCTTTTGGATTTTTATTATGATCAAAAAGGTATACGACTTCTAATCTTGTACTTAAAATATAGTTAATTTTTCTATCCAGATCACTATTAAAAAACTCAGGAGGTAGTAAGAGAGAATTTTTATTATTCATTAAAGGCTAATGCTGCTGCACCAATAATTCCAGAATCTTCACCTTGCGAAGCAATAAATATCTCAGGAAAATCTCTAGATGGAAATTTATATCTATTCTTAATATCACTTTCTATAAGATTAATCAAATCAAAGGGTTCAGACGACATACTTCCACCAAGTACAAAAATTTCATTATCGAATATCTCAAATAAACTTAAAAGTCCATTTGAGATGTTTTGAATTATTTCGTCTCTAATAGCGGATTCGGATTTTGTTAAGTTCAGTGAATTGTCAAACAGTACTGAACCAACATTTTTAATCGCAAAAATCCTAGCAAGATCTGAGTCTTGATTTTTCTCAGTTAGTTCAAAGCACTTCCTTGTCCAAACCGATGCAGCAACTGACGACTCAAAACTACCTTTTTTTCCGTTATCACCCTCAACTTCTCTATCATTTGAGGTAAGCATATGTCCAATCTCCCCTGCATTTCCTCGACCTCTTAATAACTTACTTTCGGAGATTATTCCCCCACCGACTCCAGTGCCAAAAGTTAACATTATTAAATTTGAAAACTTGTTTTTATAATTTAGAAAATATTCACCATAAGCTGCAACATTTCCATCATTGTCTAAATAAAATTCATACTCTAAAAAATTTGATAACTTTGAAAAATCAATATCGTATTTTAAATGTGCACCGTACAAATATTTGTTTTTTGCTATATTTACATATCCAGGCATTGCTACTGATACTTTTGAAATATTTTTTATATTTTTTCTAATAATTTCTGAGAGTGAATTTATAAACATCTTTTCATTTTTTGGAGTTGGTATTTTATCTTTTAATATGACTTCATAACTATCGTTTATTACCCCATATTTTATTGTTGTGCCCCCAACATCAAAAGATAAGCAATTCATAATATTATTGATGATAATTCTAAATATTGGTTAGTGGCTCTAAAGTAACCAATATTCATACAAGTTGTATTATTAACTCTCCAGGTTGAAGCTTTGGGCTGATGAACATCACCAAAAAGTGAAAATCTTGGATGATTTATTTCAATAAAATTCAACAGACTTTTCCAACCTTGTTCAATTTTATTTGTAACAACATCAGTCATTAATTCATTTATATATGGTGGTGCATGAGAACAGATAATTTCAGCTTGATTAAGGTTACTTAATTTTTGTGAAAATGCACTTTCACTAATTTCACCCCTTGCATTTATGGGAGTAGGCACCCCGCCACCAGCGAAACCCAAATTAACACCACTATGCTCGATTAAAAGTCCATCAACATTATTTATAGAAGTTGATGTATAAGTATTCATAATATCAACATCGTCAACATTTCCAGGAATGAACCAAACATCATACTTTTTTAATATTGTAAAAACTTCATGATACTGATTTGCTATAGATTCGCTCATTTTTTTCATTATGATTTCTGGCTCATTAGAATATAAATTTTTCCAGAGTTCTTTTCTTTCTTTAAACTTATGTTGTTTTCTTAAATCTATAAGTTTCTGTACATTTTCTAAACCAAAAACTTCTTTAGCTATTCCCTCACCATTTCTATAATCAATCCAATTTAATAAATCACCTAATATAACAACTGGCCCTTTATTTTTTGGCAAACTACTTAAATAATCTAATTGATAGTGAACGTCAGAAATAAATATCATCTATTAATTTGTAACAGCACCCGTATCAGAACCGCTTACAAGCTTGGAGTACTTATGAAGAACACCTGATTTGTATCTTGGAGAGGGCAGTTTAATATTTTCTAACCTTTTTTCTATTTCATCTTGATTAATTTCTAGGTTGAGTGTTCTTTCTTCAATATCAAGTGTGATAATATCTCCATTTTCACAAATTGATATAGGACCTTTGTCAAAACCCTCGGGAGAAACGTGCCCAATACAAAGTCCCGTTGTGCCTCCAGAAAATCTTCCATCAGTAATTAAAAGTACATCTTTACCTAAACCAGCACCTTTTATTGCAGCAGTAATCTGTAACATTTCTCTCATGCCAGGACCACCTTTAGGTCCTTCATTACGAATTACAACAACTTCCCCTTTGGATATTTGATTATTGAATAAGGCATCCAAAGCTTCTTGTTCACTGTTAAATACATTTGCTGGGCCAGAAAAATTATTTATTTCAATACCGGCAGTTTTTACAACAGAACCTTTTGGAGACAAGCTTCCTTTTAGTACTGCAATGCCTCCTTCACTTGAAATTGGATTATCGGGAAAACTAATAACATTTTGGTTTTTAGGAATTTGAATGTTCTCCAAATTTTCTCCAACTGTTTTACCTGTTACAGTTAAGCAATTAGGATCTATTAAATCATTCTCTAATAGAATCTTAGACACAATTGGAACGCCTCCAATTTCATTTAAATTTACCATATGATATTTTCCAAATGGCTTCATGTCTGCAAGGTGAGGAACGTTTCTACTAAGTTGATCAAACTTATCGATAGTTAAACTAACTCCAGTTTCATAAGCAATAGCTAAAAGGTGAAGAACTGCATTTGTGCTTCCACCTAATGCCAATACTGTCACAATTGCATTATTAAAAGCTTCCTCTGTCATGATGTCACTTGGCTTTATATCATTTTTTAAAAGATAATTTAATTGCTCGCCTGACTTTACAGCAGCTTCTCTTAATTTAGAATCTACAGCAGGAATTGCTGCAGTGCCTGGTAAACTCATCCCAATCGCTTCTCCAACAGAAGCCATTGTGTTTGCTGTGAACATACCTGCACAAGAACCGATGCCAGGACAGGCTGCACACTCTATGTTGTACAAATCTTCTTTCGTAATAATTCCTTTTTCATAAGCACCTATACCTTCAAAGACATCAACAATTGAAATATCTTTACCTTGGTACTCCCCTGGTAAACTACTACCTCCGTATAGGAATATAGCTGGCCTATTAATCCTTCCAGCAGCCATTAGCATACCAGGTAAAGATTTATCACATCCAGCAATGGTTACCATTCCATCAAAACGCTCTGCGTGCATAACCAGTTCTACAGAATCAGCTATCACTTCTCTAGAAACTAACGAAGCTCTCATGCCTTCATGGCCCATAGAAATACCATCTGATACAGCTATAGTTGAAAAAATTAATGCAGCTGAATCAGGGCCATTTACACCTTTTTTTGCGTATTCTGATAACTCTGGTCCAGTTAAATTACACGGAGTAACTTCATTTCCAGCAGAAACTACTCCTACTTGAAATTTATTAAAGTCATCATCTTTCAAGCCTACAGCTCTCAACATTGCTCTTGCGGCAGATTTATTTATACCTTGTGTGACATCATCAGATATTTTTTTCATAGAATAAGAATAGATTATTTAATCTAGGAAGTCATACTTTTTAATTTTTCATATTCAAGTTTTAAATCTTTATTATCTTCTTTATCCATTAAATATCCAATATCATTAATCTTTCCTAATTTCCACAATCCCCATAAAATGTAAATCTTTAAATCATCAGACAAGGTTTTATAATGTTTAAGGTAAAATTTATACGTATCATTCTTAGGATTATTGCTTAATGCAATGATTGCATTCCTCTTAAGATAATTAGCATTTCTTTTAGGTATATAAAACCAACCATATGCATCTAAAAGGTCTTCATTTATTGAAATAATTATTTTTTCAAGATCGACTTCATGAGAATTATTTTTAGTAATAGTTAAATTGTTGTTTTGGCCAGGAGGGCATGATACTAGACACTCATCGCAACCATAAAATCTGTTACCTACAGCAGATCTAATATCATACGGAATGGTTTCTGGAGATTGAAGCCAATAAGAAAGACATTTATTCGCATCTAAAACATAATCTTCATCCAATGCACCAGTTGGACAGGATATTTGACAAAGATTGCATTCCCCGCATGAATAATTTTGTGACTGAGTTGGTTCAAAGTGCTGGTCTGAGTACATAGTTCCAAGTAGTTGCCATGGTCCGATTCCAGGACTTAGCATCATGGTACTTTTACCTTGCCAACCTAAACCTGAAACTTCAAAAAAGGTTCTGTCATAGTGGTTTGGATTGTCAATAAATGTATAGAATTTATAATTTAGCTTAGAAAAAAGATTTTCAAATTCACTAGTAATTTTTTTCAAAGGTTGATAATAATCTTGTTCAGCAAATGCTGCTATTTTGCCAGAACCTTTTGACGCTAAGTAGGAGTTTTGTTTGCTCTGCTTATAATCAAAAGTAAAGACAATAGCAGAATTTGCCCATTCAAATTTATCTGCTTTTCCAGAATAATCAGGATTTGAAAATGTAAATTTCATATTCGCATGTTTATTTTGTTTTTTAATTTTTTTAATTTTTTCAGAAAAACTTAATCCTGAAGGCAATGAAACAATACCTAATCTCACCTCTTTAGGCAAAATTAATGAATTTTCAATAAGTAAATTATTAAGATTTATATGTTTCATTTTTCTTAGCCTTTACTATAGTTATTTTAATGAAAAATTTAGCTGTATTCATTTCAGTATTAGTGCTATTACTTAATTAGCGCTCATTTTGCTGTTATGAGCGCCTCCCAAAGAAGGGGGGTTTTTTTTTACTAATAGAAAGAAAAGTTATATTATGACAAAAGAATTACTAACTGGAGCTGAACTAATTGTAAGAAGCTTAGAGTATTTAAATGTTTCTACAGTCTTTGGACTTCCTGGTGGAGCTATTCTTCCAGCTTACGATCCGCTTTATGATAGTCCAATAAGACACATCTTAGCAAGACATGAACAAGGAGCTGGTCATATGGCTGAGGGCTATGCTCAAGCCACAGGAGAACTCGGAGTTGTTATTGCTACTTCAGGTCCTGGTGCTACAAACCTTATTACCCCACTAGCAAATGCACTCATGGACTCTACTCCTTTATTAGCAATCACTGGCCAAGTAGCCTCAACTGCTATTGGTAATGATGCTTTTCAGGAGGCATATACCGTAGGATTGTCAATGGTAGCTACTAAGCACAATTATTTAATTACTGATGCGACTGAAATACCTCAAGTCCTAAAGGAAGCTAAGTATATTGCAACTTCTGGAAGGCCTGGACCTGTATTAGTAGATATTCCAAAAGATATTCTAAATCAAAAAACAAGCTGGGTAGAGCCTAAGACTTTGGATCTTCCTGGTTACAAACCAACCTTAGAGCCAAATCCAAAAATGATTCAACAAGCTGCTGCTTTGATAAAATCATCAAAAAAACCAATACTTTATGTAGGAGGCGGAATAATTCATTCTAAGTCTCACAAAGAACTTTATAACTTAGCGACTACACACAATATACCAGTTGTCACAACTTTAATGGGAAGAGGTGCATTTCCAGATGGACATGAACTCTGCTTAGAAATGCCAGGTATGCACGGAAATTATACTGCTACTACCTCAATACAGAATTCAGATTTATTGATTGCTATTGGTGTTAGATTTGATGACCGCGTTACTGCAAACCCCGAATTTTTTGCACAAAATGCAAAAGTAATTCATGCAGATATAGACCCTGCAGAAATAGGTAAAGTTCGAGAGGCTGAAGTACCAATTGTAGGAGATGCTAAGAGTGTCTTGATTGGTTTAACAAAAGCATTAGAAGGCTCTGACTTAGATACTGATAACTGGGTTAGTGATTTGAAAGAAATGAAACAGAACTTTCCACTATCCTATGATCAGAAGGATGACGGACCATTAAAGGTTCCTTATGTTTTAGAGCAGCTTCAAAACCTCACAGAAGAAGAAGCTGTGGTTGTATCGGGTGTTGGACAACATCAAATGTGGATTTCTCAACATTGGAATTTTACCGAACCTAATACTTGGTTAAATTCTGGTGGTCTTGGCACAATGGGATACTCATTACCAGCTGCAATTGGAGCTCAGACAGCATTTCCAGATAAATTAGTTTTAGCTCTAGATGGTGATGGGTGTTTTCAAATGACATGCCAAGAGCTTATAACAGCTTCAACTGAAAATATTCCTATTAAAATTGTAGTTTTCAATAATGGGAACCACGGCATGGTACGTCAATGGCAAAAAATATTTTACAAAAGTAAATTTTCTGCGTCTGAACTAACACATCACACACCCGACTATGTAAAACTTGCAGAATCTATGGGTGCTATTGGTCTAAGGATGACAAAAAAAGATGATGTTAAAAAAATATTTAATGAAATGTTAAATATAAACGACAAACCTGTGTTAATTGATTGTGTAGTTGATCCTGAAGATATGGTCTTTCCTATGGTTCCTGCTGGTGGAAGTAACGATCAAATTATTATGAATAAAGAAGATTTGAAACAGTTATGAATGAAAGAATATTATCTGTTTTAGTCGAAGACAAGCCTGGTGTACTTGCGAGGGTTTCTTCAACAATCTCACGAAGAGGTTTTAATATTAAATCATTATCAGTTGGTCCAACCCATATCGAAGGTAGGTCTAAAATGACAATTGTCACTGAACTAGATGCAGTAGAACAAGTGAAAAAACAACTTAATAAATTAGTAAATGTTATAAAAATAGTTGAATTAGATCCTGAAATGACTATTGAAACTGAAGTACTTTTACTTAAAGTATCAATAAACAAGGAGACTCAAACTTCTGTAATTGAGAAAGCAAACTTAGTAGGTGCAAAATCTGTTGATGTAGGTCAAGATTATGCAATTTTTGAATTAACAGAATCGTCTAAAGAGTTAAATAAATTTGAAAAATTAATGAAACCATTTGGAATTATAGAAATGGTAAGAGGCGGAAGAATAGCAGTACAATCAAATCTATAAGGAGACAATATGGAAACAAAAATAATTTATGATTCATCAATTAATCAAGATTTAATAAAAAATCTAAAAGTTGCAGTTATTGGATTTGGTAGTCAGGGTCATGCACATGCATTAAATCTTCATGAATCAGGAGTAGAAGTAACTGTTGGCTTAAGAGAAGATTCATCATCTTTTGAACGAGCTAAAGATATGGGACTTAATGTCGAAAACCTTGAGAACGCAACAAAGAATTCTGATGTTGTAATGCTACTTCTCCCAGATCAAGTTATGGCAGATGTTTACAACTCTGATATTGCTGAGCATATGAAAGAAGGTTCAACTTTATTGTTCGCCCATGGTTTTAATATTCACTTCAATGAAATTGTACCAAGGGAAGATTTGTCAGTTGCTATGGTAGCCCCAAAGGGTCCAGGTCACTTATTAAGAAGAACTTATTCAGAAGGTAGCGGTATGCCATGTCTGGTTGCTGTAGATAAAGATACTTCAGGAAATACCCAAGAGATTGCCCTTTCTTATGCTTCTGCTATCGGAGGTGGTAGAGCAGGTATTTTAAATACTACATTTAAAGAGGAAACTGAAACAGATTTATTTGGTGAACAAGTTGTGTTATGTGGAGGATTAACTGAACTTATAAAAAATGGTTTTGAGACTCTTGTTGAAGCTGGATATCAACCTGAAAGTGCTTATTTCGAAACATTACATGAAGTTAAGCTTATAGTTGATTTAATGTACGAAGGTGGCTTCGAATGGATGAGACACTCTATTTCTGACACAGCAGAATATGGTGACTTTTCTAGGGGCTCAAGGATTATCAATAATGACACAAAAAAAGAAATGAAAAAAGTATTAGGAGAAATTCAATCAGGAGCATTCGCAAAAGAGTGGATGGCACAAGCTAGAGAGGGCTCCCCTTTTCTTAACGAAAAAAGAGAAGAGGCTTCGAAGCATCAAATTGAAGAGATAGGAAAGAGCTTAAGGAATATGATGCCCTTTCTTGACGCAAAGGATGTAGCTAAAGATAAATGAGTAATGATAAATTAATAATTTTCGATACGACATTAAGAGACGGTGAGCAAAGTCCTGGTATTGCACTAACACCATCTGAAAAGCTCTTGATTGCACAGCAGTTAGAAAAATTAAAAGTTGACGTTATAGAAGCTGGATTTGCTGCATCATCTCCAGGTGATTGGGAAGGTGTAAATTTAATTGCACAAAATATTAAGAATTCAACAATAGCATCTTTAGCTAGGTGCCATCCAGATGATATTGAACAAGCTTGGGAAGCAATAAAAGCTGCAAGAGACTCAAGAATTCACGTTTTTACATCTACTTCTGAAATCCATATGGAGCATATGCTCCGAAAAACTAAAGAAGAAATTCTTAAAGATACAAGAGAATCTGTAAAGTATGCCAAGAATCTATGCGATAATATTGAATTTTCTGCACAAGATGCAACAAGAACTGATAAAGATTTTTTAATTGAAGTTCTTAAAACTGCTGTTGAAGAAGGAGCAACAACAATTAATGTTCCAGATACGGTTGGTTATGCTACCCCTCAAGACTACCTTGAACTGTTAACTCAAGTATATGAACAAGTAAAAGGTAGAAATGAAGATGTAATAATTTCTACCCATTGTCATAATGATTTAGGATTAGCAGTTGCTAATTCTCTAACAGCAATTACCGCAGGAGCTAGACAGATAGAAGGAGCAATAAATGGTATCGGTGAGAGAGCTGGTAATACTTCTACTGAAGAAATTATTATGGCTGTAAAGACCAGGCAGGATCAATTTGGTGTTGAGATTAAAGCTGAAACCACTGAAATTTTTGAAACTTCGCGCCTAGTTTCGAAATTGACTGGATACCCAGTGCAATTCAATAAAGCGGTAGTTGGGAAAAATGCATTCAGCCATGAGTCTGGCATACATCAACATGGATATCTAAGAAATACTTCAACATATGAAATTATGTCACCAGACTCAGTAGGTCAAGAAGCAAAAATTATACTCGGTAAACACTCCGGAAGAGCTGGATTTAAAGATGCATTGGATAATTTAAATATAGACCTTGATAATGACTCTTTTGATAATGCATTTAATACTTTTAAGAAAATAGCAGATAGAAAAGGTGAAATTGTTGAAAATGAATTAAGAGCTATAGTTGGGCAAGTTGAAACTAATCAAAGTTCAACCAAATTATTATCTGTATCAGTCAACAGTAAAGACGAATACGCTTCTGCTAAAATTACACTTAAAGTTGGAGACAATGAAATTACTGAAGAAGCTACAGGGGACGGCATGATCCACGCTGCTTTTACTGCTGTGAAAAAAATACTAAAGTCCGAAGCAACACTTATTGACTATAGAGTTGAAAGTATTACTAAAGGTTCAGATGCAACAGCTGAAATTGTTACAATTATAAATGATGGACACCTAATGAAGCAAGGAAGGGCTGTCTCAACAGATGTTGTTCAAGGTTCTATCGAATCGTTTTTAAATGCATTGAATAAATGAATAAAGAATTTAACATATTAGCACTCCCTGGTGACGGTACAGGTCCAGAAGTAGTTAATGAAGCAATCAAAGTATTAGAAAAATCTTCTGAAAAATATGGAAGTAAATTCAAGTTTACAAATAATGATTTAGGTGGAGATAGATATCTAAAAACTGGTGAACTTGTTACAAATAAAGATATCGATCAATTTAAAAATTCTGATGCGGTTTTACTAGGTGCAATTGGTCATCCTGATGTAAAACCTGGAATTCTTGAACAGGGAATTCTTCTAAGATTAAGAAAAGAGTTCGATCAATATATAAATTTAAGACCTGTCATTTTATATCCAGGAGTAGATACTCCCCTAGTTGACAAAAGTCCGGAAGATATAAACTTTGTTGTTGTAAGAGAAAATACTGAAGGCCTTTATGCAGGAGCTGGAGGTTATATACATTATGGAACAGAAAATGAAGTTGCTACCCAAGAATCAATTAATTCTTATTATGCAATACATAGATGTATTAAGTATGCCTTTGAATATACAAAAAACAATAATCGTAAAAAAATTACGTTATGTGCTAAAACAAATGTTTTAACTTATGCTCACGATTTGTGGGAAAGAATATTTAATGATGTAGCAAAAGAATACCCAGAAATTGATACAGATTATGCTCATGTTGATGCGGTATGTATGTGGATGGTTAAAAATCCTGAATGGTTTGATGTGATTGTTACAGATAATATGTTTGGAGATATTATTACAGATCTTGGAGCAATGATTCAAGGTGGTATGGGAATTGCTGCTGGAGGTAATATAAATCCTGAGGGAACATCTATGTTTGAGCCTATAGGAGGGTCTGCGCCTAAATATACAGATAAGAATGTAATTAATCCCCTAGCTTGTATTGGCGCAGCTGCCATGATGGTTAAAGAATTAGGTGAAGAGCAATATTCTGAAGATATTGAGAACGCAATTATAAAAACGGCAATAGGCTTAGAATCTCTCTCTGCTGGAAAGATGGGGATGGGTACAAGTGAAGTTGGTGATATGGTTTTAAATTATTTGCTAAATAAAAATGAATAATGGGGATTCTTATTTAGAGAGTCTTTTATCAAATAGAAAAATAGTTAGAAGTTACAAAAAGGTCAACTTTGACAAAAAAACTTTAAACAAAATAGCAAGTTATACAATTAAGATTCCAACTGCAGGCTTTTCTAGGGGTATTGAAATCATCCAAGTCTTTAATGAAAACACTATTAAAGATATATCTAATTTATTTAATGAAAGAAAATACACAGAACAAGGTAAAGATCCGTGGATATCTCACTCTGTAGCTCTATTTTTTATAATTTTGAATGAAAATGCATATCATAAAAGATATTCAGAAGACGACAAAGCAAAAGCAATTAATTCAAACGACTGGGATGTTCCTTATTGGTTTGTAGATGCTGGAGCTGCAATGATGAACTGCATGTTGTTGTTAGAGGAGCAAGAACTTTCAAGTGGTTTCATGGGTCTCCATAATACCAATCGAAAAAGTGTGCATAATTTATTAGATATTCCAGAAGATTACCTCATAATGGGAATGATTACTGCTGGAGTGGAGAATGAAGTTAACCCTAAATCATCTAGTAAATTGCAAAAGAAAAAATTGATACATAATGAAAAATTCTCAAAATAAACATATAAGTTCTTTCACTAATCCTGAATACAAATTTTTAATATCACTTAGAAAGAATAGAAATCGTAAATCAGAGATGAAGTCAATTGCAGAAGGATATAGGGAAAATAACCAACTTATAGATTCTAGATTTGATATAGATACTTTATATATTTGTGATAGTTTTTTTATGGGTGAGAATAATGAAGCACTTGTAAATCGATTTATCTCTGAAAATATAAGAGTTGTTGATGTTTCTGAAAAAATATTTAAAGAAATTTCATATAGAGATAGGCCAGATGGAATCATCTCATTGTTTAATACAAGTCATCAAACTACTCCTAATAAAGTAAGCGGACCAATATTAATACCTGACCAAATTGAAAAACCAGGAAATTTGGGAACCATGATAAGAACTTCTAAGTCATTTGGTATAAACAATATATTTTTATCGGATGAGGTAACAGATATATTTAATCCAAATGTTATAAGATCATCTATAGGGCATATTTTTAATACAAATATCTGGAGTGGAAGTAACCAAGAAGTAATTTCTATTTTAGAAAAAAATAATTATCAAATATTGTTACTTGATCCTGAAGGAGATGTGGATATTGAAGAATTTACACCTAATTTGAATTATGCCCTAGTAGTTGGTGCTGAACAGTACGGAATTTCTGATGATTGGTTTAAAATTATACACACATCATTAAGAATAAGATCTACTAATAATGTTGATTCATTAAATGCATCAACTGCTGCAGCAATAGGAATGTGGGAATTAACAAAATAATTGAAAATTTTAAAAGATAATACTTTAGTAGTTCTAGATATAGAAACAACTGGTATAAGTGCTCACAATAGTGAAATCATTGAAATATACATGATTAAATTAAGAGATAATAAAAAAATTGATGAATATTATTCAAAATTTAAACCTAATGGAGAGCTCCCTTTATTTATTTCAAAACTGACGGGAATATATGAGTGGCATTTAAAAAACTCACCAGAAATTAAAAATGAGATTGAAAAAATAAATAACTTTTTAAAAAACTCAATAATTGTAGGTCATAATTTAAATTTTGATTTATCTTTTTTAAATATGAATTTGAACAAAAACAAATTTGTAAATCTTCCGAATGAAAGACTCGATACTCTTAAACTTTCTAGAGCGTTGCTAAGAGGTAAAATTAAAAACCATAAACTTCAAACATTAAGTAATTTTTATAAAACTCATAATAAAAATGAACATAACGCGAAAGCAGATGTACTAACAACTTATGAAGTATTGCAGAATCTCCTTAAAGAAAAAAGTATTACGAATATAGATACTGTAAAAAATCTCAATGACTTCATATTGGGAATAGATAAAAATTTAAAAAATAAATATAAAATTAAAGAAATTCCCTCCGGTCCAGGAATTTATTTATTCTTAAAAGATCAAAAACTTCAATACATTGGAAAGTCTAAAAATTTAAAAAATAGAATAAGTTCACATTTGAGCTTTTCCCGATCCTTCAAATCAAACAAAATTGTAAATGCATCAAATAAACTATTAATCGAAAAGCTAGATAATGAACTCACTGCATTAATTCTTGAGCAAAGAATAATCAATCAACACAATCCAAGATTTAATAGGAGGGGTAAATTTTCACAAAATATTTACTGGATTAAACTTAAGAGTAATAAAACTAATTTAGAAATTTCAAAGATAAAAAATACACCAAATACATTATTTAAAATTGGACCATTCTTAAGTTATTCAAAAGCTAAAAATTTTAAATTTATGCTTAATGAATTACTTAATTTGATTAATTGTAAAAAAAATAATTCAAGAAAAACTAAATGTGATATTTCAATACTTAAAGATACCCCGTGTGCTTGTGTGGAATCATTTGATATGAACTTATATATACAAAAATTAAACATCGAAATTAAGTTATTTTTTGATGAAATAACCAAATCCATTACAAAACTCAAAGAAGAGGTGGGTATCTTTTCAGATAATCTTGAATATGAAAAAGCTCAAATATTAATGAATTACCAATCGCTATTAAATGAATATATTTATTTTCAAAAATTAGAAGAGTTAATTAATAACAAAGATTCACAAATTATAGAAATACTAAACAAATTTAATATAAATATTGAAAATCAAGAAGTAAAGATTAAAAATAAATCCTTATTTGATTCAAAAATTAAACAGAATAATGAAGTTACTTATTACAACGAACTTCATCTTATTTTACGTTTTATAAGAAATCAAAAACCTAATACAATGGAAATATGAGTTCTTTTTTTGAATCAGACAGTCTTCAATTAGGTTACGGTAATCAAGTAGTGATTAGTGATTTAAAGATTTCACTAGAATCATCAAAAAATTATGAAATTATAGGTAAAAATGGTTCAGGCAAAACAACTCTTCTTATGTGTATTAGTAATAACTTTATTGGTAACACTTTTAATTCAGATATAAAAAGAAATAATAATACATTGATGGAGATTGGCTCAATGCCATCTCTGATCCCGATGCTTTCTTTAATTGAGAATATAAATTATTTTTTATTCAAGGAAAATATAAACGAAAGTTTGATTAATAAAATACTTATCAAATATGAACTTAATAATTTTAAAGAAGACTTAATTGAAGACTTTTCAAGTGGAATGATCAAAAGAAGTGAAATAGCAATTGCAGATTTGAAAAATCCTGATGTACTTTGTATTGATGAACCAAAAGTTTATCTTGATGAAAACGGAATTCAACTTTTATTATCATTACTTAAAAAAAGAGAATCTGATGGAAATTCTTCAATTCTTTCAAGCCAGGAAAGCATAATTGCCTTAGACAATATTGAAAAAACTTTTGATTTAAATGATTAGAAAATACATCATAAAAAAAGAAACCAGTTTGGAATTTAGAAACAACACGTCTTTATTTTTAATTACTCCTACGATGTCAGTCCTAATAATTGTTTTTCCAATTTTGTCAGAAAATAGGTTCCGTGTAGATGATGACCTATTCTTAATAGTAGAGCTTTTGTTTTTAATTTTATTTACAACACTTTTTTCAATAAGAAATCCTATAGATGAGCAAAGATTAGTAAAAGAATTAAATTTTGCCTCAATACAGAAAACTGATTATTTTTATAGTAAAACTATTGCTGAACTTGGAATATTTTATCCCCAAATTATAATTTTATTAATTCTATTTTCTGGTTTTACAGATACATCACTAAATTCACCCTTAATATATATATGTCTATCTATATTATTTTTTTGTATAAATGCAATAATGATTAATCTTTTTTTTCAAGTATCTACAAGCTTTAATAGTCGTTTCGTTCAATTTACAATAATTGTTCCAATATATATTGGTTTTGCAATCTTGATTGCACCTTTATGGTTAGGTGTAAATCAAGAAATAAGTAACATTTACTTATTGATGTATTTAGGTATAACTTTAATAATTTACGCTTTTACTAATTTTTATCTAAGGAGTGCGAAATGATGCTTTATGGACCATTAGCAGTTTGGATTGCAATTTCTTTCTTTGGTCCTTACGACGTAACCCAGGGTGTCTATTCAAAACTTTTATATATTCATGTACCTACAGTTTGGATTGCTTATTTAGGTTACACCCTTACTTTTTTGTATTCTGTGTTTTACTTTTTTACTAAAAAACAGAAGTATGACTCATTAGCTATAGCAAATGCAAAATCTGGAGTCATTTTTACCGTAATTACTTTATTAGCAGGTTCTTATTGGGGAAAGCAAACTTGGGGAACATGGTGGGTTTGGGGTGATGCAAGACTCAATTTAACTGCTATTCTTTTACTAGTTTATTTAGGGTACATTGCTTCTCGCCAATTCAATAAAGACTTAGGTAAAACAGCAAGAAATTCATCCTTTATCGGCATTTTTGGTGTAATCCAGATTCCAATATTACATTTTAGTGTAATTTGGTGGAGATCAGTCCATCAACAAGCAAGTATCTTGAGTCAAGAAACGGTTGCATCAGGTGATGCCCCGATGTCTACAGATATTCTTGTAACTCTTTTAATTAGTGTTTTACTAGTCACGTTGGTACATATCTTTCTCACAAAAATATTCAGAAGATCTAACGATATATTGTGGGACGACTATTTAAATCCTAAATCAAGAGCTAAAATTTAAATAGAGTGAAAAAAAATCTTATTATTGTCCTATTGGGCGTCGGACTTATTGTTTATGCAAGTACCGTAATTGCCTCAAGAAATACTATCTATTACTACACTACATCTGAAACTGAAGATATAGAAATAACAACTAACGAAAGAATAAAATTAGGAGGATTTGTAGTTGAGGGATCTATTAGTAAAGATGGCGGATATACAGTTTTTACAATAACAGACGGTAACAAAGAAATAGATATATTATTTGACGGATTTATCCCAGAATTATTTCAAGAAAATATGGGTGTAATTCTTGATGGTGTATTAGACAATAATATATTTTTTGCAGATGACATGTTGGTTAAACATGATAATGAATATGTTTCAAGTGATGGTGAAACATACGATGTTAAAAGTTATTCAAAATGATTTATAACACTGGAATTATTTTTAGTTGGATCAGTTTTAGTCTGTTAATAATTTTATTTTTTAATAAGAAAAATCTATATACAGAAATACTTGTTAGGGTTAATCTTTTTATCCAAGTTCTCTTATTTTGCCTACTTGAAGTTGGATTATTTTTAAATGACTTTTCTTTATCTTATATTGCTAATTTTTCTGCAAAATCTACTCCCCCTTTATATAAATTTGCTTCCCTTTGGGGATCACTAGACGGGTCTATATTGCTTTGGAATCTTTGTTTAAGTTTATTTATGTATTTTTATTTAAAATTTTATAAAGACCCTTCTTCAAATATCGATGTTAAAATTTTTACTCTTATAATGATATTTTTCGTTGGGTATACAGTTTTTAGCTCATCACCCTTTGCCGGCTGTATTGAGCTTGCAACTGTAGGTTGCAGTTCTTCAACTATTTTACCTTTTGCAGACTTAGTAACAAGCAATATTGGTCGTGGACCTAATCCACTTTTACAAAATCATCCACTAATGGCTATTCACCCTCCAATGCTTTACATAGGATATGTCGGTATGACAATGCCTTTTGTTGCTGCTACAAGTAGACTTTATTCCAAAAAAGAGGATTCAAATTCTTGGATTGAAGTTGCTGAAAAAACAACATATATACCATGGCTATTCCTAACTATTGGAATAACTCTTGGTGCAGCTTGGTCTTATGAGGTTCTTGGGTGGGGAGGCTATTGGGCCTGGGACCCAGTTGAGAATGTATCATTTATACCCTGGTTACTTGCCACAGCATTTTTACATTCATCTAAAATTCAAAAAACACAAAATACTTTGTTGAATTGGAACTATATTCTTGTGGGTTTAATGTTCTTATCAACAATATTTGGAACTTTTATAACTCGTTCAGGGGTTCTTATATCTGTTCACGCATTCTCCAATGGAAATATTGGAACTTATCTATTGTTTGGAATGCTTTTATTTGGATTAATTTTCATTGTTATAGGGTCAAGAAATATCGAATATTTTTCTAAATCAAAAAAAATTGATAATTGGTTTGGGAAATCAGGATTTTTTGTTTACAACAATATTTTCTTATTTTCATCTGCACTTGTAGTTTTTATTGGAACCATTTTCCCACTAATATATGAGACTCTTTACAGTAGACAAATTACTGTTGGTAGGGCCTACTATGATATTCTTGTTGGCCCACTCCTTCTTATTCTATTGGGGTTAATGATTTTTTCTGTAAAATTATCTATTAGAAATTTAAACATTCGAAAATGGTTAAATGAATATATAATTTTACTTAATACTGCACTAATAGTGACTATTTTTTCATTGTTTCTTTTAAATAATTCATATTCTTTAATCATTACAGTTTCATTTTCTTTTATATTAATTTTTATTACCGTAAATAATCTTTATAAGAACTTTAGGGTTCCTAAGGGGAATAGCTCTTATTGGACAGGCCAAATAGCTCATCTAGGTATAGGAATTTTTGCACTTGGAATAATTTTAAATGTTAGTCAAAGCTACTCCACAGAGAAAGAGCTGAGTTCGTTTGAAGAATTTAATTTCAATAATGAAACATATTTTGTATATGACGCAATTGAAGAAAGTCTCCCAGAAAAAAATGTAATCAAGTTGCCAATTTCAGATACTGAACATACAAAATATACTTCATTAAATATATTCAAAAATTCATCTCAACAAGCTATTAGTTCACCTGCTGTATTTAGATCAATTATTAATGATATCTATATAACTGTTAAATTTATTGATGAAGATAGCTACAAGTTAATAGTTAGGAATAATTACGGTGTTCTGATCATGTGGATAGGTCTACTTATAACAAGTCTTTCTTTTTTACCAAGGTTAAGAAAAAATGAAGTCTAGATACATCACTTTTGCACTAATTATAATCATTCTTTTAATGCCCTTACTATTTCCAAGTAGCGAATCAAGATTAGAAACTTGGAGTAAGGCATTACTATGCCCTGTATGTCAGGGTGAAACTATTTACGACTCACCATCAGAGTATGCAGACGATATGAGATCTATATTAGAGAAACAAATAGATGATGGACTGACAGATAGTGAAATAAATGAATTCTGGGTAAATAGATACGGGGAGAGAATAATAACAAATCCAATAACTAATAATTTAGAAATACTACTTTTACCACTTTCTATTGTTCTAATTTTTATATCGATTTTTATTAGGAAACTATATGTTAAAAAATAAATGGTTCTATTCAGCAGTGTTTATTTTAATTTTTCCTATATTTCTTTATTTTAATCTTGATAACAATTCTTCTATTTCTTCTAATCAATCAACAGATCTTTCGAACGTAACTAATAAAGAGATGGAGCAAGTAATTAAATTAAATCCTGATATTTTACCAATGAGAATTGCTCTTGCTAACAGGTATTTTGAATCTTATGACTACTCAAATGCTTTAATTCACTTTATGTATGTTGCTGAAAATACCAGTGACATAGATCTAAAAAGCTACTCTCTTGCACAGATAGGGTGGATGGTTTACGAGTCGGGAGATGAATTAACATCACTGAGTTATATAAATGAAGCAGTTAAATTATCACCTGGATCACTTTTAGGAAGTACCTATAAAGGAATTATATATATTCAAAATCCTGACACTATTAATGAAGGTATAAAGATATTGGAATCTTTAAAAAATAATCCTGCATTACCTAAAAATGATTTAAAAATTATTAATGAAATATTGGTAATTTATGAAAATTAAATTTCTCATATCATTATTTATTTTTATATCTTGTAGTTCTAATACAACAACAAATACCATTGAAGTAAATCAGAGTATTCTAAATAATCTAAAAAGTCTTGAGATAAGTGAAAGTA
>JAOMBT010000007.1 GCA_028344675.1 Acidimicrobiaceae bacterium | reverse complement strand
TACCGCACGCAAAGAAGTAGTACCTATTGTATAAATAGGTTTATTTTTATTTTTTGCTTGTTCGATTTTTTTGAAGTCTGCTTTCTTAATTGAATAATTTTCAGAGTGTATTTTGTGATCATCTAATTTTTCAACTTGCATTGGTTTGAATGTACCAATGTTTACATCTAAATTTATAAAAATAATTTCATTTTTTATATTTAATTTATTTAATAAATCTTTTGTGAAATGCAAACCTGCTGTAGGAGAAGCAACAGAAAAACCTCCTGAGGCGTACACATTATTGTAGTATTTATATTATTAAAACAGAAGCAACAGATAATAAAGCTAGAGTAAATCAAGTAAGCATAAATAATAAAAATTTTACCACACCAACATTTATGCCTGTTGCAACAAGAGGAGCTCTTAGATCACTCCCTTTTAAATATTTAGAAAATACCGATATTGTACTTGGAAACACATATCACCTATATTTACGTCCAGGTCTTGATGTTATTAAAAAATTTAATGGAATTCATAATTTTATTGGTTGGGATAAATTAGTTCTTACAGACTCAGGAGGTTTTCAAGGTTGGTCAATACCAAGTAAATTTAAAGATAATGGAATTGAGTTTAAAAATATATATGATGGATCAATATTTTTGATGACTCCAGAATTATCAATGGATATTCAACAAACAATAAACAGTGACATTGCTATGATTCTTGACAATTTAATAGATATTGACCGTGAATATTCCAATCAACAATATGCTATTGAAATTACAACCAAATGGGCACAAAAAGCTTTTGATTATCACCAAAATAATAATCAATCACTCTTTGGAATAATACAAGGAGGTATCCATAAAGATTTACGAACAAAATCTCTTAAAGATATGCTCAATATAGGTTTTGATGGATACGCAATAGGTGGTCTTGCAATTGGTGAATCTAGTGAACAAAGAAAACAAATAGTTGATTTTACAGTACAACAGCTACCTCCAGAAAAATTACGTTACGTAATGGGACTTGGAGATATAAATGGTATGTTGGAAATGATTGAACTAGGAGTTGATATGTTTGATTGTGTTTGGCCTGCCCGGCTTGCAAGGCACGGAAAAATAATAAATAAAGGACAATTTTTTAATCTTAAAAATAACAAATATAAATTAGATACTGAACCCTTAGTCATCGGTTGTAACTGCTTTACGTGTAAAAATTACTCAAAAGCTTATCTTCGTCATCTATTATTGAATGAAAGTACTTCATCTTGGTTTTATTTAACATTACACAATTTTGTTCAGACAGAAAATATACTTACCGAAGTAAGAGAAAGTATATTAAACTCAGAATTTGATAAATATAAAGAGAGTATTATAAATGGATGAATTAATAGCACTCATACCCTTAATAAGTGTATTTCTTATTTTTTATGTTATTTTATATATTCCTCAAAGACGCAGACAAAAAAAACATAAGATTTACATAGATTCCATATCAATAGGAGATCAGGTAATCACAGATTCTGGAATACACGGTAGGGTAGTAAACATAAAAGACGACACAATTATCCTTGTTATTAAAAAAGGTGAGTTAGAAATATTAAAATCCAATATTTCTTTTAATTAAATTATGAAAAGAATTTTAAAATTACTGTTTCTACCGGTACTTTCGATAGTTCTGTTTTCTTATACTTTTAGTAATCAAATACAACCTAAATTAGGATTAGACTTACAGGGAGGAATTTCAGTTATTCTTACCGCAGATGAGGGTACCGAAAAGGAACTCATCGAGCAAGCAGTTGAGATAATGAGAACTCGAATAGCTGCATTTGGAGATGTTCAAGAACCTGAAATATCTATAAGTGGCGAGAATTCTGTACTTGTACAACTTCCAGGAATAACAGATCAAGAAAAAGCACTTGAAGCAGTTGGAACAACAGGACTTTTAACATTCAGGCCCGTGCTGAATTCATCATTAAATATAGGGTATTCACCTGCTTTAGAAATTCTAGAAAACCCAGATGATCCCGACAATCCAATAATCAATGCACCAGAAGGTGTTGATGAATTAACTGGATTAACAATCTCTGATGATCCAACTGAGAATTCATATTTATTGTCATTACGTGATGGATTTCCTGTTATTTATGAATTAGGCCCAGCTGAATTATCTGGTGGTGATATTGAAGATGCTTTAGCTGTGTATCCTCAAAATGAATGGATTGTTCAATTAGTTTTTAAAGATGATTCTGCGCAAAAATTTACTGACTTAACTAAAAAACTTGCTTCTAATATAGGTGAGCAAAGAAAACTTGCAATTGTCCTTGATAGTCAAGTGATATCAGCCCCAGGAGTAGCAATAGATGTAAATCCAAATACTGGTATAACTGGAGGTACAGCTGCTATTTCTATGGGAAATGCTGATCAAGGAGAATCAGCAAATAATCTTGCCGTTATCTTACGATACGGAGCATTACCTGTATCGTTTGAAAGATCAAGCATCCAAAAAGTCTCAGCAACTCTAGGAGAAAATACTTTAAATCTTGGTCTTCAAGCTGGGTTTGTTGGTTTGATAATTGTTAGTATATTTTTATTAATTTACTACAGGCTTAATGGAATAGTTGCAATTTTAGGACTTTCATCATTTGGTGCACTTTTTTACTCAGTTATTGCTTTATTAGGCGAATTCCAAGGTTACACACTAACACTAGCTGGTATAGCTGGGGTTATAGTTTCAATTGGATTAACTGCAGACTCATATATAGTTATCTTTGAAAAATTAAAAGATGAACTCAAGGTTGGAAGGTCGTTTAATTTCGCAACAGAAAAAGCTGTAAAAGAAGCATGGAATACTATTCTTGTTGCTGATTTTGTCTCAATAATTGCATCTGTTATTTTATATATACTTGCAGTTGGTCCTATTAGAGGCTTTGCACTTACATTAGGATTGGCTACTGTTTTTGACCTATTTTATACAAGATTGTTCATAGGTAATGCTGTTCCTGGTTTAGGAAATATAACAGATAATCCTCGCTTCTTTTATCCGCTCTCTAAAAAGGATTTTTCTAATGTTTAAGAAATTATTTTTAGGAACAACGACTGTTGATTTCAACAACCTTGGAGACCGTTTTTATAAAATATTTATTGTTGAATTTATACTATTTACTGTAATTCTTGTAAGTTCAATTTTTGGTATTTTTTCATTAAATCTATCTGTTGATTTTACTGGTGGTACTACTTATCAATTAACTACTGAATATTCTGAATCTGAAATTAATGATGTTTTAAATAATCAAATATTGCAGGTATCTCGATATCAAACATTTGATAATTCAGATACCATTATTTTTCGTGCTATTGAATCTACACAAGAGATAGAAACCGAGTTATTAAACTTCATTTCAGATAAATTCCAAATAGAAACAGCTGAAATAGATTTTCAAAGAGTCGGTCCTACATTTGGTCAAGACATTACCGAAAAAGGCATTAGAGCACTTATTATTTTTATCTCAATTATTGCTTTATTAATTTCTTTAAGATACGAATATAAATACGCAATCATAGCTTTAGTGGCATTACTTCATGATCTTTTATTAACATTTTCTTTTTATGTAGTTATAGGTCTAGAAATTACACCATCTACAATCATTGCATTATTAACTATCCTAGGGTATTCGCTATACGATACTGTAATATTGTTTGATAAATTAAAAGATTCACAAAGAGCATTCAAGATATCATCTTTAAATGAAAACGTATTAAACAAAACCTTCAATGAAGTGCTAATGAGAAGTATCAATACATCATTAACATCTGCCATACCAATTATTTCAATAATTTTTATAGGTAATTATCTTGGAATAGAAGGTAATTTATCTGATTTTGCCATTCCTTTACTTATTGGCATAATCTCAGGAACATATAGTTCAATTTTTGTAACAGTACCATTTTTATCAAAAATAATTAAAACTAATTAAATTTACTACCATTAAGATATGGCTAAATTAAGTGAAACTAATCTTATTGAGAATTTATTAAATGAAATTATAGCTAACTATGATGAATCAGATCATGATGTAATCAATGAAGCATTCAAATTTGCAACAGAAGGTCATCAAAATCAAAAAAGAAAATCTGGTGAATCTTATATAACTCATCCACTACAAGTTGCTCACTATCTCTCAAAATTAAACCTTGATACAGAAACAATCATTGCAGCATTTCTTCATGATTTGGTCGAAGATACTGAAATTACTTATAAAGATATAAAGAAAAAATTTGGTGTCGAAGTAGCTGATATTGTTGATGGTGTTACAAAAATTGATAAAATTAACTACAACTCAACAGAAGAAGCAAAAGCAGACGCTATAAGAAAAATGGTAATAGCTATGTCTAAAGATATTAGAGTTCTAATTCTTAAATTAGCTGATAGATTGCACAACATAGAAACTATAGAGTATCACCCTGACTGGAAACAGGAAAAGATTGCAAATGAAACGTTGTATGTTTATGCTCCGTTAGCTCACAGATTAGGGCTTCAATCTATTAAACATACCCTTGAAGATACTTCTTTTAAGATACTGTTTACAAAACAAAATGACGAAATTCAAGATCAGATTACAAAAACAAATCCAGACAGATTGAATCAAATTAATGAGGCTGTCAATATAATTGAAGTATTACTATCCGATAACTCAATTTCTGCTGAAGTTATTGGACGACCTAAACATAATTACTCAATATATAAAAAAATTGTAAACAACGGACTTACATTTAATGAAATTAATGATCTTGTAGGAATACGTATTATTACAGATGATGTTAAAAATTGTTATACAATTCTCGGGTTAATTCATGCAAATTTTCAACCTGTACTTGGAAGGTTTAAAGATTTTATCTCAATGCCTAAATTTAACCTATATCAGAGTTTGCATACCACTGTTTTAACTCCAAATGGAAACAAAATGGAGATTCAGATTAGAACACACGACATGCATTATCGTGCTGAATACGGAGTCGCAGCACATTGGAAATACAAAGAAAAACCTTCTAATGACCTTACTGAATGGACATCTGAATTATCAGAAATGACTAATGAATACCCAGATCCAAATGAGTTTTTACAACATATGAAACTTGATCTATATGAAAATGAGGTATTTTGCTTAACACCAGAGGGTGATGTCCTTTCACTTCCTCAGGGATCTACACCAGTTGACTTCGCTTTCGCTATACATACTCAAGTTGGTGAAAAGCTTATAGGTGCAAAAGTTAATGGTAAGTTGGTAAATCTAAGTAATGAGTTAAAGTCAGGTGATACTATTGAAATATTAACTAGTAAAGACAAATCAAAAGGACCAAGTAGAGACTGGCTTAATATTGTTAAAACTACAAGAGCTCGTTCAAAAATTAAACAGTGGTATCAAAAGCAGCTAAAAGACGAGGATATCCAAAAAGGTAAAACAATTTTAAACACGTGGTTAGATGAAAATAATGAGATACTTGAAGCAAAAGCAAAAGATCAAATTATTTCTGAACTTTTGTCAGATATGAAATTACCTAATGTAGAAACCTTATATCAAGGCCTAGGAAATGGAAATACTGGGGTCAATATAGTTGGAAATAAAATAAGAAAACTTGTTTTTCCTGGTGATATCTCTATTGATGAAGATCTTTTTTCACCTGAAATTATTTCTGAAAGTAAATCAGATATGATAATTGTTGAAGGATATGATGACATACAAGTACGTATCGCTAAATGTTGTGTACCTGTTCCCGGTGATGACATTATTGGATTTGTCACTATTTCTAATGGTATTGCTATTCATAGATCAGATTGTTTAAATGTAAGAATTGACCTTGAAAAAGGGGAGAGAATAGTCGATGTTAATTGGGGATATGAAGCCAATTCAGGCACTATAGTTTGGGTAGAAATAGAAGCTATAGATAGACCTTATTTATTAAGAGATGCAACAATTGCAATATCGGACAATGGTGGCAATATCTTAGTAGCTAAATCAGTTACAAATAGTAAGAGAATTGTTAGTTTAATATTTCAATTAGAGATTAGTGATAGTGATCAGCTTGAAGCAATTTTAAGAGATTCAAAAAATATAGAGAATGTATTCGAAGCTTCAAGAATATTTCCGGGTAAAAATTGACCATTAAATTAAATACTTTTACTAGTTTTACTACATCAAATTGTTATGTTTTACAACCTTTTGATAATGAAGTTTGTATATTTATTGACCTTCCTCCAGATTTAGATGATGCACTTAAATATGTTGAAGAAAATAATTTAACGATTGCTGGAGCATTAATAACCCATGGACATTATGACCATTCACTAGGCTTAAGAGATTTTAATTACAAATCTTATATAAATTTAGATGATCAATTTTTAGCTAGAAATCCGCAAGAACAAATTAAAGCTTTCATGGGTAATGCTTATGATGTTGAAGAATATGAAGGTGAACTTAGGTCATTTGAAGAAATTCCATATGATTCTATAAAGGTATATAAAAACCCTGGGCATACAAAAGGTAGCGTTTCTTATGAATTTCCTAATATAGGATTAATTTTTACTGGTGATTTTGTTTTTAAAGACGGTATCGGAAGAACTGATTTATATTCAGGATCTATTGATGAAATGAAGCATTCGATAGATCATGTATTTTCTAACTTTAATGAAGATTTTGAAATCCTTCCTGGTCACGGTCCATCAGGTAAAGTTAAAAGTATAAAAGAAAATAATGAATATATTAAAGTGATGCTTAATGATAGAACAAGTTAAAGGTACAAAAAATATTTCTGGAGAGGATTCTTTAAAATTCTTATATTTAAAAGATTTATTTCATTCAAATTTTTCACAAAATGGATACAACTACGTTCAGACACCGATACTTGAATACAAAAATCTTTTTAATAAATCAATTGGGGAATCATCCGAAATTGTAACAAAACAAATGTATGAACTTATTGACAAAGGAGGTAGGGAATTAGTATTGAGGCCAGAAGGTACCGCTAGTATTGTTAGATACCATTCAGAATTTAATAAAGATACAACAAATAAGTACTCGTACTTTGGACCTATGTTTAGATATGAAAATCCTCAAAAAAATAGATACAGAGAATTTAATCAAGCAGGACTAGAAATTATTGGTTTAATTGATATATTTACTGATTTTCAAATCATAAATGATTCATTTAACTTTATACAAAAATTAATTCCCGGAACTCAATTAAAAATTAACACTATTGGATCCATTAAAGATAGAGAAAATTATATTAAAGTTCTACATAACTATTTCTTAGATAATAAATCAGATTTATCACCTGAGAGTTTAGAGAAACTAGATAACAACACACTCAGGATATTAGATTCAAATAATGATATTGATTCAGGAGTTATTAATAATGCTCCGAATATATCTGACTATATTAATACAGAGTCAAAAAATAATTTCGATTCATTACTTAAGTTATTATCTTCGATAAATATTGGATATAAAATTGATAATTCTCTAGTTAGAGGTCTTGATTATTACAATGATTTAACTTTTGAATTTCATACGCCAGATAATATTGTAATTGGTGGAGGTGGACGTTATGATAATTTATCAAATATTCTTTCATTAGGAAATTTTAAAGGAGTAGGTGTTGCTTTTGGTCTTGAGAGAATTATGGACAATATAAATGCTCCGGTAAGTGAAAAAAAATGTTATTTACTTGGGTCAAATATTGAAAATATTGTTAAGTATTCGAAATTACTTGATGATCACAATATACATTATTGTAAGCCATCAAGATTATCAAAAGAAAATTCTCAATTTAAAGAAGCTAATAACCTAAATGTAACTTATTTAATAAATACTAATGAAGATACAATAAAGAACTTATTAACAAAAGAAACTATGGATTTTGACATAAGGGTATTAAATGAAAATTGATAATTTAATTGATTTTATAGATCTAGATGAAGTTGTGAACTTAACTGGTTGGATTGATAATATACGTGATCATGGAGGACTAACTTTTATAGATTTACGAGATTTTACTGGAAACATTCAACTTGTTTATGACAAAAGTCTTGATGTAAATGATAATCTTAAAAATGAATACTATATTTCTATTTCTGGTCTTTTTAAAAAACGGGATGATTCTTTAATAAATCCTAAGATTTTTCTAGGAGATTCTGAAATCCAAGTTTCCTCTTTAGAAGTTATCAGTGAAAGTAAAACACTTCCATTTCAGATTGAAAATGAAATTGATACAGATGAAAACATAAGGCTTAAGTATAGATATCTTGATCTACGAAGAAACAGTATGAAAGTAAATATATTAACTAGGTCGAAAACTTTTAAAAGCATAAGAACGATTATGAATAATTTAAAAATAAACGAAATTGATACACCTACCTTAATTAAATCTACACCGGAAGGAGCTAAAGATTTTATTGTCCCTTCTCGTAAATCTCCAAGTAATTTCTATGCATTACCGCAATCTCCACAGATGTATAAACAGCTATTCATGATGGCCGGTTTCCCAAATTACTATCAGATTGCTAAATGTTATAGAGATGAAGATTCAAGAAAAGACAGGCAACCAGAATTTACTCAGTTAGATCTTGAATTTGCAGATGCTAATCCAGAGATAGTCAAAACTAATGTTGAAACAATTGTGCAATTTGTATTCCAAGATGCTTATGATTGTAATATTCAAACACCATTTAAAACTTTGTCCTATACCGATTGCATTAATCTTTATGGGACAGATAAACCAGATTTAAGAATAAAAGAAACACTCATTGATATAACTGACATATTTTCTAATACTAATATAAACTTTCTTAAAAATATCATTGATGATGAAGGATTAGTAAAGGGTTTGCATAGCAAAAACACACTTACAAGAAAACAAATAGATTCATTAGATTCAGAAATAAAAGATTTAGGAGCAACTGGATTAGGATGGCTTAAAGTAGACAGTGGTAAAATTTCTGGTCCATTGTCAAAATTACTTAATGAAAATGAGATTTCAAAAATTTTAGAATTTGGAGAAGGAACATTATTATTCCAAGCTGGTAAATTAGAAAATATAGCGAAATACTTGGATATCATTCGCAGAAGTATATTTAAAACTTCAACTGACGAAGTATATTCATTTGTTTGGATTGAGGATTTCCCTTACTTTGAATATGAAAATGACCAATTGCAACCTTCTCATCATCCTTTCACATCACCTAAAGACGATGATGTGTTTAAAGAAGATCCAATAAAGTCTACAGCGCTACATTATGATTTAGTTTTAAATGGTGTAGAACTAGGTTCAGGCTCCCAGAGAATAAACAATCCTCAGATCCAAAAAATTGTTCTTGAAAAATGGGGATTATCTCAAGATGAAATAAATGAAAGATTTGGATGGTTTATTGAAGCATTATCCTACGGAACACCTGTACATGCTGGCTTTGCAATAGGAATTGACAGATTAGTAGCAGAAGTCCTTAATCAACCTTCAATACGAGATGTAATTCCATTTCCAAAGACACAATCAGGACATGATCCTCTTACTAATGCCCCGGCTAATATTGATGAACATACATTAGAAGAATACAATCTTAAATATATTAATAAAGATGAATAGTAACGAGATTAGATCTACCTTTCTAGAATATTTTAATTCAATTGGTCACAAAATTATTCCATCATCCTCATTAATACCGCATGATGATTCTCTCTTATTTACAGCAGCTGGAATGGTCCCATTAAAAGATTATTTTTTAGGTAATAAAAAAACTTCTACCCCAAACATGGCTTCTTCACAAAAATGTATCCGTACTATTGATATAGATATAATTGGAGATACTGATAGACACCTGTCCTTTTTTGAAATGCTTGGAAACTTTAGTGTTGGTAAGTATTTTAAAAAAGAAGCAATTGAATACTCTTATCACTACATAACTGAAATTCTCAAAATAGATAAAGATTTACTATGGTTTACGGTTTATAAAGATGACGATGAAGCTTATAAAATATGGAAAGATATTATCGGAGTATCACCAGATAGGATACAGAGAGGTGATAAAGATAATTTTTGGCATATGAATATTCCAGGCCCTTGTGGACCATGTTCTGAAATTTTTATTGATAGAGGTTCTAAATATGGGGAACCCGGAGGACCTATCGGTGGCGGAGAAGATAGATTTATAGAAATTTGGAATCTTGTTTTTATGGAATCAATTCAAGAAGCACCATTTGAAATTGTTGAAGAACTACCTAAAAAAAACATTGATACTGGTATGGGTTTAGAAAGAATTGCAATGATTATGCAAGATAAAGATAATCTATTTGATACTGATCTCTTTAAACCACTTTATGATGAATTAAATAAAAATATCGATAATTCAAATTCTAAATATGAAAAAATAATTATAGATCACATAAAATCTTCAACATTTATGATTTCTGATGGTGTAGTACCGACAAACGAAGGTAGGGGCTATATATTGAGACGTTTAATTAGAAGAGCAATTCGTGCATATAATCAAATTAATAATACACCCTCTAGTCTGGATTATCTAATTGAAATTGTTGTTGAGATATATAAAAATTCATATCCAGAACTATCAACGAATAAAAATAAAATTATAAAGCTTTTTACAAAAGAAGAAGAGTTATTTCAAAAAACCTTAAACAAAGGAATTCAAGAGATAACAACATTAATAGAGAATAATAATACCGTATCTGCAAAAGATGCTTTTTACTTATTTGAAACATTGGGTTTTCCATTTGAATTAACAAAAGAAATATCATCTGAAAATAATGTTGTAATTGATGACGCAGAATTTTTGAAACTATATGATGAACATAAGATGAAATCAAAATCAAATAAGAATAATAATCAAAACGAAATTAATTTTGAAGTAGATTTAAATACTTTCGTAGGATATGAATTAACTGATATCAAATCTGAAATAATTCATATCGAAGAATTTAATGATAGATTTATAATCTTTACCAAGGAAAATCCATTTTATTATGAAGCTGGGGGACAGATATCAGATAAAGGATCTATAAAATTGGATAATGATTTAATTGATATTACTAATGTATATCAATCCTCAAACGGTTCTATCGGAATTGAAGTACAAAAAAACATATTTGAAGTCGGCCAAGAAATTGAATTAAATGTCGATCAATCATTTAGATCAGGTGTATCTAAAAGCCATACTGCAGCGCATATTGTACATTCTTCATTAAGGAATATCCTAGGAGATCATGTTGCCCAAGCAGGTTCTAATGTTTCCCCAGGAAAATTTAGATTTGATTTTAGTCACACCGAAAAAGTATCAAACGATGAGTTAAATGAAATTTTTACATTATCAAATAATGCTGTATTTAATGATTATCAAGTTCAAACAAATATTATGAATATTGACTTGGCGAAAAAAGAAGGTGCTTTAGCTTTTTTTGGAGATAAATATGATGACGATGTAAGGGTAGTAAGCATCGGTGATTTTTCGAAAGAATTATGTGGTGGTACTCATGTACATAATTCACATGATGTTGGACTTATTGTCCTACTTCAGGAATCCTCAATAGGTTCCAACCTAAGAAGAGTAGAAATGCTATCAGGTAGACTAGCTTATGAATTTCTATCGAATGCGCAAAAATCATATAAATCTGTAGCTAATATTCTTCAAGTTAATGAAGATGACGTACAAACTAAAATTAAAAATCAACTTGAAACTTTAGAAACCTATGAAGAAAAATTTAAAAAACTTAGAAATATGGAAATCTCTACATTAGTAGAAACTATAAATGACCATGACGAAAAAATTAATACTCATAATGTTTATATAAATCAAGTAATCACAGACTCAAGTAATGAACTACGTAATTTAGCACTTAAAATTATTGATGAAACAAAAATAGATATCACTATACTTTTTTCTTCAATAAACGGTAAGAACTCTATCGTTGGTGCAACTAAAAAAAATATATCATTAGATATTTCATCTATTGTAACTCAAATTTCTAAACTTTACGGAGGAGGGGCATCAAAAGATCCGAATTTATCTATTGGAGGGGGTCCTAATAATTTTGATACTGAGAATGCTTTAAAAATTGCGAAAGAAACACTTCTTAAAGAATCTTAATTTTGAAGAACATACTTGCAATTGATTATGGAGAAAGATTTCTCGGATTAGCGGTTAGGACTGCAAAAACAACTATACCAATACCATTAAAAGTAATTGATAGTAAAAAAGATATTATAAAAAAATCATTAATAGATTGCATAAAAGAATACAACATTAATGAGATAGTTATTGGTTACCCAATAGGCTTGAATAATTCTGAAAATAGAATGACGAACTTAGTTAATGATTTTATAGAAGATATTAACGAATTTAATATTCCAATATTTAAAATTGATGAAAGGTTATCTTCTAAATTGTTTAAAAGTAATTCAAAAGATAGAATTGATGATTTATCTGCTTTAGAGATTTTAGAAAGCTATATTTATAAAAATGATTAATTTATTTTACAAATACAGAATTCTTATTCAACTTTTTGGAAGTTTATTTTTTATAATTTTTATATTCAATTCAGTCAGTAACTCAGCAGATTTAATAAAACCAGTAGATATTTCTAATAATGTAGATGTATCAGATGTAAGAACTATTGAAGTGAATATTCCACAAGGAAGTTCGGCTTCTCAAATATCGTCAATACTTGATTCAACGGGTGTTGTTACATCGAGTTTAGCTTTTGAATTATATTTAAGAAATGAAAATCTAACAGATAAATTACGTCCAGGTACTTACGATATTCCAAATAATTTATCGTATGATGAAATAACTTCACTTTTGTTAAAAGGACCTCCGCTTAAAACTTATACTATAACAATACCTGAAGGCCTATGGCTTTCTGAAACATTGGATACATTATCTGCCCAAACGGGTTACGAAGTTATAGAACTAGAAAATTCATTACTTTCTGGCCAAGTAGTAAGTAAATATTTACCTAATAATGATTATTCACAGTTACAAAATTGGGAAGGTTTATTATTTCCAAACACATATCAAATCAATATTGAATCTAATGGTGAAATTATTTTACAAACTTTAGTAAACGAATTAGAGAGTCGATATGAAAGTATTATATCGATGAACCCCATACCTAATTGGATTAAGACACCGACAGAATTTTTCACAATAGCCAGTTTGATAGAAGCTGAGTCTAAATTAGAAGAAGATAGGCCTTTAGTATCGTCAGTTATTAAGAATCGCTTAGATGAAAATATGTTACTTCAGATAGATGCAACTGTGCTGTACTCATTACAAAAAAGAAAATCACAAGTTTTATTAATAGATTTACAAATTGATAGTTTATACAATACATATAAATATACATCTTTACCTCCAACTCCAATTTCAGGATTTGGAGAAAGATCAATGAATGCGATTATGAATACTCCTGAAAATAATTATATATACTACTTATTAACTGATGTTAATGGCAAAATGACATTTACAAATAGTTACGAAGAGTTTATTAATCTTAAAAATAAAGCAAAAGATGAAGGGGTTATACCATAATGGTATCTACAAATGATATGAGACCTGGGCAATCTATTATTGTAGACTCTCAAATATATAATATTTTAGAGTATCAACATGTCAAACCAGGCAAAGGTAAGGCTTTTGTAAAAACTAAACTTAAAAATATTACCAGTGGAGGAGTGGTTGATAAAACTTTTAGAGCTGACGAAGAAATTGAACAAGCATATATAGATAAGCAGAAATTTCAGTTTTTATATAAAGATACTGATGATTTTATATTTATGAACATGGAGTCTTTCAATCAGATTTCTATTCTTGAGAATTTAATTACAGATAATATTAATTTATTAAAACCAAATCAAGAAGTAACAATATCAATGTACGAAGAAACACCAATCGATGTTATCTTACCAACAACTATTAACCTACTTGTGACAAAAGCTGAACCTGCAGTTAAAGGTGATTCGGTAAATTCAAGTACAAAAGAAATTACTTGTGAAACTGGTCTAACACTTCAGGTCCCTATGTTTGTAAATGAAAACGATACTATTAAAATTGATACGAAAACTAAAAGTTATATAACTAGAGTATGAGATACGATTATAGGCATTACACTTTTAACTCTATTTTTAGACTTGATGATTATTCTAAAAGTATAACTCTTGTTGAAAACTCATTAGAGCCAAACCAGTTGATAAGAGCTAATCAATTAATCCAACATACAAACGATAATATTGATGAAATCTTATATATGCTTAGTGAATCTTCTGAAAATTGGGCTATATCTAGAATTGGAAAATCTGAAAGATCAGCTTTAATTTTAGGTATATCAGAACTATTACTTGGATTAACGCCCTTTAAAGTAATTATTTCAGAGTGGACAAAAATTGTAGATAAACACTCTTCTTCCGATGGTGCAAAGTTTGTTAATGCTATATTGGATAATGTAAGTAAGAATAATGAATTTATTAAATGAGATTAATAATATAAAGCTATTGAGAGATAATTTTCTTAATAACTTTAATTTACAGTTAAATATTGAGGAAGAATTATTACAGGCAACAAACGATAATAATATAAATTCAATAAGGATTCATAAATATTTGACTAATTCAGGCTTAATTGGAAAAGTTAAAACAGCAAGATTTCTGGATTCAATAAACCTATCAGAAAAAACAAAAATTAAAGATTTAAACAAAAATCATATTAAGGAAATTACTATGTACGTAAGTAAATTATGATTTTGATCATTACAGGACCATCAGGAGTGGGGAAAAATACGATTATTGATGCTTTATCACGTAAAATAAAATTTAATTTTTCTGTATCACATACGACTAGGCCAAAACGAGTGTCTGAAGTTAACGGTAAAGATTATCATTTTATTTCAAATAATGAATTTCAAAATATGATTAACAATAACGAATTGGTTGAGTATGAAGAGTATGGCGGTTATATATATGGAACTTCAAGACTTGAATTACAAAAAAATGGATTAGTTATTCTAGATTTAGAAGTAAATGGAGCAACTAAATTACTTGAAAGTAATTCTGAATTTATAGGATTATTCATTGATATAGATGATAAAGAATTAGTTATTAGATTAAAAAATCGTGGTCATAATTCAGAATTTATAACAAAAAGAATGGAATTAGCAGATAAGCAACGGAACCATAAAGATAAGTTTCATTTCAAAATAGATAATGTTGATATTAATACTTCAGTTAATGAAATTATTGATATAATATATAAACTGGAGGACAGATGATAAAACCACCTATTGAAAACTTACTCAAAGAAACGCCTGGAAGATTTGCTTTAGTTATTACTGCTGCAAGAAGAGCTAGGGATATTAATTCTTATTTTAATCAACTTGGAGAGGGTATCGGAGCGTACACACCCCCTCAAGTACAGAGTTTAAGCAGGAAACCATTAACTGTAGCTTTTGAAGAAATTGCTGCAGGAAAGGTTCAAGTTTCAGAAGAAAGTTAATGAAAAAAAATATACTACTTGGCCTAACAGGTAGTATTGCTTGTTCAAAAGCTGAACAATTTGTTAAAAATTATAAAAATAATTTTAATTTCAAAATATTAGCTTCTCATAGTTCGTTAAATTACCTATCCAAAGATTTCATTGATAATAACGATGTTATTACAGATTGGGAAGATATTGAAGGTTCTCCACATATCGAATTAGCAAGATTTGCAGATACTTTTCTTATTTATCCAGCAACCGCTAATTTTATTGCAAAGGTAAACACCGGGATAGCTGATGATTTATTAACATCTACGGTTCTTATGTTTACTAAAGCACTTTATATATGTCCAGCCATGCATGAAGAAATGTATTTAAATCCTAAAACACAACGTAGTCTTTTAGAACTGTCACAGGACTACTTTATTCTGGGACCAAGATTTGGAAAATTAGACATAGGTGATGAGGGATACGGCAGGATGATTGAACCAAAGGAGTTATATGATACAATATCTAAAATTAGAGATAAAATTATTGTTACATCTGGTCCAACAATTGAACCTATCGACGATGTTAAAGTAATATCCAATCAATCATCTGGTAAACAAGGTAAAGCAATTGCTCATGAATTATTAACAAGAGGGTATGAAGTTATTTACTTGCATTCAGCCAATATCCTTCCTATACCTGGAGCCGAAAATTATTCCTTTAACACCTCAGCCGAGTTATTTAATCTTATGATTGAAGTTAGCATTGATACTGCTTACATATTTATGGTTGCTGCGGTGTCAGATTTTATATTAGATAAAGAAACTGGAAAAATCTCAAGAGGTAATGGTGACATAAATTTAAATTTGAGAGAAAATACAGATTTAATTAAAGAATTTAAAGCAAAATTTCCTCATATTGTAACAATATCTTTTTCTGCTCAAACTGATAACCTAAATAATTTTGAGAAATTACGCTCTAAGAATTCTGATTACCTTGTTATTAATAATATTATACAAAATAAATTTGGATCAAATGAAAATCAAGTCAAAGTATTAGATAAGGATAACGTTTTGTTAAGTTCTGATGTAACTACAAAAAACACAATTGCTTCAGAGATTATTGATTTAGTTCTATCTTAATGTTTGCAAGAATTGAAGTTATATCGAATAATACCTATAAATTTAATAACTTCACATACTCAATACCGGAATCTTTAAATCAAGATGTGAAAATTGGTTCTATAGTAAATATTGAATTTCGAAAAAGAAAATTAAAAGGGTTAGTAATAGCTTTAGAAAAACAATCAAATATTAATAATCTCAATAACATACTATCTGTTGTTACAACTTTAAATAATGAGAACTATAAATATATTAAATACCTAGCAACAATAAATAGAATCAATATGGGTATGTTGCTATTTAATATGTTTGATATTAGAAAATTTAATAAACAAAAAATAATTTCCACAAAGAATATTCGTAATATTAGTTTTAATCAATTTAACAAAGAAACTTTTACAAAAAAAAATATATTTTTCGTTTCATCACTAAAGCAGTCTAAGGAATTATTCGATAAATTAAAAGATACACTAGTAGTTGATTATTATCAGAAATTTGGTGGTCAAGACGAACTCAAAAAAATAATTAATAATAAGAATTTATCCAATATTATTGTTTTAAGTAACAATTTTGAAAAATTTAACATTGAGAATGATATTAATTATTATTTTTATGATTCAAATGCTAATTCATATAAATTACCTAAATTAAATGAGTTGAATATTATTGAATCTGCATATCTTAAAAATACAATTTTTGGCGGTACATATATTTTTGTTTCAGAATTTCCTAATTTTGAATTTTTTAATGAACAATGGAAACCAACAGATTTATATGATTTTTCAATTGAATATTTTGTTTCTAACAATATAAAAGACAACATGGAACTTATTACCCATAAATACCCTAAGAAAATATTCAACTATTTTTCGAATCAAGAATTACCCTATAATAAAAATTTAAATTTTATTGACACTATAGAAAATAGTAAAGTAGATACAATTATCATACAGTATCCCAATATATCAAAAAATAAAATATTGAATTCTTATAAATTAATCTACTTGTTGAAGATATTAAATTTTGCAAAAAAGAATGACCTGAAGATAATTGTCTTGTCATCAACTGTTCTAGATATAAATGCAACATTGAATAGTAAAAGTATGTCATCATGGATCAAGAATGAATTAGATGTAAGACAAAAATACGGTCCAAATAATCTATTTAAAATATATTCAATTTATTCACAGGTATTGTTAAAAAATATAGATTCTGATTTTTTCCTTGGTCCAAAAATAACTAACGAAATGTACATATACGAACTACAAATTAAAATTAACGATATGTTAAATTATGAAATATTTCAAAAGATTTTTAAAGTAATTAGTAATAGTGAAATAAAAAGAATTAGGCACATATCATGAATCAAATTGTTACATTTGGGCATCCAGCACTAATAACAAAGTCTGCGGATATCGTAATTATTGATGACTATATTGTAAACTTGTCCAAAAAAATGATAGATATTATGTATGAAGCTCCTGGTGTAGGACTTGCAGCACCACAAATTGGAATCAATAAGAACATTTTTGTTTTTGATGCTGGTGATGGACCCTTTGTAGCTATTAATCCAAAAATAGAAAAAAAAGAAGGTGAAATTATCTTTATGGAGGGATGCTTATCCCTTCCTGGATATTACTGGGATATAGAAAGAGCAGAATATGCAAAAATGTCTTGTCTAAATGAACATGGTGAGGAAGTTATATATGAGGGTGATGAACTACTTGGAAGGGTATTGCAACACGAATATGATCATTTGAAAGGTCGATTGTTAATTAAAGCTATGAAAAGAAAAGCGAGAAAAGAAGCTCTTCGTGAAATATCAATTAAAGGATTTCCTGGTGATAGAACGTAAATATTTTTTTGGATCCGATGAAAGAAGTTTGCCTTTTTTATCGTCTTTAAATAATAAATATGAAAATTTATATGTTATAACACTACCACCAAACAAAAAAGGAAGGGGTAGGAAGTTAATGCTCAATCCAGTAGAAGAATTTTGTATTAAAAATAACCTACTGTGTTCCTACTTTGATGCAGATAAACATTATGAAGATATGGAGTTTGCTATAGTTGCTAGTTTCGCAAAAATATTCAGTAAAAATTTTATAGCAACTCATGCTCCTTTATTTAATATTCACTTAAGTCTTTTACCTAAACTCAGAGGCCCAACACCTGTAGAAACTGCAATATTAAATAATGAAACTGAAACTGGGTATACAATATTTCAAATTAATGAAAATACAGATACAGGAAATATTATTTTTCAAAATAAAATCAAGATTCAAAATAAATATGCAAGTGACGTATATCAAAATATTTATACATTATTTAATAACGACTTACCTTCAATTAATTTTTTTTCAAACGGAATAGAACAAGATAACAATTACTCAACAACTTCCAAATTTATTAAAAAAGATTTTAATTTAACATCGTGTACTGTTGATGAAGCTAAAAATAAAATTAGAGCATTTGACACATTAGGTCCTGCTTTTATTTTATTTAATAATAAATATTTAAAGATTCACTCCTACAGTGATGAAGAAATTACGAGTAGAATTGAATTAATCGATGGTTTTTTGTATCCACTTCAGGTAACACCTGAAGGGAAACGTATGATGACATTTACAGACTATATAAGAGGGCTAAGATGAAAATTTCAGCAAGTATTCAAGCAGCTAATCAGCTAAATATTATCGAAGATATTAACAATAACAAAACTAAATTTGATCAGATTCACGTTGATATTACTGATGGACACTTTACAAATAATATTTCCATGTCTTTTCAACATATTAAGGAAGTTAAAAATCAAACAAATTATAAAGTAGATGTTCAGTTGATGGTTGAAAACAATGTCAAATTAGCTCCTTTAGCTTTTGAACATGGAGCAGATCTTGTTTGTATTCACTGTGAATCAACAGATTTAAATGATTTTATTAGATTGAGTAATCAGCATAGTAATTTAGGAGTAGCAACATTGCCTGATACAAGTAATAAAGTAATTTCTGAATATATACAGTACTCAGACGCAGTTCTTTTATTAGGAGTTAATCCAGGATTTTCAAATCAAGGTCAATCAATAAATTTATTAGATAAAGTAAAAGACTTTAATAAATTATATCCAGATTTTAATGGGCAATTAATTGCTGATGGTGGTATCAAAATTAATGATCTTCAAAATCTTAAAAAAAATAAAGTAGACATAGCTGTTCAAGGTGGAGCAATTTTTCGCTCAGATGCTTAATTTTTTAGATTACCCAGAAAGTATGTACTTAGCGGTTGTTGAAGCTTTAAAATGTGAAACTTATCCAAATCCAAAAGTCGGTGCTGTTTTGCTTGATAAAGATAATAAGCTTAAAGCATTAGGGCATCATAAAGGAAAAGGTACTAATCATGCTGAAATTGAAATTTTAAATAAAACAAACATAGTTTCTGATGACACTTTATATGTAAGTTTAGAGCCATGTTTTCATACAGATACTTCTCCATCTTGTGCTGATGAACTTTTAGATTCAAATTTAAAAAATATTGTTATTGGAGATATAGATACTGATTTACGAACTAATGGTAAAAGTATTAATAAATTACAAAAGGCGGGACTGAATATTACGATAATAGAAGGTGTTAATAATTTTATTAATCCTAATTACAATAAAAAAAATTTGAATGATAGTTCAATTACTTATATTGGAAAAATTGCAACAAGTATAAATAATAAAATTACTAACAATGACGATACAGATAGATACATAACAAATAGTAAATCATTGCAACTAACACATTTATTAAGAGCAACGGTTGACGGCATATTGATTGGTAAAAATACATTGATAAACGATAATCCAAAATTAAATATACGTCATCCGAGTTTAAATAGTATTGATATTGAAAAATATATATTGTGGGGTAATGAAGAAACGGAAATTAGAAAATATGCTGAACAACACATAGATAAAATTTTTATTACTAATTTCGATAATAATATGGTGAATGTTCAAAATATAGAAAATTTGTCTTTCTTAAATTTAGATAAATTTTTAAAATCACAAAAAATTAATTCATTACTTGTAGAGGGAGGAAATACTGTGCATAAATATTTTATAAAGTCTAACTCTTACGATTATTTTTATAAATTTATTTCAAATAATCATATTAATAATGGACTATCTTTCGATTTGGATATTGATAGTTATCTAGAAAATAATTTAAGTTTAAATAGAAAAATTAGACTTAATAATAATTCACTACACATTTATAATTAAAACATGTTTACAGGAATTGTAGAGTCAATTGGTACTGTTGTTGAATTAAAAAAAGATACTCTAGAAATTAAAACTGATAACAGTAATTTTTTCAAATTAAAGACTGGTACGAGTATAGCAATTGATGGATGTTGTTTAACTTTGAAGTATTACGAAAATGATAATTTGTTCTTCCAAGTATCTGATGAAACTTTTTCACGTACGTCATTGAACGATTCTCATTGTGGATTTGTTAATATGGAGTTACCACTAACAATGGAATCATTATTAAGTGGTCACTTAGTTCAGGGTCATGTAGATGGCATTGTTAAATTATCTAAAATTGAAAAGTTAGAAAATGAATTATGGGATTTTACATTTAATAATGCCGTTGAAAAATATATTGTAGATAAAGGCTCAATTACAATTAATGGGATTTCATTAACTGTTGTAAATCCAGTTGAAGACAATTTTAGAGTTGCAATAATCGAAGAAACTTATAGTAATACAAATTTAAAATATCTAAATGTCGACGATTACGTAAATGTTGAATATGATATAGTCATAAAATATTTAGAAAAACTTAATTATGATTACTGATATTAAAACTATTATAGACCTTTTTTCAAAAGGCGAAATGATCATACTAGTTGATGACGAAGAAAGAGAAAACGAAGGTGACTTGGTAATATCATCTAAGTACCTTACAGCTGATCATATAAATTTTATGATCACATATGGAAAAGGTTTAGTATGTGCACCTATCTCTTCAACAGTTGCAAAAAAACTTAAGTTACCTCTAATGGAAGGTGTGCATAACGAGATGCAAACACCATATACGCACTCTGTTGATTTAAAAGAAGATGGAGTAACAACTGGTATTTCTGCAGAAGATAGATTTAAAACAATAAAAGGACTTGCTAATAGTGAGTCAACTAGAGATAGCTTTAATATTCCTGGACATATATTTCCACTCCAAGCTATGGATGGTGGTGTTCTAAGAAGAGCTGGGCATACTGAAGCAGCTGTAGATCTTTGTACGATTTCTCAACATGAAGAGGTCGCAGTAATTTGTGAAATTATAAATGAAGATGGAACAATGGCTAGATTTGAAGACTTAATTAAATTTTCCAAATCACACCAATTACCAATAGGGACAATAAAGGACTTGATACAATTCAGATTAGATACATCGAATCCTGTTGAATTTATTTCAAAATCAAAAATTCCTACAGATTATGGTGAATTTACTGCGCATGTGTACAAAGATAATGTTGATAATACAGAACATATTGCTCTTACTTTTGGCGATTATCTTTCAGGAGAAGACACAATGGTAAGAGTCCACTCAGAGTGCCTTACTGGAGATACCTTATTTTCAAATAAATGTGATTGTGGATCACAGTTATCAAATGCATTGAAAACTATATCTGAAAATGAAAGTGGTGTGCTTCTTTACATGCGTGGTCATGAAGGAAGGGGTATAGGATTAGGTAATAAAATAAAAGCGTACTCGTTACAAGAAGATGGTGATGATACTGTTGATGCAAATCTAAAATTAGGATTTAAAAATGATCAAAGAGATTATGGAACTGGAGCACTTATTTTGCGTAACTTAGGAATTTCTAATATGAACCTACTAACAAACAACCCTAGTAAAAGAGCGGGGCTTGAAGGATACGGATTAATCATTACTAAAAGAACTCCACTAATTGGACAAATCACTCCAGAAAACACTAAGTATTTAGAAACAAAAAAAGACAAAATGGGTCATAACTTTAATGAAGAATAAAATAGCTCTTGTTTATTCTGATTATTATCAAGACATAACTGATGGGCTAATTGTTGGTTTTTATTCAACTATAAATAAGGAATTTCAAATTGATAAATATAGTGTCATTGGTGCTTGGGAAATCATTTATAAAATAAATTCTCTAACAAAAGATTATGATAAATTTGTTGCTGTGGGTGCAATAGTTAAAGGTGAAACTGACCATTATGAATATATATCCAGCGGAGTTACTAGCGGTTTAATTAATTTAACTATTTCAAAAAATGTATATATTTCAAATTGTGTACTCAATGTTCATAAAATAGAGGATGCAAAAGATAGGTCCTCAAATGACAATAAAAATAAAGGTTCAGAATCAGCGAATGCTTTAAATAATCTTTTTACTTATTAAATTCAATTACTAAGCTATACTTTTATCAAGCGAACAAAGTTCCACCTACTGTGAAAAATAGTCAGGTTGAGTGTAACGGCTTCGTGCCGTTTTTTTTATGAGAGGAGTTAACATACCGGAATTAAAAATAAATGACGGGATTAGATCGAAAGAGTTAAGAGTAATAGCACCAGACGGAGTCCAAGTAGGTGTTCTAGAGTTAAAGAAAGCTCTTATTATTGCTGAAGAACTTAATCTAGACCTTGTAGAAATATCTCCAGATAGTAAACCCCCAGTTGCAAGACTGATGGATTACGGAAAGTACAAGTATGAACTAGCTCAAAAGGCTAAAGAATCTAGGAAAAATCAAGTCAAAATTTCAGTAAAAGAAATACAACTTAAACCAAAAATTGATACAAACGATTATAAAATTAAGTTGAATAAATCAAGAAAATTTTTAAGTGATGGTGACAAAGTTAAATTTACTATGAGATTTAGAGGAAGAGAAGCTGAACATCCTGAATTTGGACAAAGAGTTCTAGACAATTATAAAGATGAATTGTCAGATATAGCTGAAGTTGAATCAACATCTAAGCCTGATGGTAGATCTTTAACAATGGTGTTAGCACCTATAGGAGGTAAAAAATGAAACATAAAACTCACAAGAGTGTTTCTAAGAGAGTACGTGTAACTGGTACAGGTAAGTATATGAGAAGTAGAGCCCATAGGTCACATTATAAGTTAGCTAAAGGTTCTGGTACCTGGTCAAGACTTAAAAGAGATGTGGAAGCATCTAAAGGTGATAGTAAAAAAATAAGAAAGTTGCTAGGTTAATTATGGTTCGTATTAAAAGATCTGTAAGTAGTAGGAAGTCAAGAAAAAAAGTACTTAAGAGTGCAAAGGGTTATACGGGTGCAAGAAGCAAGAGATTAAGAGCTGCTAAAGAACAAGTAATGCATGCTGGAGCTGACTCTTTTACTCATAGAAAAGATAAAAAAGCAGACTTTAGAAAACTATGGATATCAAGAATTAATGCTGCTTCAAGACAAAATGGACTAGCTTACTCTAAATTTATTAACGGTTTAACAAAAGCAGGAATTAAAGTTGATAGAAAAATTCTTGCTGATTTAGCTGTCAATGATCCCAAAGGTTTTAAAAAACTAGTTGAAGTTGCCAAAAAGAATATAGATGCCTGAATTAAATTTTGATAAAGTTTATGCATCATTAGATTTACGAATTAAAGAAATATCTAATGTTGATGAATTTGATGTTCTAACAAAAGAATTTCTAGGTAAAAATTCTTTAATATCTGAAGAACGTAAAAAATTATCATCTTTATCAAATGAAGATAAAAAAAGTTATGGGAAGAAGCTCACTGAAGCTACTGAGCTTATTACAAATAAAATAAAAGACAGTCGCAAATTATATTTAAGTTCTCAATTCTCAGAACAAGAAGATTCTGAAAATATTGATATATCTATTGATTGGGTGTTAAGAAGAGGTTCTTACAAACATGTACTATCTACGGTCATGGAAGAAGTAGTTTCTATATTTTCATCTATAGGTTATGAGGTTGCGTATGGACCTGAAGCAGAAACTTCATGGCATAATTTTGATGCACTAAACACTCCTGATTGGCATCCAGCAAGATACGAATCAGACACACTGTACCTTGATGATAAATTGAAAACCTTACTTCGTACCCAAACAAGTACTGTGCAAATTCGTCATATGGAAGAAAATGAACCACCAGTTTACATAGTTGCTCCTGGTAGAGTATTTCGTTCTGATCAATTAGATGCAACACATTCTCCTGTATTTCACCAACTCGAAGGTTTAGCAATCGATAAAAATTTAACCTTTACAGATTTAAAAGGAACTCTTGAGTACTTCGTTAAAGAATTTTTTGGTAACGATATTGAAACTAAATTTATTCCTCATTTTTTCCCTTTTACTGAACCATCTGCTGAAGTTTTAGTTAAGTGGCAAAATGGTGAATGGTTAGAGATTCTAGGTTGTGGAATGGTAGATCCAAATGTTCTTTCAAATGTAAATTATCCAGAGACTTATAAGGGTTTCGCATGGGGTGTTGGTATAGAACGATTAGCTATGTTGAGATACAAAATAGACCATATTAAAAATTTCTATGAAAATGATATAAGATTCTTGGAGCAATTTTAATGAAAATTCTAAGATCATGGCTTAATGATTGGATTAATGTAAATGACATTTCTGATGATGATTTATCAAATTCATTTGAATCGCTTGGTTTCGAAATAGATAATTTTAAACAGATTTCACCAAACTATAGCGATATTGTTGTGGGCAAGGTTATTGAAATATACCAGCATCCAAATGCAGATAAAGTGAGGGTAACAAAGGTCGATGTCGGAAGTAAGATTTATGAGATTGTTTGTGGTGCGTGGAATTTTGATGTTGAAGCTGTTGTTCCTGTTGCTTTACCTAAAAGTATTATTAAAGATAATTTTCAAATAGATAAGAGGGAAATTAGGGGAGTTCAATCGAATGGAATGATTTGTTCAGCCTCTGAACTTGATCTTTGGGATGACCAAGAAGGAATTTTATTACTAGATAGTAAAGAAAAAATTGGTTCAGATTTTTCATCTATATATGACTCCAATGATTCTATATGGGAAATTGGAGTTACTCCCAATAGGGGAGATTGCATGTCACATTATGGTGTTGCTAGAGAGCTATCAAATTATTTTGATTTAAAAATTAATGATAACTCAATAAATTTAAATCCTTCAATCGTTCCTGTACTTAAAATAAATAACGGTGAAGGTACCAAATGTTCTTCCTATCAAGCTATTGAAATAGAAAATATTAAAATTCAAGATTCTAGCCTTAAAATTAAGCACAGACTTTCATCTATTGATGTGAGAATTATTAATAATATAGTTGATTACACAAATTATGTTTTACATGACATTGGGCAACCGCTTCATGCTTTTGATAGAGATAAACTGTTTGGAACAATATCTGTAAGAGATGCAAAACAAAAAGAAGAATTGGTTACTCTAGACAACCAGAAAAGAATCCTAGATGAAACAGACTTAGTAATTACTGATAATGATAAACCAGTAGCGCTTGCTGGGGTGATGGGTGGGTTTGATAGTGAAGTTACACCTGATACAAAGAACTTACTTATTGAAAGTGCATATTTTGATAAAGTTTCAATTATGAAAACATCTAGAAAATTAAATTTAATTTCTGATGCATCAATTAGGTTCGAACGAGGAATTGATCGCCAGATTCAGACATTTGGCCTAGAAAGATTTATATCTTTATTTGATATGGATGATGATATTATTTACTCCGATATTCAAAATGATTCGACAGATTTAACCAAAAATCCTTTAATTAAATTTCATAAAAATTTGATAAATGAAATCTTAGGAATTTATATAGATGATACTTTTATATCAAAAACTCTAGATTCTTTAAAGATACCTCATACGATATCCGATGATTATTTAGAATTTTCATCCCCATCATGGAGATATGACTTAGAAAGACCTATTGATATTATAGAAGAGTTAGCAAAACATTATGGATTCAATAACTTCCCATCTACTTTACCAATAGGGAATAAATTAAATAATGTGGGTAATTATTGGAAAGTAAGATCTTACTTTATTGATAAACTTTCAAACCTAAATTATCACGAAATACAATCACTTTCTTTTGTTGATGATTCTCTAAACAATTTATTTAATCCTGAACTTGAAAGTGTTAAGGTTTTAAACCCAATTGACAAAACACAAGAAAGTATGAGAACAAATTTATTTTCTACTTTAATAAATACTTATTTATTTAATCAAGATAAGCACTCATATAGTGGTAAGTATTTTGAAATTAATAATACTTATAATAAAGCTAAACACAAGAAGTATGAATCGATACCAAATCAAAGCTATAACTTGGGGATATTGTTACCAAAATTATTATCAGATAAAGATAGCAAAAAAAATACGATTCAAGATTTATCATCTCTACTGAGGGTACTAGTTCCGAATATTGAATTTAAAAAATTATCTAAGCCAGGATTTCATAAGAATAATTCATATTTAGTAACACTAAATGGAAAACCGATAGGCCATATGGGGCAACTTTCATATTCGTCTCAAAATGAATTGAATATTAAAGATGAAATTTTCTTAGCTGAGATTAATCTAGAAAATTTAAACTATGAACACTTAAAGACAACTAACTATACTCCATTATCCCAATACCCATTTATCAAATTTGATCTATCTTTTAAAGTTTCTCAAGATTTACTTTCTCAAGATTTAATTACTGAAATTAAATCACTATTAAAAGATAACGAAAATCAAATTTCAATATTTGATGATTACACAAGCAAGAAATCTAGAAATTTAGGAATTAGAATAATAACTAGAAGTTATGAGAAAACTTACAATGACGATGAAGCAAATGAAATTTTGAATATGATTGTAAATAAATTGAGTAATAAATTTGCAATAACATTGAATGAAAAAGGAATCTAAATGGATGGAACTGGTTTAAATAATAGAGTCTTAAAAATCCTATCACAAAGTTCTCACAAATCAGCAGTAGATTTATTGGGTATGCGAATTTCTACTAACATCAAGGATAAATTTGTCGAAATAATGATTACTGAAACTGAAGCATATGGTAGAAAGACAACAGACAAAATGTCATTATTTAATACCTATAAGAATATTCCTACATCTTTAACATTGGGGCCACCACATATATCTGTTTTAAAAACTTATGGAACAAATAAAAGTCTCTACTTTTTATCCGGTAAGAAAGGTTTCGGTGAAGCAGTTTTGATACGTTCAGGTGTTATTCTCATTGGAAAAAAACATGTCGAATCCAGAAGAAAAATTAAAATGAAAAATGATAAGTTAAGTGGTTCAGGGAATATTACTAAAGGTTTATCAATATCAGATTTAAATGATGGCGAGAGTATCATATCTGGTGCAATTGACATTTCCCCACGCATTCATCCAGTTGATAAAGCTATTGCAAAGCAGAGGAAAAATGCAAAAAAAAATGATAAAAATTTATGGAGATATACATTAATTCTAAAATGAAATATTTAATTGAAAGAGCGAGTGCAATAACTCCGAATGAAGACTTAGAAAAATTAATTAACTCTAAAAAAAAGTTACGTATAAAACTCGGTGTTGACCCAACAGCTCCAGATGTTACTTTAGGTTGGTATGCAATTCTAAGATCATTGAGAAAATTTCAAGAATTGGGACATACTGCAGTATTAATTTTAGGAGAATTTACTGCACAAGTGGGTGATCCTTCAGGCAAATCGGAGACAAGATCTATGCTTGGAGAAGATGATATTGGTAAAAATTCTGAAGGTGTCCTCCCAATAATAAAAAGTATTCTATTAGATACAAATATTGAAATTGTGTCAAATAAAGAATGGCTTTCACAATTAACCACTTCAGAATTAATAAACTTATCTTCTTCAACAACACTAGCTCAAATGCTTGAAAGAGATGATTTTTCGAAACGTTATAAAGACGGTAATCCTATTTCTCTAATGGAATTTTTCTATCCACTATTGCAAGGTTACGACTCAGTAGCTGTTAAATCAGATATTGAAATTGGTGGTCACGATCAATTATGGAATCTAATGTTAGGAAGAGAAGTTCAAAAATTTTATGGTTTGTCTCCTCAAGTTGCAATGACATTCCCATTACTAGTAGGTACTGATGGCAAAAAGAAAATGTCACAATCATTAAATAATTACATCTCTGTTACAGATACCCCTTCAAATTTATACGGAAAAATTATGAGTATTCCAGATGAGGTTATGTGGGATTATTTTATGATGTTAACTGATTATCAACTTGATGAAATTCAAAAAATGAAAACGAATATAGAGAATGGTTCAATAAATCCCTTTAATATTAAAAAAATACTTGGTGAATTAATAGTAACTGAACTTTACAACGCAGACCTAGCTAAAGAAGCTTCAATATCTTTTGAAAATATTACGATAAATAAAGATATACCAGATTCAATTCCTAATTATGAATTACTTGACGAAGGTCCGGTCCATTTACCCAAATTATTTACTGAATTAAACTTAACTAAATCTAACTCAGATGCACGAAGATTAATTATTTCTGGAAGTTTTAAAATTGAAGGAGAAAAGTACACTGAATTAGACATTGAATTTAATGAAATACACAACAAAAACCTTCAATTAGGTAAAAGAAAGTATTTCACAATAAATAAAAATAAATAACCACCTTAATCAAGAGTATGTTACTGTTATTAGTACGAAAAAAATTGGCTTTTTGACAACTGAGTAAAGTATGAACGCCGGTAGTGCAGATAGAAATATCTAGCACTCTTTTTTTGTCAACTTTTTATAAGTTGATTCAACTATTTATAGTTGAAATGGGTAAAACCCATGTTGATTCTTTGGTCAGATTTTAAATTATTCAAAGATTATGTTGGAGAGTTTGATCCTGGCTCAGGACGAACGCTGGCGGTGCGCCTTATGCATGCAAGTCGAGCGAAGCTTTTCAGTAGTTTACTACAGAAAATGACTGAGCGGCGAACGGGTGAGTAACGCGTGAGCAATCTACCTTAGTTACAGGGATAGCCCGAGGAAACTCGGATTAATACCTGATATTCTTTATTTCTCGCATGAGAATAAAAGGAAAGGTCAGCCGAACTAAGATGAGCTCGCGTTCTATCAGCTAGTTGGTGAGGTAAAAGCTTACCAAGGCTACGACGGATAGCTGGTCTGAGAGGACGATCAGCCACACTGGGACTGAGACACGGCCCAGACTCCTACGGGAGGCTGCAGCAGGGAATATTGTGCAATGAACGAAAGTTTGACACAGCGACACCGCGTGTGGGATGACGGATCTAGGTTTGTAAACCACTTTCAGGAGGGAAGAAAATGACGGTACCTCCACAAGAAGCCCCGGCCAACTACGTGCCAGCAGCCGCGGTAATACGTAGGGGGCGAGCGTTGTCCGGATTTATTGGGCGTAAAGAGCTCGTAGGCGGTTCAACAAGTCGGTAGTAAAAGTTCAGGGCTCAACCCTGAAATGTCTATCGATACTGTTGTGACTAGGATACGGCAGAGGTGAGTGGAATTCCGAGTGTAGCGGTGAAATGCGTAGATATTCGGAGGAACACCAATTGCGAAGGCAGCTCACTGGGCCGCTATCGACGCTGAGGAGCGAAAGCTAGGGGAGCAAACAGGATTAGATACCCTGGTAGTCCTAGCTGTAAACGATGGATACTAGACGTAGGAACTGGATTGACGGTTTCTGTGTCGTAGCTAACGCGTTAAGTATCCCGCCTGGGGAGTACGGTCGCAAGACTAAAACTCAAAGGAATTGACGGGACCCCGCACAAGCGGCGGAGCATGCGGCTTAATTCGATGATACCCGTAGAACCTTACCTGGACTTGACATATATGGTCAAGCTATAGAGATATAGTGTGCATTAGCGCCATATACAGGTGGTGCATGGCTGTCGTCAGCTCGTGTCGTGAGATGTTGGGTTAAGTCCCGCAACGAGCGCAACCCCTGTCCTATGTTGCCAGCAAGTAATGTTGGGGACTCATAGGAGACTGCCGGTGATAAACCGGAGGAAGGTGGGGACGACGTCAAGTCATCATGCCCCTTATGTCCAGGGCTGCACGCATGCTACAATGGCAAGTACAACGAGTCGCAATATCGCAAGATGGAGCAAATCTCTTAAAGCTTGTCTCAGTTCGGATAGGAGTCTGCAACTCGACTCCTTGAAGTTGGAGTCGCTAGTAATCGCAAATCAGCAAAGTTGCGGTGAATACGTTCTCGGGGTTTGTACACACCGCCCGTCAAGTCACGGAAGTCGGCAATACCCGAAGCCAGTGGTCCAACCCTTTTATTAGGGAGGAAGCTGTCGAAGGTAGGGTCGGTAACTGGGACTAAGTCGTAACAAGGTAGCCGTACGGGAACGTGCGGCTGGATCACCTCCTTTCTAAGGAGCATAGAACTTCGGTTCTAAGGTCAATCGTCGGTTGTCTACAAAGACTAATACTTTACTCAGCTGTGAAAAAGTCAAATTGGCTTTTTGAAAATTGTATAGCAAGCGCAATTGCAAAGTATTTATTATAGTTCAAGCTACTAAGGGCTATTGGTGGATGCCTTGGCGCTGGAAGCCGATGAAGGACGTGGAAGACTGCGAAAAGCTACGGGAAGTTGTCAAACAAGCTTTGATCCGTAGATGTCCGAATGGGGAAACCCAATTTATTTTAATAAATTACTCCTACCTGAATATATAGGGTAGGTAGAGGGAACTAGGGGAAGTGAAACATCTCAGTACCTAGAGGAAAGGAAAGCAAAAGCGACTCCCTGAGTAGTGGCGAGCGAAACGGGAAGAGCCTAAACCAAATTAATGTTAAAGACTGATGTCGTTGTTTTTTTGGTGTTGTGGGGTCCTTTTGAGAGAGCATCAGATCTTTCAATAAGTTACAAAAAAATAGATTAGAAAAATTATCTGGAAAGTTAAACCATAGAGTGTAACAGTCACGTATTCGAAAATCTATTTACTTATTAAGGCCACCCCGAGTAACAAGGAAGATACTCCTTGTGAATCTGCGAGGACCACCTCGTAAGGCTAAGTACAACCAGCGACCGATAGTGAACAAGTACCGTGAGGGAAAGGTGAAAAGAACCCCGGCGAGGGGAGTGAAATAGTACCTGAAACCAATAGCTTACAAGCAGTAGGAGGGATATTTATATCCTGACTGCCTGCCTTTTGAAGAATGAGCCTACGAGTTATCCGTATATGGCAAGGTTAAGGAGTAAATCCGTAGCCGCAGCGAAAGCGAGTTTTAATAGAGCGTCTAGTCGTATGCGATAGACCCGAAGCCAAGTGATCTATCCATGAGCAGGGTGAAGCGGAAGTAAGATTTCGTGAAGGCCCGAACCCACTGATGTTGCAAAATCAGGGGATGACTTGTGGATAGGGGTGAAAGGCCAATCAAACTTGGTGATAGCTGGTTCTCTCCGAAATGTCTTTAGGGACAGCGTTATATGTTGCGCTTTGGAGGTAGAGCACTGATTGAGCTAGGGGGCCAACAAGCTTACTGAACTCAGTCAAACTCCGAATGCCAAAGTGTATAAGTATAGCAGTGAGCCTATGGGGGATAAGCTCCATAGACGAGAGGGAAACAACCCAGATCATCAGCTAAGGCCCCTAAATGTATGTTAAGTGTGAAACGATGTGAGAGTGTTCAGACAGCCAGGAGGTTGGCTTAGAAGCAGCCATTCCTTTAAAGAGTGCGTAACAGCTCACTGGTCGAATGTTCTCGCGCGGAAGATGTAACGGGGCTAAACATACTGCCGAAGCTATGGGATTTTACTAATCTTGATATTTATATCCAGGAGGTAAGATCGGTAGGAGAGCGTTGTATGGACAGCGAAGCGGTAACGTAAGTTAATCGTGGAGACCATACAAGTGAGAATGTAGGCATGAGTAGCGAAGGAAGAGTGAGAATCTCTTCCGCCGAATGTCCAAGGGTTCCTGGGGAAGGTTCGTCCGCCCAGGGTTAGTCGGGACCTAAGGCGAGGTCGAGAGACGTAGTCGATGGATAACAGATTGATATTTCTGTACCACTAATAGCACGCCCAAATCGAATATATGTTGCTAAGGAAATCCCTTCGGGGCCTACCGAACCACATATTACTAGATTAGCGATGGAGTAACGGAGAAGGATAGATGATCCCAGGCGATGGTTGTCCTGGGGTAAGTGAGTAGGGTAGTTAATAGGTAAATCCGTTAACGATAAGCCTGAGACACGATGCCGAGCCGCTTTTTAGGCGAAGTCATTGATTCCATGCTTCCAAGAAAAACTTCTAGTTAGTTTTATTAGTGCCCGTACCCCAAACCGACACAGGTGGACAAGTAGAGAATACTAAGGCGAGCGAGAGAACTCTGGTTAAGGAACTCGGCAAAATAGTTCCGTAACTTCGGGAGAAGGAACGCCCAAGTAAAGTGATTAATTAACTTTATGAGCTTGAAAGGGCCGCAGTGATCAGACTCAAGCGACTGTTTATCAAAAACACAGGAGGATGCAAAGTTCTAATACAACGTATATCCTCTGACACCTGCCCGGTGCTGGAAGGTTAAGTGGAGAGGTTAGCTTCGGCAAAGCTTTGAAATTAAGCCCCAGTAAACGGCGGCCGTAACTATAACGGTCCTAAGGTAGCGAAATTCCTTGTCGGGTAAGTTCCGACCTGCACGAATGGTGTAACGATTTGAGTACTGTCTCAACCAGAGACTCGGCGAAATTGCAATGTGAGTAAAGATGCTCACTATGCGCGACAGGACGGAAAGACCCCGGAACCTTTACTGCAACTTGATATTGAATGTTGGTGTGCAGTATGCAGGATAAGTGGGAGACTTTGAAACAGCGGCGCTAGTCGTTGTGGAGTCATCCTTGAGATACCACTTTCTTCATATTGACCTTCTAACCTAGATCCGTTATCCGGATCAGGGACATTGTCTGGTAGGCAGTTTCACTGGGGCGGTGGCCTCCTAAAAAGTAACGGAGGCGCTCTAAGGTCACCTCAGCGTGGACGGCAATCACGCATTGAGTGTAAGTGCAAAAGGTGGCTTGACTGTGACACAAACAAGTGAAGCAGGTACGAAAGTAGGAACTAGTGATCCCATGGTTGCATGTGGGTGCGCCATGGCTCATCGGCTAAAAGGTACTCCGGGGATAACAGGCTTATACCCCCCAAGAGTCCATATCGACGGGGGTGTTTGGCACCTCGATGTCGGCTCTTCTCATCCTGGGGCTGGAGCAGGTCCCAAGGGTTAGGCTGTTCGCCTATTAAAGAGGAACGCGAGCTGGGTTCAGAACGTCGTGAGACAGTTCGGTCCCTATCCGTCGCGCACGTAAGAAATTTGAAGAAAGTTGTCCCTAGTACGAGAGGACCGGGATGAACGATCCGCTGGTGTGCCAGTTGTTCTGCCAAGAGCACCGCTGGTTAGCTACGATCGGACAGGATAAGCACTGAAAGCATCTAAGTGCGAAGCCCCTTCTAAGATAAGATTTCTCATCGGGTTAACCGATTAAGACTCCTTATAGAACATGAGGTTGATAGGTCAGAAGTGTAATTACAGTAATGTATGTAGCTGACTGATACTAATAAGTCGAGGGCTTGAATTTAAATACTGCGCTTGAGCGCTTGCTATAGAATTTTTAAGAAGTAGATTTGCGGTGGTGATAGCAATGGGGATACACCCGTTCCCATTCCGAACACGGAAGTTAAGCCCATTAGCGCCGATGGTACTTGGGGGGCAACCCCCTGGGAGAGTAGGACACTGCCGACTTTTAATGAAGAGCCCCTAGGAAACTAGGGGTTTTTCTATTATCATATTGACATGTCAGAAATTGTATATATTTTAACCAATGAAGCTATGCCGGATATGGTAAAGATTGGTATTACTTCAACTACTGTTGAAGATAGAATGAAATCTTTGCAGTCAACGGGTGTTCCTCTGCCTTTTACTTGTTATTACGCTGCAGAAGTTGAAGATGCATCAAAAATTGAAAAAGCGCTACATGCTGGTTATGCTGATTCGAGAGTTAATCCAAATAGGGAGTTTTTTAACATATCTCCAGAAGCAGCAAGATCAATTCTTAAAGAGTTCGAGATATCTGATCAAACAGTTGGGGAACAATTTGAAAATGAAGATGAAAAAATAGCATTTGAAAAAGTGAGTAAAGTAAAATCATTTTTTAATTTTGAAGAAGTAGAGATAAAGCCTGGTGAAGAACTTGAATTCATAAGAGATGAATCTATAACTTGTGTTGTACACGATTCATCAACTATAAAGTTTAAAGACGAGGTAACAAATTTAACTGCAGCTGTTAAATCTATTTTAGATCCAGATAAAACAGGTAAAACATACAACGGTGTTGTTTTCTGGAAATATAAAGGTGAAACTCTTTGGGATAGAAGAAAAAGAATAAGGGGTGAGTAGGACACTGCCGACTTTTATTGAAGAGCCCCTAGGAAACTAGAGGTTTTTCTTTTATAATTATCCAATGAGTGATAAAAAGTATGATGTATACATAAAATTGTATAATCAATCAAATCAATCCTATAAACCTGATGAGAAGTATGATTTTGACAATTCTTATAATTTGTTAAGCAAGTTAAATGAAGATATTTATAATTTTATTGAAAAATTAAGGGAAGAAATGTCATTGGAGGAAAGGTCTCTAGAAGAACAAGGTACTTATGAAATTACCGAAACCAGAGGTGATATATCAACTTATAACTATACAAATATAGATGATATTGAAGACTTAAATGTTAAACATAGTGAAGATATAAACAGTTTTGAAAATGAAGCTTTATCCATTATTGAAGAGTTAAATGATTACGAAAATTATTTGTTCAAAAACAATGATGATATTATCTCAATACTTAAAAATTATGTAGACTTACAGCAGACATATAGAGATAAATATAAATTTCAGTAAGGTATTTTTATTGTGATAAGAAATTTGTTAATATTTGTAAAAACTTTGAGGGAGTAGGACACTGCCGACTTTTAATGAAGAGCCCCTGGGAAACTAGGGGTTTTTCTTTTTTATTAAGTAATTCCTGATTCCCTGTATTTGCATTTCAAAATTAGCATTGTTTATATAATTGTTAATAGTACTTTTGTTTATATTAAGAAACTCGTAATTACCTCTAACCCAACTTCTAATAGATTCAGTTGCAGATTCATCAGACATATCATTTAAATTGTTAATAAAAAATATCCAATTTTCTATATTTTCTTTAGCATTTTCTATTAATTTGTATGGATTTTTATGTATACCAAAATGGGCTAAAGCTAAGTACCTTAAATCTAATTTATTTAATTCATCAAGAGTATTGAATAGTATTTCTTTATTGAAATCAGGGGGTGGGAGATTGGGTTGAACAAAATCTCCATGCGGATATATTAGTCCTAATGTGTCTCCCATAAATAGTGTTTTGGAGTATTCATCGTAAAAAGTATAATGATGCTTTGCATGACCTGGTCCGTATATAGCTTCTAGTTTTCTTCCATTTCCAAGATCAATTAGTTCTTTATCTTTCAAGGAATGGATATTTTTTACTGGTGTTGGTTTAATTTCACCCCAATTGGTTTGTAGCCATTTTTCTGTATAGACTTCAGATACTGCTTTCCATAATCGTTCTGGATTTGGTAAATGTTTTAACCCAAGTTCATGTATGTAAACAAAATGCTCTTTATACTTTTCTACTAAGTGTCCTATACCTCCAATATGATCTAAATGTAAATGTGTCATTGCAGACCTGTTTACTTCACTAATTCCCAAAGATTCAAGGCTAGATATAAGGTATGGGAATGAGTTAGAAGGACCTACCTCTATCAGGATTGGGTTTGATGAGTCAATATAGTAACAAGACATACGTCCAGGTTTATTTTCCATAAATACATCAATTTGATATATATGGTTATCAAATTTAATTATGTCCTGTTTCATATATATATTTTTGCATATAAAAGTTATAAACTACACTGTTTAAATGAAAGTTTCTTTATCAAGCACTGCAGAATATAGTTCTAAAGCAGCTGAATCAATTAAAGATTTGAAGCCAAATGCGGCTGATGTATTAATAACAAGTATTGTAACGTCTATGGTTACAGATTTAGGTGTCATTGCTCCCACATCTTCAGGTCTCTTAACGTTTTATGATGGGAGGACTAACAAATCACACACAGTTGATGGCTATTTTGTATCTCCTAAGAATTTCAAAGGTAACGATCACGAAGAGCATAGGGTAGTGATGACTTATGGTGGACATATTGAGACATGTAAGGGAGCTAATACATTTGCAATTCCAGGTATATATAAAATTCTTGATTTTTTATATAAGAATTATGCATCTCTTCCTTTAGATAAATTATTAGAATTTCCAATCAACATTGCAAAGAATGGATTTAAACTAACTCAACCGACAAAAGATTACTTCAAACATTCCTTAAAACCAATGTTTATGTGGCACGATTATTCAAAAATAATATTAA
>JAOMBT010000006.1 GCA_028344675.1 Acidimicrobiaceae bacterium | reverse complement strand
ACGACAAATGTTTGGCCAGTTATTGGCACTGGGGAAATAGGGATAGCTATTCTAATCTGAGCACTTAATGCTGTAACTATTGCAAACCCTAAAGAAAGGAATAAATTTCTAGTAAGACTGCCTTTTTCAACCCAACTTATTGCAATATTTTTAGAGGGGAATGTTTCCATGTTTATCTCCTAACTCACCTTTGTTTATTAGATCTTTAAATGAATCTATAATAATTTTTCTCGTTTCACTTGGTTTTATAATATTATCAATTAGCCCTAACTGAGCTGCAATATCAGGATTACTAAATTTTTCATTGTACTCTTCAACTAATTTTGCTTTATGTGATTCTTTATCTTCTACGGCAGCAAGCTCTCGTCTGTGGATTATATCAACTGCTCCTTCAGCTCCCATAACTGCAATTTCACCACTAGGCCATGCAAATAATTTATCAGCACCAAGTCCTATTGAGTCCATGACTATATAGGCACCACCGTATGCTTTTCTTACGACAACACAGACTCTTGGCACAGTTGCCTCAGAGTATGCATACAATAACTTTGCACCACTTCTTATTATTCCACCATGTTCTTGTTCTACTCCTGGAAGAAACCCAGGTACATCTACCATTGTTAAAAGTGGTACATTAAATGCATCACAAAATCTAACAAATCTAGCTGCTTTTTCAGAGGCTTTAATATCCAGCACCCCAGCTAGTTCCATTGGTTGGTTTGCAATAATACCTACAGTGTTTCCATTTAATCTTGCAAAGCTAGTGATAATATTTGCTGCATAGTTGCTCTGTATTGGATAATGTTCACCATCATCTACAATATCTGAAATAATCTTCTCCATATCGTATGGCTGGTTTCTATTTTCTGGAACAAAAGAATCTAACGATTCAACCATTCTTGTTGACTCATCTTCAGTAATAAAAACTGGAGGTTTTTGTGATGATGATTGAGGTAAAAAACTCATTAAGTATCTGACTTCTTCAAATGCTTGTTTTTCACTTTCACAGACCTGATGTGATACTCCAGACTTAGTACCATGAGCTTCAACACCTCCTAGCTCCTCAAAAGTCACATCCTCACCAGTAACAGTTTTAACAACAGCGGGTCCAGTTACATATAGTTGTCCAATTTCTTGGACTTGAAAAATAAAGTCAGTAAGAGCTGGGCTATACACCGCTCCTCCAGCAGATGGACCTACAACAATTGATATTTGTGGAACTTTTCCTGATGCTTCAACATTCTTTTTAAATATCTGTGCATACCCATAAAGTGAAGAAATTCCTTCTTGTATTCGTGCTCCTCCCGAATCTTTAATCCCAATTATTGGTGCTCTTGCCTCTAAGGCATTATCCATAATTTTGAGAATCTTTTTAGCAACTACCTCGCCTAGACTTCCACCCATAACAGAGAAGTCCTCACTAAATACATAAACAGGTCTTCCATGTATTGTTCCCGTTCCTGTAACAACTGCTTCACCTTCAGGATTCTCTTCAGATGCTACATGTTGGTCTATTTCTGTAAATGATCCTTCATCTAGAAGAAGCTCTAGCCTTTCGTACGCAGTTAATTTACCCTTAGGATGCTGTACTTTTTTAGCTTTCTCATTACGAATTTCAGCTAAATTTTCGTCTGACATGCCCATCTTTCCTGTTTATTGTTAATGTATGTATTTGACCTATATATATGTAAAGAAGTAACAAGATGAAAACCTTTTTTTTTGATTCCATATACAATACTCAGGAATTTGCACTAACTCAATTAAGTTCAGAACCTGTTTTTGTGACTAGTTTTTCTCAAGAAAAAGGAAAAGGAACATCAAATAGAACATGGTTAAATGCAGATCAGTCATTAGCGTGCTCGTTTGCTTTATTTGATGAACATATAAACATACCCCATACTCTTATCCCTTTAGTTGCTGGTACTACATTTACAAAGGTTTTGAAAGAGATAGATTTAACACTGAAATGGCCAAACGATATTATTTTTAATCAAAAAAAAGTTGGTGGCATTTTAGTTGAAAAAGTAGAAAATAAAATATGTATTGGCATGGGGGTGAATTACTTTTGGGAAAATCCTCCAGTTCCAAATGCGGGATCTATATTTAAAACCTATCAAAACCAAGAAATGATTAAAGATGATGCTAAAAACTGGGCTGAACAGATTGAAGCCACACTTAAAAATAATAATTTTGACCTTAATGAGTACAAGTCCCGACTACAAACAATAGGAAAATTAGTTGAGTATCCAGAGGGTAGAGGCTGGGCCGAAGATGTAAATACAGATGGGTCATTAAGAATTAAAACAGTAGATGAAAAGATTATAAATTTAACGTCCCCCTTAATTACAGAAGTAAATTAGTTATCATTAATAAGCAGGAAATAAATGAAACAATTAGTAGTTGAAAAAAACAACCCCGATCCAATTCTTCTAGACACTCCTATTCCTAAACCTAGCCATGGAGAAGTGTTGATTAAGAATCATTACTCAGTTGTTTCTTCAGGGACAGAGTTAGCTGCAATCGAAGGTGCAAATACAACGGTTGGAGAGAAGCTGCAAAGTAGTTCAAATATCGAAAAGGGTTTAGATTTAATAAAAAATGAAGGGGTAAAAGCAGTGTGGAATGCGGTATTTCCAAAAAACTTAATTCCACTTCAGCTTGGATATAGTTCCGCAGGAGAAGTTGTGCAAACTGGCAAAGGTGTAAGCGGTTTTCACGTTGGAGATATGGTTGTATCAAATGGTAATCATGCAGAATATGTCTCTGTTAACCAGAATCTTTGTGCACGTATTCCAGAGAATGCAGACATTAAAGAAGCCGCATTTACAGTTCTTGGTAGCATAGCTCTACACGGGCTCAGGCTTTCTGAGACAAATTTAGGTTCAAAAGTTGTTGTAATAGGTTTAGGAATTGTAGGCCAGTTAGTTTGTAAGCTAGCTGAAGCTCAAGGTTCTGAAGTTATTGGTATTGATCCAGATGAAAAAAGAATAGAAGGTCATAATAATTACTTTACTTCTATTGATAAAGCAAGTGTTCAAGACATTGATTCGGTAATAATTACAGCTGCTACTTCAAGTAATGAACCTATTGAAGTAGCTACTAAAATAGCTAGAAATAAAGCAAAAATTGTTGTGGTAGGAGATATACCATTAAATATTTCCAGAAATGAATTTTACTATAAGGAGTTAGAACTTGTTGTTTCTAAATCATATGGACCTGGGCGATACGATAAGCAGTATGAAATTCTAGGAAAAGACTATCCAATCGAGTATGTAAGATGGACAGAAAATAGAAATTTTGAAGCTTTTATAAAACTTTTATCTCAAGGTCAGATACACCTTCTTGATCTTGTATCTGAGGAAGTAAGTTTCGATGAGGCTCCTACTGTTTATAAGAAATTTACAGAGGAGACCAAGCCTCTATCAGTAGTTTTAAGATACGATATTAAATCTGAACCAAAAATTGAATTCACACCAGATATCAATCTTGAACCTACAACTAGTAAAGTAAATTTGGGTATATTGGGGGCAGGTAACTTCGCTTCTACTACAATAATGCCCATTCTTAAAGAATTAAAAAAAGACTGTCAAGTATTGGGTGTAGCTTCTTCAACTGGATTATCTGCTCAATCTTTAGCAACTAATTTTAAAATCAAAAATAAATATACAACAGAGGAGGAAATTCTTAACTCACCTGAGATAGATGCGGTACTGATATTAACGCCACACTTCAATCATGCAGAACTTGTCATAAAAGCATTAAGTAAAGGTAAAGCTATCTATGTTGAAAAACCCCTAGCCTTAACAAGTACCTCTTTAGTGGAAATAGAAGAAGCTATATATAATGCTGATAATCCTAAGTTATTTATTGGTTTTAATAGAAGGTTCTCTGAAGCAACACAGTTTGTAAAACAAAAATTAATTCAAAATCCAGCAAACTCTATATCTTTTAGATTTAGTGTTCCCCCATTAGATAAAGATCACTGGACAAACATAAAAGAAATTGGCGGCGGAAGAGTTGTTGGTGAAGCTATACATGCAATTGACCTTGCTTGTTACTTGTTTGATTCACTGCCTCAAAGTATTTCTTCGTCTGCACCAATTGATAAGGAAAATAATGAAGTGAATGAAAACCAAGTGTTTATAAATGTAAATTTTGCTAATGGTGCCCATGCATCTATTCAGTACCTTTCAGAAACAAACAAAAATCTTGGTAAAGAGAGAATAGAAGTTCATGGAAATGGAAATTCATATATTGTTGAAGATTTTCAGTTACTCCGCTACCTGGAAGGTAATCAAGATAAAAGCAAAGTATTTTCATCTGGTAAGGGTCATAAAGAATCATTACAAATATTTTTAGATTATGTAAAAAATAATTCAGAAAATCCATTTACATGGCTTGAGCTAAAATCAATATCTAGAGCAGGTATTTATGCTCAAGATTATATGAACTCGGGACAGCAACATTCTGTGTAGCCAATGAATCAAGACTTTGATATACACATATTAAAAAATGCACTATATGATGCTGCATCAGCAATTAAAGAATTAAAAGAAGGTGTTGAAATCTTTTCAAAATTGCACGAGGTTGATTTAGTCACAGAGGCAGATTTAAAATCAGAAGAAATTTTAATAAACGCTATTACAAAGCACTTCCCAAATGATGGAATTATTTCTGAAGAATCAGAAACAATTAATTCTGATGCAGCAAGAATTTGGGTAATTGATCCTCTCGATGGCACTGTAAATTATGCAAACAATATTCCACAGGTTGCTATTACCTTGATGCTTTTAGAGGAAAACCAACCTACTCAGGTATATGTTTTAGATATTTACAATAATATTTTATACGAAGGGTATAAAGACAATGGTGCATATAAAAATGGTAAAAAATTAGAGATTGTGAAGAAAACTACAATGCAGAAAGCAATCGTGGCTACAGGTTTTCCATATGACAGAGTTAATAATTCCGAACAATACATAACTACTTTTGAAGCAGTATTGAGATCATGCGGTGGAGTAAGAAGATTTGGAAGTGCGGCATTAGATGTTTGTTGGATAGCTGATAATAAGTTTGATGCTTATTTTGAATTTTTTATGAAACCATGGGACACCCTTGGAGCTAGTTTAATTTTGAAAGAAGCTGGTGGGAAAGTAGTTGATGAAAAAGATAAATTTCCAACTACAGCATCAAATCTACTAGTAGCTTCAAATATTGGCATTCATGATGAGTTTAAAAATATTGTTTTTTCAAATATAAATAAAGATTTAGAAATACGTTTTAATCGATAGCGGCCTCGGCAAGATTCGAACTTGCGACACCAGGTTTAGGAAACCTGTGCTCTATCCCCTGAGCTACGAGGCCATTTAAAATCGTTATACTAATAAGATATTTAATTCATATAGGATATAAATGTTAGCAGTAGACGTTAAAAATATTAAGAAAACTTTTATCAGTAAGCAGGATACTGTTGAAGCTGTAAAAGATGTTAGTTTTCATGTAAAACAGGGTGAGATTTTTGGATTACTTGGACCAAATGGAGCTGGTAAATCTACTACAATTTTAATGCTCACCACACTCTTAAGCATTACTGAAGGAAGTGCCTCTATCTTAGGTATAGATGTTGCAACCAAAGACAAAGAAGTGAGAGAAAAAATAGGTGTAGCACTTCAAGACACAGGTATAGATAATCTTCTCACAGGTCACGAACTCTTTTTCACAACTTGCAGATTATGGGGTTACTCAAAAAAAGATTCTGAGGTAAGGACGAATGAACTTTTAGAACTTGTTGGTTTAACAGAAGCAGCAGATAGAAGAGTAAAAACTTATTCAGGTGGTATGAAAAGAAGATTAGATCTTGGTCTAAGCCTTGTTCATTCTCCAGAGATTCTTTTTCTAGATGAGCCAACAACAGGTTTAGATCCTGGTTCAAGGAGAGTTTTATGGGATGAAATTAAAAGACTTCGCAATAACGGAGTAACGGTCATTCTCACAACACAGTACCTTGAAGAAGCTGATGAACTAGCTGATAGAATTGCAATCATTGATGAGGGTTTAGTTGTTGCTGAAGGCACTTCAGACGAATTAAAGGCAAGTATAGGCGGTGATGTAATAACGTTTGCATTTAATCATAATGATGATTTAAAAAATGCAAAAAATATACTGACTAATTCAGTTCAAGAAAAAAATGAGTTAAGAATTACAGTTGAAGATGGTGCTTCTAGAATTCCTGGATATCTGAAGGACCTCAGTAATCAAGGTGTAGAAGTTAGTTCAGTTTCAGCTAATAAACCTACACTCGATGATGTTTTTCTAGAAGTTACTGGATATAGGCTTGAAGGATCAGAAAGCAGCCAACAAGCAAAACAAAAGAGTAAGAGATAATGAAATCAAAAAGATCTTTTCTAGTACAGTTACAAATTTTAACTAAGAGAATGACTTTAAGGGTAGTAAGAAGACCGCTTGCTGAATTACCTAACTTAATCATTTCAGCATTTTTCTTATTTGTATACGATGGTGCCTTGGGGGGAGTATTTGGGGGAAATGCTAGTGGAACACCTTTTGATTTTGCAAATGGAAATTTTGTTAATTTTATTCTTCCTGTTTCAATCGTCTCTGCCTCTTTAAGTGGTGCAGCCTCAGGTATTTATTTAGTAGAAGATATTGAATCAGGAGTTTTTAAACGATACCAGAGTATGCCAATTTCCAGATGGGCTATTATTTTAGCTCCAATGAACGTTGGAGCATTCAGAGTCTTGTTGCAAGCAGGTCTTATTTTATTAATTGGTAAATTTATTGGAGCTGATCCTGCAGTTGGCAATGTAGGTTTTTTAATAGTTCTTTCTATTGCCTTTATATGGGGGATGGGATTTGCAGGATATTCAGTAGCTGCTGGGGTAAAATCAGGATCTTCACAAGGTGCACAAGCAGCAACTTTTTTATTCTTTCCTGCTATCTTTCTTGCTCCAACATTTGTTCCTAGGGAAGCCTTAAAAGGATGGTTAGAAACTGCTGCTGCTTACAACCCAACAACTTATGTAATTGAAGGAATGCGATCTGTGATGGTTCAAGGTTGGGAACCAGATGTACTATTTAGGGGCTATTTATCTGCATGTCTTTTTGCAGCCATAACATTAACTTTTGCTGTTATTTCAGCAAGAAAAGCCACAGAAAAAGCATAAATACCTCTTTGAGTAATGATTAAAATTTATTACTCTATATAATTCGTAAGGATAAATATGGAAGCAAATTTAAAAGCAACTTTAAGAGAAAGTATTGGTTCTGGAGAGTCAAGGCGTCTGAGAAACGAAGGATTTCTCCCGGCGGTAATTTATGGCCTTGGAATGGATCCCGTTTCTATTGCTGTAAATGCTCGTGAATTTACAAATGCTCTTAAAACTGATGCTGGATCTAACGTTATTTTAAATCTAGAAGTTGGAAAAAGTAAATACACTACACTTGCTAGAGAAATTCAAAGACACCCGTATAAAAATGAATTTCTTCATATTGATTTAATTCAAATTGATTTAACCCAAAATGTAGAGGCTAATGTCCAAGTTAACTTCTTAGGAACTCCTATAGGAGTTAAAGATGAAGGAGGATTGGTACAGACTATTAACTCCACAATTACAGTTTCAACATTGCCTTCTACTATTCCTGCATCATTAGATTTAGATATCTCTGAGTTGAATGTTGGTGAAAATGCCACAGTATTAGATGTTAAACTTCCAGAAGGTGTTGAATTGGCAACTGAAGATGATGACTCAATATTAGTAACAATTACATTACCTAGAGCTGCAATAGAAGAAGAAGAGATAGATGGTCTTGAAGGCGAAGGACTTGAAGGAGAAGAAGGAGCCGAAGGTGAGTCTTCTGAAGAAACTGCTGGGGAAGAGTCCTCAGATGAATCTGGAGAGTAGTAACACTCTTCTAGTTGGCCTTTGGAATCCCCATTCAAAGTATTCAAAGACTAGACATAATATTGGTGCAGATATTCTCGAACATTTTATTGTTCAAAACTCTGTAGAGATCAACCTAGATAAGTCTGGAATGTTTAAAACTGGAACATTAATAATTAATGAAAATAGAGTTGATGTCGTTATCCCTATGGTTTCAATGAATAAATCTGGTGAATCGTTAAAAGCATATATAAAATATAAAGAGATTTCTCCTGAAAATATTTTAGTAATTCATGATGATATTGATCTTGCATTTGGCAGACTAAGACTAAAAAAGGGAAGTTCCCATGGCGGCCATAATGGGATTAAGTCAATCAACTCTCATCTTGGTACAATCGAATATTTTAGATTAAAAGTTGGTGTTGGGAGGCCTCCAAAAGATATAGACCCGGCAGTTTTTGTACTTTCAAAGTTTTATAATAATGAAACAGAGGAAGTAGAGTTTTTAATTGATGATTCTATTGATATTCTTAAAACTTTTGTAATCGATAAGGAAGCAGCGATAAAAGAAGCTTCCGAGAGACGAATAATTGATGTGGTTTAATGAAAAAATACATACCTGATTCTTTAGCAATATTTAGAATAATTTCTGCGCCTGTAATCTTATACCTAATTTTGTTAGACGGTTCAAATGAAGGCTTAATGTTAATTCCAGCAATCATTGCATTTATATCAGCATGGACAGACTTTTTTGATGGACGATTAGCAAGAAAATGGAATGTAACCACAAAAACTGGTGCTTTCCTCGATACTATTGCTGACAAAATTTTCATAACTTTTATTTTTATAGGATTTACATACATTGATAGAGTAAGCATTTGGATAACAACCCTATTGATTGTTAGAGAGTTTATTATCACAGGATTACGAGGCCTTGCAGGCAATGAGGGAATTATGATTCCTCCAAGTAAATTTGGTAAAGCTAAAGCAAGCCTCCAGTTTTGGGCTGTAGGGTTTGTAATGATAGATTTTCAATTTAATATTTTAAGTTTTAATATTGCAGACTTAGTGGTCCTTCACGCATTAATTTTTTCATATATTTCTGGCTATCAATATATTTCTGGTTATATACAAAAAACTAAATGAGTTATCAAAATATATTTATAACAGGCTCAACTGGAGTTGTAGGGAAGCCACTTTTAAGAAAAATAGTTGAAAACAATCACAATGTTTATGGGTTAAGTAGATCAAAACATCATAATGAACTTTTTAACAATCTAAATGTAACAAAAATAGAAGGAGATATTCTCTCTGATAACCTAGAGGAAAAATTATCAAATAAAAATATCGATGCAATATTTCATGTGGCAGGTGTGAATCAAATGTGCTCTAAAAATCCTGACTATATGTTTAACGCAAATATTGAAGGCACCAAAAATATTTTAAATTTAGGTAACCAGTTAGGCATTAAAAAATTTATTTATACATCTTCTGCGGTTACTTTAGGTGAAAAGCTTGGTACTGAGGGAAATGAAGAATCAAAACACAGGGGGTATTTTTTAAGCAAGTACGAAGAATCTAAATTTTTAGCTGAAGAAGAAGCGTTTAGGTTTAAAAAAGAATTTGATTTCGTATCTGTTAATCCCTCATCCGTACAGGGACCAGGAAGAGTATCAGGTACAGCTAAATTGCTTATCTCAACACTTAGTAAAAAATACCCACCATTAATTAAAAATCATCTATCTGTAGTTGATATTGATGACTGCACTCACGGACATTACAATGCCTTAATTCATGGCAGAAATAATGAAAGATATGTCTTAAATAGTTTTCAAAGCACCAGTGAGGAATTAATAAAAGTTTTAAAAAATTTATCCACTTGGAATGGTAATCCTGTTTATATTCCTAAATTGGGTTTAAAGGTAATTGCACCAATAGGAGATTTATATAAAGTTTTTTCAAACTCACCACCTGTCCTTTGTACTGAATCTGCAAGAGTTTTAACTCATGGACACCAATACAATGGTTCAAAAGCAAAAGACGAGTTACAAATTCCTTATACAAATCTTGAAGCATTTATTAAGAAAACAGTCAACTGGTTAATTGATAATCAATATATTCATTTGTCTAAAATTTAGACTATGAATCTAGACTCAATTACTACATCAATAGAATCTCTGCCTATTCTTTTAGGACTTGAACAGGTATCAAAAAAAAACATTTATATTTTTCCAACAGACAAAGAAGCAAATGAATTTAAAAATAACTTTTCTAATTTCAATGACAACATAGATATATTTCCAAGTTGGGATACTTTGACATATGATTCTTTTAAACCTTCTTATGAAATTCAAGGTAAAAGACTAGCTACTGTTCATTCATTTCTAACTACAAAAGAGGTAAATATTGCCACAAGTATCAAGGCAGTATCACAACGTTTATTTTTTGAAAATCTTGACGTAGTTGATATTGTCTTAAAACAGGAAATAGATTTTGAATCCTTAATTGAGAATCTCATACATCTTCAATATTTAAGAAAAGATAGAGTTGAGTCAAAAGGAGCTTTTGCAATTAGAGGTGGACAATTAGATATTTATCCTATTAACAGAACCCAACCAATCAGATTAATTTTTGATGGAGATACTGTGGTAGAAATAAGAAATTTTGATCCAATCTCACAAAGATCATCAACAGTTGAAGATTCTGCTTTAGTTGTTCCTGCTAATGAGCTTTTTCAAATTAATAATTCAGATATTTTGGACGCTCTTTCTCTAAGTAATATTAAAGAACTTGATGAATATGAATTATTTCAATACTCTCAAAATCTTTTGAGTGATTATTCTTTGCTTAACTTTGCTGAAGGCTCTTCATTACACATTGTTGATATAGAAAGGTGCAAAACCGAGCTTGAAGAGATTGTCAACATTGAAAGGGAAACATTCAAGAAACTTAAAAAATATTTTTCATTAAAAATATCAAAATTTAAATCTCGACATATAAACATTTTGGATAAAATAGGAAATTTTAATACAACAATATATTCCACCAACGATTTAGAAAATCTAGATAATCGCCCAGCCTTTCTTGAAGGAACCCCTCATTCTGACATTTTAGAAAAAATTAATAAAGTAAATAAGGTATATCTTGCATCAGATAACGAACAAATAATTAAAAATTTTTCCTTAATTAACAATTTAAATATTGTTAAAAATCCCTTTTCTTATTCTGCAATATTTAAAGAATTAGATATTGCAATTATTGATGATTCAATCTTTTTTGTTCGAAAAATAAAGAAAACAAAAAAGAAAATAAAAAAACTCAGTGAAGAATCGATACTTATACCAAATACCTATATTGTTCATAGCTTTCATGGTATCGGACTATATGAGGGAACTGTAGTTAAAGAAATTAAAGGTTTAGAAAAAGATTATCTCTCTATAAAATTTTATGGTTCGGACAGATTATTTGTTCCTTCAGAACAAATAAATGAGCTTGAAGTATACGTTGGTGGAGAAAATCCAAAGCTATCGAGTTTAGGTGGCGGTGAATGGGAGAGAGCTAAAGAGAAAGCAAAACAAAATGCAAAAGTAGTGGCAGACAGGGTGCTTAACTTATACAAACTAAGAAATATAAAAAACGACTCTTTGATTATTTCTGAAGATACACCATGGCAACATGAAATTGAGAGCAATTTTGAATATATTGAAACTCCTGATCAACTTTCTGCCATAAATGATGTTAAATCTGATCTAGAAAAAAATATTCCTATGGATAGATTAATTTTTGGAGATGTTGGTTATGGGAAAACAGAAGTAGCTTTAAGAGCTGCAATAAAAGTGGCTTTTTCAGGGGGACAGGTAGCTTTACTAGCCCCAACGACTATTTTAGTACAACAACATATTGAAACTTTTCTAGAGAGACTTAAACATTATCCACTTAATATAAAACATCTCAGTAGGTTTGTTAGAAAAAAAGAAATTGGTGAAATCATACAAGGTGTCGCAGATGGTTCTGTAGATATTTTAATTGGGACTCACAGAATTCTTAGTAAAGATATTGATTTTAAAAATTTAAAATTAATCATTATTGATGAAGAGCATAGATTTGGGGTTGAAGATAAAGATAGATTGTTATCCTTAACATCACAGACTCACAAGCTTACTTTGACAGCAACACCAATTCCTAGAACTTTAGAGCAATCACTAATGGGTATAAGAGAGACTTCCAAAATTGAGACACCTCCAGAGAATAGATTAGAGACATTAACTCATGTTGGTGGTGTTGATGAGTCTACTATCGCAATTGCTATTCAGAGAGAAATGTCCAGAGGTGGTCAGGTATTTTTTGTTTTAAATCGTATTGAAGAATTACAACAATGGATGAAAAAAATTGAGTCTGAATTTCCTAAATTAAACCATAGAATTCTTCATGGTCAGCTTTCTTCAGTCCAGATTGAAAAAACCATGCAAGATGTGTGGGATAAAAAAGTAGATGTTCTTTTCGCTACAACTATTGTTGAAGCCGGTATTGATTTACCAAAAGTCAATACTTTGATAACTTTACGTTCTGAATTGCTTGGTATGTCACAGCTTTACCAACTTAAAGGCAGGGTTGGCCGACGAGGTGAACAGAGTTTCGCCTACTTTTTTCATAATGATAATTTAAATGTTGATGCAGAATTGAGACTAGATGCTATTAAATCAATTGGACAAACTGCCACAGGATACTCACTATCTATGAAAGACCTTCAACTTAGAGGTTCAGGAAGTATCTTGGGAGATATTCAGTCTGGTTTTATTGCAAATGTTGGATTAAATATTTTTAACAAATATGTAATGGATTCAATAGAGGGAAAACAGTTAAAAGATAGCTTTACTCCAGCAACACAAATTAAACTTGAATGTTTTTGGGGATCATCTATTCCCAAATCATATATTGATGCCGATTCCGAAAGAATAGACATTTATAAAAGGCTAGAGCACACAGACCATAAAAAAGTCGAACAAGTGAAAGAAGAGGTACTAGATAGATTTGGTGAGACACCTGAGGTAACTGAAAATCTTTTTTCTACAGCAAAAATTCGATCGTTACTCCAAAAAGAAAAAATTATTAAATGTAAAGTAAACGAGTATCAAATTGAACTTTCCCCAATCAACTTAACTGAAAATATCAATTCCAAAGTCAAAGATATTGATAGGAATTTTTTGTTTAGAAATAAAAGACTAGTTGTAAAATTTCAAAACTCTTTGAGTCCTGAAAAAACATACCAATTCTTAAATACTATTCTTTCTGTATGAAAGAATTTAATGAGTTGGTTGCAATAGTTAGTAAATTAAGGACTGAGTGTCCCTGGGACAGAGAGCAAACTCATGAAACACTGGCTAAGCATTTAATTGAAGAAGCTTATGAACTATTAGATGCCCTAGCTGCATTTCAAATTAATTCTAAAAACCATTCAATGCTTAAAGATGAATTAGGAGATTTGTTGTTACAAATATTACTTCATTCAAAAATAGCTGAAGAAAACAATCACTTTTCAATAGTTGATGTAGTCGATAATTTACAAAATAAACTTATCAAAAGACATCCCCATGTATTTGGTGACGTAGTTCTCGAAAATGCCGAAGATGTTGAAAAACAATGGGAAGAAATTAAAAAGACTGATGAAACAACGTCTATATTTGATGACATTAATCAGAAACTGCCATCTATTACTAAGGCCTTTAAAACCCAAAGAAAAGCTAAAAAAATAAATTTAACTTATGAGAACTATGAAGAAGCGTTGCAAGATTTACTTTCAGAGGTAGAAGAGTTACAAAATGCTAAAGATAATGAAAATAGAAAAAGTGAAATTGGAGATGTCTTGTTTTCCATTATCAATGTATGTCGATATTTGGATGCAGACCCCGAAATTCAACTAAATCAATCTACTTCAAGATTTATTGAAAGAGCAAAGTATGTTGAGAAAAATTTTGATAAGAATGCTGATATTGCTCAACTATGGAAAGAAGCGAAGAAAAGCCAATTCAAGTAACAATGTCAGCATTTTCTGCTAGATTTTAAGTAACAGGGTTATGAATAATAATATTAAAAATGTTTTCGCTAGGTATATCCTAGATTCAAGAGCTAATCCTACAGTTGAAGTAGAAATTACTTTAGATGATGGCTCTATAGGCAGAGCTGCAGTTCCTTCTGGTGCCTCTACTGGAAAGCTCGAAGCTCATGAATTGCGTGACGAAGCGAAAGAATTTCATGGTAAAGGAGTTACTAAAGCTGTTCAGAATGTCAATGATGCTATTTCAGATGTAATAGTTGGCAAGTCCGCAGAAAATCAAGTTGAGATTGATAAGACAATTCTTGACCTAGATGGATCTGAAAACAAGAGTAACTTTGGTGCAAATGCAATTTTAGCTGTTTCTATGGCCAATTTAGTCGCACTTAGTAAATCATCAAAAAAGCATATATATGAATTGATTCCTAATATATATGGCCCCCCTTCCTTACCTGTACCTTTTATGAATATTTTGAATGGGGGTGCTCACGCTGATAACTCAGTTGATATTCAAGAATTTATGATTGTTCCACATGGCTTTGCTAACTTTAATGATGCTTTGAGGGCAGGTGTTGAAGTTTATCATACATTAAAAAAACGCTTAAAAGATAAAGGCTTAGCAACAAATGTTGGAGATGAAGGTGGCTTTGCTCCTAATTATGGGTCTTCAAAAGAAGTTTTAGATGAAATTATGCTTGCTATTGCAGAAGCAGGATATAAACCTGGAAATGAAATTTCTCTAGCACTTGATGCAGCTGCATCTGAATTTCATCAAAACAATATATATAAGATTGAAGGAAATTCTTTAACAAATATTGAAATGGCAGATTATTTAATAGAATTATCAGCAGCCTATCCAATTGTTTCTATTGAAGATGGTTTGGCAGAAGATGATTGGGAAGGATGGAAATACTTAACTTCAAAAATTGGAGATCGAACCCAATTGGTTGGAGATGATCTTTTTGTCACACAGGAAAAAATTTTGCAAAAAGGTATTAATGATAAATGTGCAAACTCAATCCTCATAAAAGTAAATCAAGTTGGAAGTATTTCTGAAACTATTGAAACAATGCAACTTGCAAAAGAAAACAATTATACAAGTATGGTTTCCCATAGATCTGGTGAGACAGAAGATGCATTTATTAGTCATTTAGTTGTAGGAACATCAAGTGGACAGATCAAGACAGGTGCTCCTGCAAGAGGTGAGAGAACTGCAAAATATAATGAGTTACTTAGAATCTCTGAGCAAGTAGGTTCCGAAAACTTTGATAATCAAAAATGGCAAAAATAAAAAATACTAGTAACAATATTTTTACTCGAGTATTATTAATTGTCTTAACAGGATCTTTTTTGTTCTTTTTTTTCGAAACAGTAAAACCTACATATTTTTCCTATACAACATTGCAAAAAGAAATTGAACTTAACAAAACTAAAGTTGTAGATATTCAAAACCAAATAGATGAATGGAATCAACAAATTTCAGATTTAGATGATCCAGAAAAATTAAAGGTTGTACTTAGAAAAAGAGGGTATGGAGAAGAGGGCGAAATATTGTACATTTATGATGTTCCAGAACCCGTAACACCAATTGATGAGGTTTTAAATACTGAAAGATCAAAAACTGTCTTTGAATACGTTATTGATGTTATTGTCGGACAAGATGGACAATAAAGATAACAAAATTGTTGAAATTCAAATAGGTAGAAATTTAAGGAGTGCAGTTGCCGTATCTTGTAAGTGCCATTTCGACCTACCTGTTTCAATAAAAGTACCCCCAAATTTAAATGATGGAACTCCTTTTCCAACTACTTACTGGCTTACCTGTCCAATGTATAATAAAAAAATTGGAAGTCTTGAGTCACATGGTTTAATAAATGACTTAGATAATGAATTAGTAAAGAACTCTGATTTAAAACAAGAATGGCAATCTAGACAAGATAGCTATAAAGCTGAAAGAAATAAAACTCAAGAGCCTGAAGCAAAATATAGGTCTTCTGGGGGAGTAGGTGGAGCAACAGAGTCTATTAAATGTCTACACTCCCACACAGCGGATGAGCTATCTACAGGATTAAACCCTATAGGTAAGATTGTTTTGGAATCAGTTGGGTATTCTAACTGTGAACAGCCATGTATTGATGTCTCTAAAATGAAAAAGAATCCAGACTGGAAAGTAATGTGGTAAAGATTGCAGCCATAGACCTCGGTTCAAATTCAACTCGATTATTGATTGCTGAAATTTCGGGAGAAGACTTTAATATTCTTGAAAAATCACATGTTGTAACAAAGATGGCTGAAGGCTTAGAAGAAAATGGTTTCATATCTGATGATTCTAGAAAAAGGGTAATTAAAACTTTAAAAACCTTTCTTAAACAAATAAAAAAACATGAAGTATCACAAGTCTTCGCAGTAGGAACAGCTGCAATGCGCGATAGTACTAATACAAATGAGTTTATTGATGAAATAAAGAGAAAAATAGATATTGAAGTTGAAGTCATAACCGGTCAACAAGAAGGAATAATAACAAGTCTCGGAGTGCTTCATTTTATGGAAAATCTTCAGAATTATTTAATAGTTGATATAGGTGGAAGAAGTACAGAATTTATTTATGAAGATAATAATAAAGTAATATCTCACTCAATTGATCTTGGTGTTGTCACACTAACAGAAAAATATTTCTCTGAGTTACCTGCTACTAAAGACAAGATTATAAAAGCTGAACAAGAAGTATTAGAAAAAGTAAATAATTTGAAAATTCCAAATAGTAAATTATTAATTGGTGTTGCTGGTACAGCTACTTCTCTAGGTTCAATATATTTAGAACAAGACAGGTTTGACGAAAGTGAAGTTCACAATATTGAAATAAGCCAACTTGAACTGATCAATATAAAGAACACCATTCGAGACTTTAATGAACCTGAGATAATTATAAAATTTAAAGGCGTTGACCCTAAAAGAGCAAAAACTATTACATCTGGGATTGTAATACTTGAAAATATAATGAAACGATACGAAAACTCTTCAATTATAATTTCAAAAAATGATATTTTAGAAGGTCTAATACTAAAAAAATACTAAATTAGAGATTAGCCCGGGTGGCGGAATTGGTAGACGCGACGGACTTAAAATCCGTTATTCGAAAGGATGTGGGGGTTCGAGTCCCCCCCCGGGCACATATAAAAATAAATTTTTCAAATTATTTTATAAAGTATTAACAAAATCAAAATGTATTTTCAACCCAATTTTGAAAAAAACTTAATTTCTTAACCACCTAATAGAACAATGCCATACAATGACATTAGCTAAAAATCCTTGTTTTTAGCATACGTACGTATATATAAAGGGGAAAGTAAATAATGAAAAAACCATTATTAATGTGTTTCTTGTTTCTTACTTTAATTCTTGGTGCTTGTGGTGGTGGAAGCCTTGAAGGCGAAACCGTTTCAATCACAGGTGCTCTAATTGGTGAAGACCAAAATGGTTTTAGAGAAAATATTAAAGCCATTGAAGAGGCAACTGGAATTATTGTAACATATCAAGGTTCAGACAACTTTGAACAAGAAATTCAAATTCAAATGGAATCTGGTGACACACCAGACTTCGCACTATTTCCACAACCAGGTGGAGTAGTAGATGCTGCAAATAGAGGATACTTAACTCCTCTAGCTGATCTAGACATAGATCTAGAAGAGTATCAAAATAATTTCTCTTCATACCTAGTTGGTTTAGGTACTGTTGATGGAGTTATTTATGGTGGTGCTAACGCAGCAAACCTTAAGAGTATTGTTTGGTATCAACCGGCAGAGTTTGAAGCAAGAGGATATTCCGTTCCAGCTACTTGGGATGAGATGATTGCACTTGCAGATCAAATCGTCGCAGATGGAATGAATCCATTCTGTTTCGGTATGTACTCAAACGGTGCATCAGGTTGGTTAGCAACAGACTGGATGGAAGACATTATGCTTCGTACCGGTGATGGAGTTGATTCTTATGACAAGTGGGTTACTAACGAACTTAAATTCGCAGACCCAATTGTAAAGAATGCAGCAACACTATTAAGTCAAATTATGCATACTGAAGGTTATGTAGTTGGTGGCACAGATGCTATTGTTTCAACATACTTTGGTAATGCACAAGATCCTATGTTCTCAAAAGATGCAAATGGCAACCCAGGTTGTTTCATGCATAGGCAAGCATCTTTTATAACATCATTTTGGCCTGAGGCTGCTCAAGGGCAAGCAGGTGTTGAGACAACAGTATTCCCATTCCCATCCGTTGATGCCAGCCTTCCGGCTGCTGCATTAGGTGGTGGCGATATGTGGGCTGCTTTTAATGATAGAGAAGCAACTAAAGTTGTCGCAGAGTACTTGTTGAGTGCAGATTTTCATGCTCCAGCAGCTCAAATGCCTAACAACGCTAGAATGAGTGCTCATACAGGATTTGATCAGAGCCTTTACTCTAATGATTTATATAGAGTTATGGGTGAGACAATTTCTGCAGCACTTTCTGCTAACTCATTTAGATTCGATGCATCTGACTTGATGCCTCCTGAAGTTGGTGGTGGTTCTTTCTGGAAAGAAATGATGAACTTAGCTGTCAATGGTCCAGGATACATTGATGAAGCATTAGCAAATATAGATACTTCTTGGCCATAAACTAAGATAGTATTCTTAATTTAGATAGCCACCCGTATAGGGTGGCTATCGTTAAATTTATAGGTTAAAATTACTAATTAAATGAAAAATAAAACTCAACAAGAGAAGCTTTTAAGATTCGGTATATCCTCTCTTGCTTTAGGAGTTTTCCCATTAATATGGTTTTTATCACAAGCAATACTATTTCGTGAACTAACTGAACAACTAACCAGAAATATAGTAGTTTTAATTGCTATTCCTTTTGGTTCTCTTTTCATATTCTTGCTTTTTTACGGGATGAACAAACTAATTGATTTTGCTCCAAAAGATGCCAGAGAATCACTTGAGGCAAGAATGTTTGTAGGACCTGGAATCTTTATGATTCTTTTATTTTTATTTTACCCAGCAGTAAGGACATTTTATTTAAGTTTTAAGGATAGGTATAGCCAAGAATTTGTTGGTCTGGAAAATTATAGATGGGCATTTACAGACACCGAAATGATTGTAACAATTAGAAATCAAGTACTTTGGTTAATTTTTGTTGTATTTTTTACAGTATTTATTGGTCTTGTTTTTGCTTGGCTTACTGACAGACTCAATAAAGGAGAGTCGTTTTTTAAATCAATAATTTTTATGCCGATGGCGATTTCTGCAGTTGGTGCAACTGCAATCTTTAAATTCATATACGAGTACAGACCTACACCTTTAACACAGATTGGAATAATAAATGGAATTAGAGTTTCAAGAGGTGAGGAATGCTATAACAATAGGATTATCAACGGAGAGTTAAAAGGGTATGATGACTCAAGCTGTCTTGATGCAGTTGGATGGCTTCAGCAAAGAGACTTATCAGCATTACCTATTGGAAATCGACTGGAGGGGACAGGTTGGTTAGGAGAGATGTTAGTTAATTTACCTATTAGTACGTTTCTACTTATGGCTATTATGATCTGGATGTATACAGGATTTGCTGCTGTTGTTTTATCAGCAGCAATAAAAGCAATTCCATCAGAAATAATGGAAGCTGGACAAATAGACGGAGCTTCAGAATTAAAGGTATTTAGATCTATCATTATTCCTTATATTAAAAGCACAATTGTAGTTGTAAGTACTTATATGGTTGTGACAGTTTTAAAGGCTTTTGATATTATATATGTTTCTACTAGGGGGGACTTAGAAACTAATTTATTAGCTGTAAAAATGCTAGATGAATTTTCAAAATATAGAAATTTTGGAAGATCTTCAGTCGTAGCTGTATTAATTTTTGTTTGTGTACTGCCTGTAATTATTGGTTCTGCACTTAGGGAAAGGGACAATTCAAACGAATGACAAGAAGTAATCAAAAATGGTATGACAAACCAATAAGCAAGCTCATAATTGTATCAATTACGCTCACGTGGATGTTTCCTATATTTGGTTTTTTGCTAAGTTCATTTAGACCGGGTGAAAGTATAAAACGTACGTCTTGGTGGGATGCCGTTTACACAGGTACAATTTGGTCTGAGTTAAGCTTCAACAATTACCAAGAAGTTTTTAGAGCTGAAAATTTAGACAGGTCTTTTTATAATTCTTTAGCTGTGACTATACCATCAACTATTATCCCAATTACAATCGCAGCATTTGCAGCATACGCCTTTTCTTTTATGGAATTTAAAGGTAAAAATGTATTATTTTTATTCGTCGTTGGTTCAATGATAATTCCATTACAAATGTCACTGATTCCTCTGGTTCAGCTTTTTAAAGATGGCATTGAGATTGCGGGTATACCAATTATTCCTGCACTTGATTTGAATGGAACATTTGTTGCTACTTGGTTTGCACATACGGGTTTTGGATTGCCATTAGCAACTTTTTTATTGAGAGATTTTATGATGGGCTTGCCAAAAAGTGTAATTGAATCTGCAAAAATCGATGGAGCTTCACATTTCACAACATTTTTTAAACTTGTTCTCCCATTATCTATTGCAGGCATCGCTGCTTTTGCAACTTTTCAGTTTTTATGGGTCTACAATGACTTTTTAGTTGCTAATGTTTTTCTTGGAATATATAAACCAGAAAACTTAGTCGTGACTTCACACATGTCACAAATTGTTGTTGGAAGATTTGGAGAAGCTTGGCACTTAAGAACTTCAGGAGCAATAATATCTATCTTGGTTCCACTAGGTGTGTTTTTTGGATTACAGCGCTTTTTTATTAGAGGTCTTATTGGTGGGGCTGTAAAGGGTTGATCCTTTTACGATATTTATTAATATCTTTTCTTTTCATTTCATGCAATAGTCCAATAATCTACAACTATTCTATTGAAACCAGCAACCCTGAAGAAAATATAGATACAAGACTTTCAATAAATATTTATGAAGACAATTCAAACAATCTTGAGATTGTAATACAAGCTTTCCCCAAAAAAGGTGATCTGATTGACTCATATCAAATAGTTTTTGATATGAAGTTTAGAGAGAGTTATGAGGGTGAATTTAATGGAGTCTGTATAGGACCTAGCTGGAATCAGTATGGACCTGGGGAATTTATTATGCTTTTAGACCATCAGAGTAATTTTAAAAATTCTATCAAAGGAAAACCATCACAGGAGTCTGACGATAGATGCAACAACTACTTCTATTACGCTAGATTTTTAGACATTTCTATGAAAAATGGTGAAGAGTATCTTGTTGGTGTAGCTACAGATTATGCAGGTTTATATCCTGATGCTCCAAATATACAAAAACTAGATGTCAACAATGAAATAGAATTAATCTTCACAAGTAATATAGAGAGATATAGTATTAATTTTGAATTGAGTAAATAATATGAAAATAGGTATTGATTGGGGCGGTACAAAAATAGAAGGAATCTGCCTTGATTCATCATCGGGTAAAGAATTAAAACGAAAAAGAGTTGAATCTCCCAAAGACGGTTATAGCTCAATTCTTCAAACCGTTCAGAAATTGATTGAAGATATTTCAGAAGATTTCGATAGGTATACTGTTGGAATTGGCATGCCGGGTTCATTACACCCAAAGACCGGTTTAGTTCAGGTTTCTAATACAGAAGTTCTAGAAGGAAAAAATGTAAAAGATGATTTAGAGACATTATTAGGTTTTGAAATAAAAATTGCAAATGATGCTGATTGTCTAGCAGTTTCAGAATCAATAGATGGCTCAGGAGCGGATTACGATTCAGTATTTGCAATCATTATGGGCACTGGTGTGGGAGCAGGTTTTACGTATAGAAACCAATTAGTGGTTGGTCCTAATAAATTGACTGGCGAATGGGGACAAAATCCAATTCCTGGACCAATGGATGATTATGAAAAATCAGTGCAGCGCCATTGTGGAAGAATTGGAGCTATTGAAGTATTTTTGTCTGGTCCTGGTTTAGAAAACTATTTTGAATTTATAACTAAAAAATATATATCTTCAAAAGAAATTATTGCTTTATACAGAACAAAAGAAAAACAGGCAGTTTCAATAATGAATGTATATTTTGAAAGAGCTGCAAGGGCTCTCAGTACTGTAGTCAATATTCTTGACCCAGATGTAATTGTTTGTGGTGGGGGAATGTCTGAAATTGATGAAATATATAATGAAATTCCGAAAAGAATAGTTCCTTATTTAGCTTCAGATTTTTTTCACACCCCTGTTGTTAAAGCTTTACATGGCTCTTCTAGTGGAGTTAGGGGAGCTGCATTACTATGGGATTAAACTTTGAGAATTAATATAAAATATACATTTTTTCTAATCTCAATTATTGTGACAATAGCACTTTCATTTTTTTCTTATAATCCACCTGAAGTTGTTGTAATTGGTCCTGAATTTCATGATAAGGAGTATTTTGAAGAAGAATTAGTCAACATTTCTAAAGAGCTCAATATTAGAATTCAATATAAAGAAGTCCAAGATCCAGAAACTTATATTATTAACAATCAAAATTCAAAGATTTCAATAGCAATTATTCCTAATCCACAAGGCGTTACCAACTTAGCTAGTAGAGGAAATATTTACAGTTTAGATAATCTTATTATTGACGGTACTTCTTTAAGAGAACTTTACCCAAATCATCTAAAAGATATCGTTTCCTACAATAAGAATATTTATTCAGGATGGTTGAGGCTATTTCCTAATTCTTTAATTTGGTTTGATGTCTCAAAATTAAATGAGTACCCCGATGTTGATTTTACAACTTTCGAATCTCTTATAAATAGTACTAAAAATTTGGCAGATAAAAATATCTCTCCATGGTGTGCCAATTCAGAAAGTGGAGCTTCAACGGGTTGGATTCAAACAAACTGGATGGAAGACCTACTCCTTACAACGCAAGGTCCTGAGGTCTATGATGAATGGTCTAGATTAGAAATTGCAGCAGCAAATGTAAAAATCTATTCAGTTTTAAATGATTTAGGCAGTTTTATTTTCTATCCCTCAATGATTGAGAATGGTCATCGAGAAATTTTCAATATAGAATTTAGGAACTTACCGAGAGTGTTATTAAATAATAATAATGATTGTTTCTTGTCATGGAGTGGCCATTATTTTAGATATTATATTCCTGAAGAATACAAGTATGAGAAAGATTTCGGTGTAATAAAGTTACCGTCTGTAACTTATGAAAATAGCTTAGTAGGTATTGGAGATTCATTAGTTTTAGTAGAAAATAATGAAGTTTCAATAAAAACTATGCAGAGTTTATTATCAAAAAACTTTGGTGAAGTGTGGGCACAAAAAAATGATTCAGAATTTATATCTGCAAATAAGAATTTTGACAGAGCATTTATTGAAAATAGTCTTACAAGTTATCAATTTGACATAACTCATGATGCTTTGAAAAAGGATATGTTTAGATATGATGCCTCAGAGATAATGGCAAGACCAATTGGAGCAAATTTGCTTTGGAAAATGTTAATTGATTATATTAAACAGGGACCAGAATCACTTGAACGATTATTAAATGAACTAGATAAAGAAATTTAAACTATAGCTAGTCCTGTATCAGGATCAAAGTAGTGGAGTTTAGAAGGATCAATCGCTAAATTGATATTCTGGCCTTCTTCAATTGTTGCATTTGGATTGATTCTTGCAATAAACTTTGTTTCGGTACCCAATGCAGATATATCTTCACCTTCATCAGCTAGGATTTCTTCAATTGCTTTTGTTTGCACAGGTGGAATATCTTTGTAAAAATGGATATAGGTATCAGAACCTAATTGCTCTAATAAGGAAACATCTATGTTTATTCGTCCAGTAAATTCGTTATCATTTGCATAAACGGAATCTTCAAAAGCTTCGGGTCTAATTCCAAGTACAATCTTTTGATCATTAAAATCAACTAAAGATTTTGGTGCATGTGAACTTACTATTTCTGTATCACCAAATAGTAATTTTGTTTCTTTTTCAGAAACATCGATATTTGCATAAACGAAATTCATTGCTGGACTTCCAATAAACCCAGCAACAAAAATATTTTTTGGGTATAGATATATTTCTCTAGGTGTGTCAATCTGTTGTAATTCCCCTTTTCTAATTACAGCAACTCTATCACCCATTGTCATAGCTTCTACCTGATCATGCGTTACATATAAAGTAGTAGTTTCTAGCTGAGAATGTAATTCTCCTAATTCAGCTCTCATCTGTACTCTTAACTTTGCATCTAAATTGGAAAGAGGTTCATCCATAAGAAATGCCTGAGGATTTCTAACTATAGCTCTACCCATTGCAACCCTCTGCCTTTGACCGCCAGACAAAGCTTTTGGTTTTCTATCAAGAAGTTCATCTATCTCTAATGTTTTTGCTGCATCTTTTACTTTTGCTTCAATTTCACTTTTTGGTAATTTACGTAATTTTAAAGAAAATGCCATATTGTCATAAACAGACATGTGTGGATATAAAGCATAGTTTTGAAAGACCATAGCTATATCTCTATCTTTTGGTGCTACATCATTTACAACTTTGTCAGCAATTGAGATTTCACCTTCTGTAATATCTTCTAATCCTGCAACCATTCTTAATAATGTAGTTTTTCCACAGCCTGAAGGACCGACAAGAACTACAAATTCCCCATCATTTATTTCAATGTTTACGTCCTCAAGAGCTCTTGTTCCATTGGGATAAATTTTTCCAACTTCAGTAATATTTATTGCACCCATAATTCAATCTTTTCAATTGTAGCGAAATATTTACTATTTTAAAATCAAAATGAGGTGTAATCCACTAGATACATTCCCGATGAATTTATAATAGTAATTATGACTAATGTACCTGTTTCACGAGTAACTACTTTAAAAGAAATTACTCCAGACATTAATTCCTCCTCATATGTTGTGTACTGGGTTATTGCTTTTAAAAGAACAAAATATAACTATGCTCTTCAACGAGCAGTAGAGTGGGCAAATAAGCTTTCTCAACCATTAGTTATATTAGAGCCTTTAATTTTAGACTATCCAATGTCAAGTTTACGTTTTCATAAATTCATGCTTGATGGAATGAGTGAAATGAATGATGAGATATCAAAAACAATGGCCTATTACTATCCATTCATTGAGACCTCTCCAGGCGAAGCAGATGGACTTCTCCAAGATCTTGCTAGAAATGCATCAGTAGTTGTTACTGATGATTATCCTACATATTTCGTTCCCCAAATGACTGTTAAAGCTTCTGGTGAAATATCTGCAAGGTATGAACTAGTTGACTCAAATGGAATAGCTCCCATTCGACTTTCTCCTAAAGAATACGTACGAGCACATGACTTTAGACGGTACTTACATAAAAATTTAGAAGACTTTATAACAGAGATTCCCGATGAGTTCCCATTATCAAGATTGAATAAAAAATTCACTGAAAATTTGATTTCCTCTACATTAAAAAAATGGCCGTTATTTGATTTCAAGAATACAGATATAGATAAATTTTTAAATTCACTCAATATTGACAAAACCGTAAAGATTAGTTCAATTCAGGGCGGCTACAAGAATGCATCAAAACAATTTGATAGTTTTTTAAAAGATGGTTTTAATGATTATGCACAATACAGTAGCAACCCATCCAAAAATGCAAGTAGTAAGATGTCTCCCTATTTACACTATGGTCATATATCAACTCATGAAATATTTGAGAAATTAATTAACCATGAGTCTTGGTCTCCAGAGCAAATTAAACCAAATTTAGTTGGCAGAAGAGAGGGATGGTGGGGTGGAAGTCTCAATTTTGATAGTTTTCTAGATGAATTAATTACATGGAGAGAATTGGGGTATCATACGTGTGTTAGAAGAGCCAACTATAATCAATATTCTTCTTTACCTGAGTGGGCAGTTAAAACACTTGAAGAGCACACGATAGATGATAGAAGACATATTTACTCCTTAGATCAATTAACTTTTTCAGAAACTCATGATGAAATTTGGAATGCAGCACAAAACCAGTTGAGAGAAGAAGGAGTTATTCAAAATTATTTAAGGATGCTTTGGGGTAAAAAAATACTGGAATGGTCTCCTAATCCCCAAATGGCATTGTCATACATGATGACACTTAATGATCGATATGCACTTGATGGAAGAGATCCTAATTCATACTCCGGAGTTTTCTGGGTCTTAGGAAGATATGACAGAGCATGGGGTCCAGAAAGAGAAATATATGGAAAAATTAGATACATGACATCTGATTCAGCTGCAAGGAAATTTAATTTAAAGCCTTACTTAGAAAAATGGGGAAACACTTCAAAAGAAGTTACTACTCTTTAAAAATAAAGTTACAAAAATTTCTAAAAAATTTTTATTTAATTCTTCACAAAATCTCAAAGTTAATAAAATATATTCTGTGATTAAATTCACAAAGTAATATTAAACAAAAGGAGTAGGCTAAAATGGCTGAACTTACTTATAGACTCTTTATGGTTGCAACAGTGGGTATGCTCGCTGGTACAGTATTTTTACTTGCATCATCAAGAGAAGTTGATCCAAAACACAGAAGAGGAGTATATATCTCCGCTCTTGTAACTGGTATAGCATGGTATCACTACCAAAAGATGGGAGCATCTTGGGATAGTGGATCATATGATACTGGTTTAAGGTATGTTGACTGGATCTTAACAGTACCATTAATGTTCGTAGAGGTACTTGCCGTAACATCTTCGGGTGCAGAATATAACGAAAAAGTTAGAAACTGGGGATTGGCTGCTGTCGTAATGATTGGTGGCGGATACTATGGTGAGACATCAGCTGCAGGCAGTGATGCATACTGGGTAGGGTTTGTTGTAGCAATGGCTGCATATGTTTATTTGATGAGAAACCTTCAAGCAGAAGGAATGGGACTCAAAGGAGCAGAGGCAGATCAGTTTGAGAAAATCAAAAACCTTATACTTATTGGCTGGATTATATATCCTTTAGGATATCTAGCTCCAGTAGCTGGTGATTTTGATGCTATCAGAGAAGTACTTTATACAGTGGCTGACATTATTAACAAAGTTGGTCTTGGTGTATTAGTTCTTGGAATGGCAAGAATCAAATCAGGAGAAAAAGTCTAAGACTTTTCAACAACAAAAATTTAATGATAGGTGGCTTTGTCCGCCTATCATTTTTTTTAAGGTAAAATTCTATATGGATTTAATCATCTTTTTTAATACACTTTTTGGTTTCTTCACTTTTGTTGCATGGGCCATAAGTGCGCTAATTTTGTATTTCATATTTACAAAAAAAAGATTTAGAAAATTAATCAATGACCAGTTTTATAATTTTGCAACTAGTGTTGCCGTCTTTTCTTCAATTGGAAGCATAATCTATTCTGAAGTTGTAGGTTTTATTCCATGTAAGTTTTGTTGGTATCAACGTTATCTTATGTATCCGGTAGCTTTATTTTTAATAATCGGTTTATTTAACAAATCAGTAATCAAAGTCGGTTATTTAAGTGCAGTTGGTGTTGGTATTGGTATTTATCATATATATTTGCAAAATGGTGGTGGTGGAGGAGGTTCTTGCGCAATCGATGTTCCTTGTAATTTAAAATATGTAGATATTTTTGGATTTATTAGCATACCTGTCATGGCATCTACAGGATTTTTAACAATATTCCTAGCATTGTTGTATTATGATATTTCGAGAAGGGAAACAGTTGAATAAAAACTTCATTATCGCAGGATCAGTAGTTCTTGTAGTAGGTTTGGCTGTTGCAATAGGCGTATCTTTAGTTGATGAACCCTTAGATGGAAATTTACCTGAGGGTGAGACTACGATTACAGGCCAAGGTTTACCAGAATATTCTGGAGAAAACGATGATAATGTTGCAAGAGGTCTTGATGCACCAATATTTTCAGGGCCAAATGAAAACTCTGAGATAGTCACTCTAGAAAAAAATGGTAATGCAAAAGCTCTTTTGTTTTTAGCACACTGGTGTGGATACTGCCAGAAAGAAGTTCCAGTTATGCAAGAGTATATTGACATTATTGGTGTTCCAGAGGGTGTAGAAATTATTGCCGTAGCTACATCAATTGATAGATCAAGAGACAATTACCCACCACATGATTGGCTAGAAAGAGAAGGCTGGTCAGAAACTCAGATTTATGATTTAGATAGAGATATCGGTACTGCTTATGGCGTCAACTCTTTTCCATACTGGGTGTTTTTAGATAAAGATTTAAAAGTTGTTGCAAGAAGAAGTGGAAACTTACCACAAGATCAAGTCGGACAATTGCTTGTAGCTTTAGCCAATCAGTAAATTTATATATTTAAAAAATTATCTATTTTGTAAATACTGCCAAGTAAACAAAACCAAACAACCCCATTCTCTCAATATTTATATTTATAAAATTATCCATCTTGAGGTGATTTTCAGGTTGGGGATAAAAGTCTAGAGATCTATATAGAAATCTATACTCTTTTAAATTAAATGTTAAAAGACCAATAAGATGCAGTATTTTGAATGACCCAATCTTATGTAGTATTTTTAATATTGAATTTTTCGGTCTTGTCATATCAAGTAGAACAAACTTTCCTCCAGGTTTTAAGACTCTGTATATTTCACCAAGTGCTTTATCTGTATCGGATATATTTCTCCAGACAAAACTACAAAATATATTGTCAAAGCTTTTGTCTTCAAAAGGTAATTTTTCAGCAGTACCTAGAACTTTATTTTCAAATATATTTAATTCCAACATCTTTTTATCTGGGTCCAAAGCTGTAGTTTCATAATCTGTCAACTGTGCAAAAGCAGCACCAGTTCCACTTCCTAAATCTAGTACTGAAGTCCCAGTAAGATTATTTGCTGCTTTACTTCTCCAAGATTTATCAAAACCAAGTGTAAGAACCGTATTAATTAAATCGTAAAATTTGTAAATATTTGAAAAATTTGCTGATTCAGGCAATTATAAAATATATGCTGCAGCTAAAAGCAATCCTGTAAGGAAATGAATTCCAATTGTTGAAACGTTGACAAGTAGGAGCTCATATGGCACTTTTTGCCTGTCTGCCTCAGGGTTGTTCCATTTAATCATCCACTCATCTGCCATTTTGAAAGCTTTCCAAACTAGAGCTAATGGAGCAAGGGCTATAAATGCATAAACTGTGCCAATATCTGTAAACAAACTCAGCACCCCAATGAAAGCTACAGCAATAAAGGATTCAATCATGAAGTACTTATACAGTTTCATTGGCTTCTCTAGCTTCATCCATTCACCTTCTTCAGCTGTTCTAACTACCCAAGTATTTTTACCCACTGCTGCATCAGATGGAGCATCTTGGAATTGATTTATCCAGACAATAAGCATTACCAATATTGCTATTGGGATAGAGGCAACTAGGGCCTCAACCCAGTTCCAACTTGAAAGAATATTATTGTGAATTGGTGCTGTAAGTACGTAGTGTGCTCCCATTACCATAACCGGTCCAAAACCTAGTGCAATTGCTACTTCACCAAACCCTTTGTAACCAAGTCTTACAGGATCACCTGTATAACCAAGAGCAAGGAATGTTCCAAGGATTCCAGCCCATAAGATTGGAGTATTAGCAAAATATCCACCACCAATTTGTTGATTTAAATAAAGACCAATTGCTATAGTTCCAGCAATGCTAACAAGTGCAGTAATTAATACTTGACCAGGTGTCATAAGCCCTACCTGAATTACCCTACTCCCACCATTAAATGGACTTGCTACCTTATTTATTTCATCTGCATTTGATGTATGATCAAAGTAATCATTAGATGCATTCGTAGCTACTTGAGCTAATGATGCTCCAGCTAAAACAAGCCAAAACATTTTCCATGACCAGGATAAATCAAAACCTGAATCTTTAAGATCGCTCCAAGCTACAGCAGCACCAATTAAGATAGGAGCAAAAGTAGCTGTAAGAAAGGGAGCACGGATAGTCCTTAACCAGAGTCCAATTCTTTTTAACCCCAATTTGAATGCCATCTTTATTGCCGATGTTTTATTGGATGGAATAGTTTTCCATTCAAATTTTTCTTCTTGATAGAAATTAACATATTTAATTGTTGTAGGTTTAACTCTGTAGTAGCCAACAACATCATTTTCAATGAGAAAGTCATCTTCCATAAACTCCTTGAATGCATGAGTTGTTTCTAATACAAGATTGTAGGCTTTCTTTTTTTCATCTTCATCTTTTATTTTGTAACACTCTCCGTCAATTTGAAGACCTTCAATTCCTTCCTGACCTTTTGGCCAGATTACAACATGAACACGGGGGTTTAGCCTAATCTGTTCAGCCTTTCTTGTTGGATGGAATGTGAAGAATACTAAATCTTCACCATCTCTACTAAAAAATACTGATGCACCAGAGGAGTTACCTCCGACACTAGTAGCAATAAACATACGATCAGCTGAATCTAATACTTGTTCTATTTTTTTATCTAAAACATCTGTCATAGAAAGTACAATAATATGCTTGTGAAATAATGCACAAAGTCCTTTGGGTTATTTTTAAATATTTAAATCATTTAAGATTGGTGTACATGTTTAAAATTTTTAAAACTCCTGAATTTAAAAAAGCTATTAACTTTTATAAAGATGGAATAAAAGAAAATAGAAAAAGTTTTCTAATTTCAATGGGTTCGGCCGTGGTCTGGTGTTTTTTGATTGTTATTCAGCCTTACATCATAAAAAGAATTATTGATGATGCAATTGTTATAGAAAATAGACAAATGTTGATTATTTTAATTTCATTCATGTTGATTGCTGGTTACCTACGTGCTTCATCAATTGGTATAAGAAGGTACTTCTCTATGCATGTTTCTTTTAATGTAGAAGCTGGAATTAGAAATAGAATATTTACACACATGCAAAAGTTGGCATTTCAATATCATGATAAAGTTCCAACAGGAGAACTAATGGCAAGGGCTTCAAGCGATGCTTCTCAAGTCAGGCTTGCATACGCAATTGCTCCATTAGCTTCTGCAAATATATTACTTCTTATAATTCTAAGCATCACCTTACTCAGCTTAAGTCTGCCATTGGGCGCCTTGGTACTTTTATCTATTCCTTCTGTCTTATGGTTAGCTTCTAATTTTTCTTCAAAAGCCTTAGGAATTTCATTAAGAGTTAAAGAAGCTGAAGCTCAGATGACAACAGAAGTTGAAGAGCAACTTGGAGGAATAAGAGTTGTAAAAGCTTTTGGAAATGAGGATTTAGCTTCGTCTAAGGTAGAGACAGCAATCTCCGGTATTTACAATTCATCACTTGAATATTTGCAATTAAGAACAAAATTTATTCCAATGTTTGAATTGATACCAATGGTGATAACACTACTCGTCTTACTTCTTGGAGGCTATTTATCTATAAATAATTTTATAACGTTGGGTGATTTTATAGCTTTTACTCAGTATGTCTTTTTGCTACTTTGGCCATTACGAATTACTGCGTGGTTCTTGTCAGAGATACCGTCAAGTGTCACTGCAGGTAATAGAATTCTAGACTTACTTAATGAGACTCCAAGTATTGTTGATGGCAATTCATCAGAAAGTTTTCCAGAAACAGGAAGTGGAAGTTTAAAATTTTCAAATGTTAATTTTAGATACGGTGATGAAAAAATATTTGACAATTTATCTTTTGAGATTGATGGAAAGAAAACAGTTGCTATTGTTGGATCTACTGGTTCTGGAAAATCAACTTTAGCTTATTTGCTTCCAAGGCTTTATGATATTGAATCAGGAAAAATTGAAATAGATGGAGTAGATATTCACAATGTAAAACTTGATGAATTAAGATCCCAGGTAAGTCTCGCTTTTGAAGAAAGCTTTTTATTTTCCAATTCAGCTAAAGATAATATTTCTCTTGGCTCGGATAAAGCTACACAACAGCAAATTGAAAATGCCGCACTTATTGCAAGAGCTCATGAATTTATAGCTCAGTTACCTGAATCATATGAAACTAAAGTTGGAGAAAGGGGATTTGGTCTTTCAGGAGGTCAGAGACAACGAATTGCTTTAGCTAGAGCAATATTACGCAAACCAAGAATTTTAATACTTGATGACGCTCTATCTGCTGTTGATGCTTCGACCGAAGAAGAAATTAGAAATCAACTTAAAAAAGTCATGTCAAATATGACTACATTAATAATTACGAATAGAGTCCCAACAATTGAGCTCTGTGATGAGGTTATTTTTCTTGAAAATGGAAAAGTACGAGGTCAGGGTAATCACACAAAATTAATAGAGGAAATTGAAAGTTATAAATCTTTATTCTTAGAAAGTCAGACGAGTGGTTTCAAAAATGAAAGATAACACATTTTTGCGTTCAATGAGGTTAGTGCCTGAGGTAAGAAGGGCTTTTCTTTTAAGTTCTTTGATTGCTATGGCTGGATCTGCTTTAAGAATGGTTGGCCCTCAACTAATATCAAGAGGAATTGATGAAGGAGTACTTAAGTCAAATTACTCATATTTGCTTGAACAAAGTCTTTATTATTTCATTGTATTAGTTTTACTTTATTTTGTCACAAGTAAGGCTCTTCTTGCTATTGGTTTAGTCGGTGAATCATATGTTAAAAGCGTAAGAGAAAAACTGTTTAGACATTTATCTTCACTCGATATAAGTTACTTTGAAAAAAACAAAACAGGTGTATTAGTTGCCCGTATGACCTCAGACATGCAAAGCTTAAATGAGTTTGCGCGGGAAGGTGCCAGTAGTGTCATTACTTCTCTGCTTACTATTCTTGGAGCTACAATTGCTGTATTTTTAGTTGATGCACAATTAGCATTACTATCATTTTTGATCTTACCTTTACTGGGGATAGCAACACGAATATTTCGTAGTCATGCTGATAAAGCTTATTGGTCAATAAGAGAGTGGATTGGTCAAGTTCTTTCATCTCTTCAGGAAGGAATTTCAGGAGTAAGAATTATACAGGCTTATTCAGATGAAAAAACTCAATTTGAAAGGTTTAAGAATGTAAATGATGAACACTTAAAAGCTAATATGCAATCTGCCAAAAATATCGCAATATATTTTCCTTTTCTAGAAATTACAAGAGTTACATCTATTGCTGTAGTCATTTGGTTTGCATCTGTAAGAATCAATGAAGGAACTTTATCAGTTGGTGAGTTAGTCGCATTATTATTTTATTTAAATTATTTTTTCGACCCGCTTATTCAACTTTCGTTTAACTACGATGTCCTTCGTTCGGCTGGCTCTTCTATGAAAAAAGTATTTTCAATATTAGACGAAGAGCAAGTGCTAAGCAAGACAGGCGATATTGAACCGCAAATGGATTCAAACAAAGTAATTGAGTTCAAAAATGTAGATTTCTCTTATGGTAGAGATACTGTTTTACATGATGTAAATATCTCAATCAATAAAGGTGAAAAAATTGCCATCGTTGGAGAAACAGGAGCTGGTAAAAGCACTATTGCAAAATTAGTTCTTAGATTTTATTTGCCTACTAAAGGAGAAGTAAACTTTTATGGAGAGTCATCCAAAAACGTAACACAAAGATGGGCTAGAAAAAATATTGCATACGTACCTCAAGAAAGTTTTTTATTTAGAGGAACAATAAGAGATAATTTAATCTATTCAGATCCAAAAAATATTGAATTAGAGAAAGAACTTGAAGAAATAGGAGTTCTTCGCTGGTTTGATAGATATGAAAAAGGCTTAAATCAAAATGTTGGAGAAAGAGGTTCAAATGTATCTGCAGGAGAAAGACAATTTATTTCATTATTAAGAGCGGTTCTTGCAAGAAGGCAAATTATTGTCTTTGATGAAGCTACTGCAAATCTAGATATTGAATCTGAAAATTCTATCCTTGAAGCAACTGACAAAGTGTTGGACTACCAAACTTCAATTGTTATAGCTCACAGATTAGAAACTATATTGAATGCTGAAAAAATTATTGTAATGGATAAAGGTAAGCTTGTTGGATTTGATAATCATAAAAATTTATTAAGCAAAAATGATATATATAAAGATCTATTCTCAGCCTGGGATTTAGTTAACTAATTTCTTCTTTGATTCTTTTATTTGCTATTTTTACATAGTCAGGGTTTATTTCATATCCAATGTAATCTCTTTCAAGCATTCTTGAGGCAATTGCTGTTGAACCACTACCCATAAAAGGATCTAATATAAGGTTATTTTTAAAACTATATAGATTTATAAATTTTTTTACTAACTCAACAGGAAAAGGAGCAGGATGACCTATTTTTTTTGCTCTAGCTGGACTTATATTCCATATTGATAAAGTTGACTCCATAAATTCTTCTTTTTCAATTGTCGATTTTCCTTTACTTGAATTTTTCATTGAATCTTTTGAGAAAATTAAACAATACTCATGAATATCACGAATTACCGGATTCGAAGCAGAAAGCCAACTTCCCCATGCAAAATTTGCGTTAGCTCCTTTAGATTTCTGCCATATTATCTCGCCTCTCATCAGAAATCCAATTTCTGTGATTATTTCAATAAAAAATTTCGAAAAAGGTATATATGGCTTTCTTCCAAGGTTTGCAACATTTACTACTAGCCTGCCGCCAGACTCAGTCACTCTATATACTTCTTCAAATACCTTTGTTATCATTTTCCAGTATTCATCATCTGTTAAATCTTCGTCACTATCTTTTCCAATATTGTAAGGAGGTGAAGTTATGGTCAACGATATACAATTATCAACTAATTCATCCATTAATTCTGAGCTTTTAGTAAAGAGCTGATTTCTTATTTTAGAAATATTATTTTCCTTTATAGTTTCTTTAAATTCTTGATCTTGAAATTTAGAAATAAAACCTTTTCTCGACCCAGAACCAATTTTAAAATATGAAGTTTTTTTCATAACTAAATTTTACATCTTTTAAACTAACTACATGTCAAAGAGAAAAAGTTTCATTTTTATTGGGATTTTTGTATTAGTTAGTTTATTAAATCAATCTCAATTAAATGCAAAGCATTCTAAATTCCTGGAAACTATGGTGTTTCCTGTAAAAAATATTATGTCCCATTTTTATGATGATTGGGGAGAAATAAGAGGAAATGGAGAAAGAGTTCATGAAGGTATTGACATAAGAGCACGAAAAGGCTCTCCTATTGTAGCAATTGCAGATGGACGTGTTAACACTGTTTCTTTTACACAGTCATCTGGTTACTATATCGCAATTGATCATCAAAATGGATGGCTCTCTTTGTATGTTCATTTAAATGATGATATAAATGAAAATGATAATTTAGGTGGTAGACAGACCGCATTTGCAGACGGTATTTATCTGGGTGCTGAAGTTATTGCTGGGCAAACAATCGGCTACGTTGGAGATTCTGGGAATGCAGAAGGAACAGTCCCACATGTACACTTTGAGGTTAGATATATGGGAAAGTCATATGATATATATGATTACATCAAAGTATCCTGGGAAAGGTTTGAAAGATTCATTAAATTTCCAAAGAAAATGGGTATTAATTTATTTTAAGTAAATAATTGAATCTTTAATTTCCTCTACTTCTTCAAGTTCCAAAACCTTCTCAATATAACTAATTTTTTCAACATACTTAACATATACAAGATTTTTAATTTCTAGAATTTCTTTGGAAGGTTCTTTAGCTGATATCCATATAATTCTTTGCACCGATGAATCATTAATTGAATCTAAAAACACTTTCCGTAATTGATTATCCGGATCTTCATAGTAAATTGCACAATAAGCCCCTTGTGAAGCGGTAGAAATATGGCTGTTGTCTTCAATATCTCCTAATGCTTTTTTTCCTGGAAGTTTCTCAATAAAATCCTTTGGCAACTTGTCTGATACAAAAATTCTCAAATCTTGATTTTGAATATCTAACTTCTTTAACAATTGTTGATGTTCATTATTAGAAGGGTTTATAAATATTGCAGGCATAATTTTAAGATTAACTTAATAATAGAAATAAATTAAATCAATACTTTTACGATTGATTCAGTACCTTATTAACATAGAAGTATGGCAAATGTTGATATTGACTTAGGTAAGTATTCGTTAGGCTGGTCTGATCCAGAAAAGAATGTATTTAAGCCTGAAAAAGGCCTAAACGAAGATATAATTCGTAAAATGTCTGAGATTAAAGACGAACCAGAATGGATGCTCGATTTTAGATTAAAAGCTTATAAAAGATTTTTAGATAAACCTATGCCTGAATGGGTTGCAAAAGAAAAGTTAGATTCTTTAGATTTTGATAATATTTACTATTATATAAAACCTACAGAAGACCAAGCCGATTCATGGGATATGGTTCCAGATGAAATTAAAGAAACATATGAAAAACTTGGAATCCCAGAAGCTGAGAGAAGCTACTTAGCCGGTGTAACTGCTCAATATGAAAGTGAAGTAGTTTATCACAGGAACAGAGAAGATCTAGAAGAGCTCGGAGTAATTTTCTGTGATATGGATACAGCAGTTCGAGAATATCCGGAATTAGTTAAAGAATATTTTGGCACAGTCATACCACCTGGAGATAATAAATTTGCTGCACTAAATTCTGCAGTATGGTCTGGAGGTTCGTTTATTTATGTTCCAAAAGGAGTGCATATTGAGGACCCTCTACAAGCTTATTTTAGAATCAATGCTGAAAACATGGGTCAGTTTGAAAGAACATTAATTATTGTAGATGAAGGAGCATCCGTTCATTACATAGAAGGATGTTCTGCACCAGTTTATACAACAGATGCTCTTCATTCAGCAGTCGTTGAAATAATAGTCAAACCTTCAGGTACCTGTAGGTATACAACAATTCAAAATTGGTCAAACGACGTTTTTAACCTTGTTACAAAAAGAGCTCAAGCTTTTGCGAATGCAACAATGGAGTGGATTGACGCGAATATTGGCTCTTCCCTAACTGTAAAGTATCCATCCGTTTATTTAATGGAACCTGGTGCACATGGTGAGGTATTATCCGTAGCCTTTGCAAATGCAGGTCAACACCAAGATACTGGAGCAAAAATGGTACACCTTGCACCGGATACAACGTCTTTGATTACATCTAAATCAATATCAAAAGGTGGAGGTAGAGGAGCCTACAGAGGTTTAGTTAAAGTAGAAGATGGAGCTGAATCTGCAAAGAGTTTTGTTAGATGTGATGCGTTAATACTTGATGATGATTCAAGATCTGATACTTACCCATATATGGAGATAGAAGAAGCATCAGCTGAGATTGGCCATGAAGCTACAGTATCAAAAGTTGGTGAAGATCAATTATTTTACTTGATGAGTAGGGGGCTTTCCGAATCTGAAGCAACATCTATGATTGTTGCTGGTTTTGTGGAAGAGTTTACCAAAACACTTCCAATGGAATATGCCATGGAGTTCAATAAACTAAT
>JAOMBT010000005.1 GCA_028344675.1 Acidimicrobiaceae bacterium | reverse complement strand
TCTATAGGTGAAAGACTTACTTTACCATTCTCAATAGAGTCAACTTTTACTTTTATCTTGTCACCAACAGTTACAACAGCTGCAGTATTATTAACTCTTTTAGATGAGTGGAATTTTGAAACATGTAACAAGCCATCTCGTCCAGGTAAAATATTTATAAATGCACCATAAGTGGCAACACTCACAACTTCTCCATCATACTCTGCTCCTACTTCAGCTTCTGGTGGATCAATGATCAACATAACCATTTCTTTTCCTGCTGCTATTGCTTCTTCTTCAGTAGAACCTAAAGTTAATATTCCATCATCATCAATTTCAACTGAACAGCCAGTTTCTTCTTCGATTTTTCTAATATTTTTACCTTTAGGACCTATTACTTCACCTATTTTATCTTTTGGGAGTTCAATAGTTTCTAATCTAGGTGCGTTACCTGACAAACTTTCTGCTGGTTCAGAAATTGTATCTTCCATTATGTCAAGAATATGATGACGTGCATCCATTGCTTGATTAAGTGCATTTCTTAATACATCTGAAGGCAAGCCTTCAATTTTCATATCAAGTTGCAAAGCTGTAATAACGTTTCTTGTACCAGCAACTTTAAAGTCCATATCTCCAAGTGCATCTTCAGCACCCAATATATCAGTAAGTGTTACATAGGTGTCGTCTTTTGAAATTAAGCCCATAGCAATACCAGCTACATGTTCTCTTATAGGAACACCAGCTGCCATTAATGAAAGGCTTGAAGCACAAACTGAAGCTTGTGATGTTGAACCATTAGAAGAAATAGCTTCACTGACAACTCTAATAGTGTAAGGAAAGTCAATCTTTGTTGGAATAACAGGAATAAGAGCTTTTTCTGCTAATGCCCCGTGGCCAATCTCTCTTCTTTTTGGACCTCTCATAGGATAAGCTTCTCCAGTTGAATAAGGTGGGAAATTGTAATGATGCATGTATCGTTTAGAGGTTACAGTATCAATTGTATCTAACATCTGTTCTAACCGTGACATACCTAAGGTTGTTACATTAAGAACTTGTGTTTCCCCTCTTAAAAATAATGAAGATCCGTGCACAGTTGGCAATATATCAATTTCAGATGAGATATTCCTTATATCTGTTGGAGTACGTCCATCTAATCTTGGGCCACCTGAGAGAACCCTATTTCTAACAGTTGATTTTACTAATGATTTAAAAGCAAGCTTTATAGCTTTACTATTTGGTACCTCATCATCAAGAAATTTTTCTAGAACTTGTTCTTGTAATGCTCCCTGTTTTTCACTTCTTTCAGATCTATCAGTTATAGCAGTAATTGAATCTACTTCTTCTGCATATTCTGAAGCAATTTCATTTCCAAGTTCGGCAGAGTAATCCTCAACAATTGGCCAATCTACTACTGGGATGCTTCTTTTAGTTAAAAGCTCTTTTTGTGCATCAATTAGTTTTCCTATGAACTCTTTAGACATATCAATACCATCTGCAACTATACTTTCAGATGGTGCTTTACTACCATTATCAATTTTTTCAAATGCACTATCACTTGCCGCTGCTTCGACCATAACAATATCGACTTCACCTTTAGTATTTAGGCTTCCAGCAACAACCATGTCAAATACTGATTCCTCTATTTCAGTATTTGTAGCCTGTACTACCCAGTTATCATTTATTAAAGACATCCTTACTGCACCTACTGCTGATTCGAGTGGCACACCAGCTAACTGTAAGCCTAATGATGCAGCATTTAAAGCTAAGATATCATATTCGTTTTCATTATCTACACTTAATACTGTTGCGATTATTTGGGTTTCACATCTAAAACCATCTTTAAAAGAAGGGCGGAGCGGTCTGTCTATTAACCTACAAGCTAAAATTGCTTTTTCTGTTTGTCTACCTTCTCTTCTAAAAAAACCACCTGGAATTTTTCCTGCTGAATACATTCTTTCTTCAACGTCTACAGTTAATGGAAAGAAATCAATTCCATCTCTTACTGTTTTATTAGCAACAGTAGTTACCAAAACATTAGTTTCACCAGAAGTAACAACTACAGATCCTGGTGCTTGAATAGCGAGTTTTCCAGTTTCAAAAACTATTTCTGAATTACCAATACTTACTTTTACATTGTCTATCGACATATAACCTCTTTCGTGATCGAGGTTATTAATTGTCAGCTTTCTATAAAAGCTCTCAATTAATAACTCAAGATCGTTTATTTATCTTCTTAAACCAAGCTTATCTATAATATCACGATATCTTTGAACATCTTGATTTTGTAAATATTGCAATAGTCTTTTACGCTTACCAACTAACATTAAAAGACCTCTTCTGGTGTGATGATCTTTCCTATGTGTTTTTAAATGTTCAGTTAAGTGTTCAATTCTGTTGCTAAGTAAAGCTACTTGTACTTCAGCAGATCCAGTATCGCTTTCAGTTTTACCGTATTCTTTTATAATATCTTGGTTACTTTTCATTCGAAATAATAGTAGTACTTCGTATATCTAATGTGAGATTATTTATTTTTAATTGAATTTATATCTATTAAGATTTGTGACTGTAATTGCTTTAAATTTTCAAATTTTATTTCTTCTCTTATAAATGACAATAGTTCTACTTCAATTACTGAGTCATAAATATCTTCATCAAAATTCAGTATATGTGTTTCAAAACTAACTTTTAACTCATTAGATACTGTTGGCCTGATACCAATATTCATGATACCTTCGTGTATTTCGTCATTTACCAATACTTTTACTTCGTAGACGCCGTATTTAGGTACAACTAAGTTGGTATTAATTGAGATGTTTGCAGTTGGGAACCCTATCTCATGACCCTTTCGATTCCCATGAACTACTTTACCTGTTAATTTGAAATTATATCCTAAATATTGATTTGCTAAATTTAACTTTCCCTCAGAAATTGAGGACTTAATTAATGTAGAAGATATCTTTACATCATTAACTTCATAATCGTCTAACACATGGACATTTGAACTACCGAAATGATTAATTAAAAAATTGACATCCCCTTCCCTATTTTTGCCAAATTTAAAATCTTTTCCAACAACAATTGCTTTTGTATTTAATTTATTACTTAAAATAGTACAAAAATTCACGGGACTTAAATCTTTTACATCTTCAAAATTCATAAAAATTATACTATCTGGATTATGTTTACTGAGGATGTCTACTTTCATATCTTTCGTAGACAATAATTGATGTAAATTATTAAAGTATTTTTTTGGAACTGGATCAAAAGTTAATATTTGATAATTTGAACTTATAGTTTTTGCTAATTTAATTAAAGCTTGATGACCTAAGTGAATTCCGTCGAAAGCACCAATACATGTGATATCTGGTTTAGCTTCAATAACTTTACTGATATCTAAATTGTCGTATACTTTCATACAATTACCTTATCTGGTTTAAAATATTTATTATTAAAAGGTTCATAGATAGCTTTTAGTTGATTATCAATAATTACAATATGTTTTTTACTATTATTGAAAAGTTTGCGATCAAGAAGTTGCCCATTCTGTATATCTTTTTCTTTATCATCTTCTAAGACAATTGATGGTAGTTCTATAACTTCTGACCAGTTAAGAGGTGAAATATTATCTTCCAAAGTTAAATTTTCAACATTTGTAATTAAATTATTATTTGTAGATTTTAGTTTACCAATACCTGTACGGATTAATTCTTTAACTATAGCGTTAGTGTTTATAGATTTTCCTAAATCATTTACTATGCTTCTGATATATGTACCTTTAGAAACTGTAATATCAAATTCTACTGTTTCGTCATTCAGCGATATCAAATTTACATTAAATACAGTGATGTTTCTTTTAGGAATTTCAACTTCTATATTTTGTCTTGCGTATTTATAAAGTCTTTTACCTTTGACTTTAATTGCAGAATATATTGGAGGGGTTTGAATTGAGTCACCAACTAAATTATTAAGAAAATTCTGTATTTCTTTCTCAAAAACGTTTGAGTTTATGTTATCTGTTTTTTTAAAATCTGAATCTACATCTAGAGTATCAGATGAGTATCCAAGTAAAGCTTTAACATAATATGATTTACTTGTATCTTCGATATAATCAAACAATTTTGTAAAGCTATTTGTGGCTACCAACATCAGGCCTTCTGCATTTGGATCAAGTGTCCCAGAGTGTCCAACTTTATTAAATTTATAAGTTTTTTTAAACTTTGTACAAAGATCTTGTGAAGTCCATGATTTTGGCTTATTTAGTAAATAAAAGTTAGAGTTGTAGTTCAATTGCTTTTTTTACTTCATTAACAATATTTTTCATATCATTATTTGTTGAAAATCCAGAAGCAGCTTTATGTCCTCCACCACCAAAAATAGAAGCAATAAGTTGAACATCAATATCGTTTCTTGATCTTAAACTTCCTTTGAAAGACATATCTGGTTGCTCTTTAATTAAAAGTGCAATATTTGACTCTTTAACTAATCTAATTGAATCGATAAGAAAATCTACTTCTGATTCTTCAATATTATAAGTTTTGTAATCTTCTTGGAAAACGTATGAAACTACTAATGAATGGTCTGAAAACAATTCAATTCTCTTAATTATTTCACTCTGAAGTTTCATTGCATTAAAAGATATAGAACCATAAATATTTTCACTAATTTTTGTTAGATCTGCACCAGCATCCATAAGAGCCGCAGCAATATTAAAAACCTCTGAATCTGTATTAGAATATTGAAATCTTCCAGTATCAGTTATTAATCCTGTCATAAGACAATTAGCTATGTTTTTAGATATTTCATAATTCTGTTTTGTAATCTCCCTATATAATACCTGAGTAGTACTTGCTGCTGTAGGGTCAATAATTTGTACATCACCAAATGAAGGATCAATATGATGATCAACTACTACAACTTCAGACGCGGTATCTGACAAGATCTCTAATTCTCCTAATCTTTGTGGGTTTCCGCAGTCAAAAACAATTAATTTATCATAATTATCTTTTGGATTCTGGGAGATTAAATTAAGCGGTAGATGGTCTAAGCTTGAAGGAACTTTTCCATTAATATCAAAACAAACATCAGAATCAAAACCGAGTTCATCTAATATTAGTTTAAAAGAAAGAGCTGCACCTAATGCATCTCCATCAGGATTTACATGTCCAGTTATGAGAATTGATTTATTTTCCAAATTTTTAAAGAGCTCACTCATTAGTATTCACTTTCTGTATCAAATCATTTATTCGTGATACATTATTCAATGTATTGTCTATTTCAAAAATTATTTTTGGGACATTTCTAGTCGTCATTTCACTTGCTAATATCCTTTGAATTTTAGTTCTATTCTTTTCAAGTGAACTTTTTAAACTTCCCTCATTCTGTTCAAGTGTAGAGACGAAAATTATACTTTTTTTTAAATCTGGAGATGTTGATACATGGGTTACTGTTGCTTTATTTAATACTGGATCAGAATTTCTTAATAAAGCTTTTGATACTATTTGATGAATTAGAGGATTAATTCTATTAATTCTTCCACCACGTTTTTGCTCACTCATTATTTTATACTTCTACTTCACCAAGAATTTCTATAGTATCTCCTTCTTTAATGTCTTTATAATCGGAAAGGCCGATACCACATTCGAGGCCTTCATTTACAATTTCTACGTTATCTTTAAACCTTCTTAGGGAAACAATAGTTCCTTCATAAATAACAACACCTTGACGTAAAAGTCTTGCTTTAGCATTCAACTCAACCTTACCTTCACTCACAATGGAACCTGCAACTATACCGACCTTAGGAGCTCTAAAAGTAGTTTTCACGTCAACTACACCAATAATTGCTTCCTCTGTTTTAATTGTCATTTGCCCTTGTACAGCTTCTGATACATCGTCTAGAAGTTCGTAAATAATACTATAGGTTCTGACATCTATGCCTTTACTCTGAGCCATGTTTCGTGCTTGACTATCAGGTCTAACATTAAATCCTATAATTAATGAATCGGTTGCACTAGCTAAATCTACATCTGAAAGCACAATCCCTCCAACAGCAGAATGAACAATTTGGATATTTACATCTTCAGTAGATAATTTGAGTACACCATCTCGGATAGCCTCTACAGAACCATTTGTATCTGCTTTTAGTATTATATTGACATTGTTCAATTCTCCTTCTTGTAGAAGTTTCATCATATCTGACATACGAGACTCTACTGAAAAAGATGCATCATTATGAATTTTAAGTTTGTTTTTATTATCTTCAGCTTTTGACTTTGCTAATTTTTGGTTCTTTAACGCTACAAATTGATCTCCAGCAGTTGGTGCTTCATCCCAACCAGTTATATCGATTGGTGAACCAGGTACAACGGTTTTTTGATTTTTATTATTATGATCAAACATAGATTTGACTCTACAAAAAGCCTGACCTGCGTATAGAAAATCTCCTTGTTGAAGAGTTCCTCTTGTTACAACAACTGTAGCAACGTTTCCTTTACCAACTTCCATTCTTGATTCAATAATGAAACCAGATGCTTCCGTATTAAAATTTGCTTTTAACTCTTCTATTTCTGCGACTAATGCAAGTGTTTCTAGTAAATCATCTATTCCGGTTCCTTTTAAAGCTGACACTTCTACTGCAGGCACATCTCCACCTAAATCTTCAGTAATTAATTCATATTTTGTTAAATCAGCTTTAATCATTGTGGGATTTGCTTCTGGTAAATCACATTTATTTATAGCTACAACAATTGGTACATTTGCTGCTTTTGAGTGATTGATAGCTTCAATAGTTTGAGGCATAACACCGTCATCTGCTGCAACTACAAGAACAACAATATCTGTTACATTAGCTCCCCTAGCTCTCATTTGTGTGAAAGCTTCATGACCAGGGGTATCAATAAATGTAATCCCTGTTTCACCTTTTTGTACTTTATATGCACCAACATGTTGCGTAATGCCACCAGCTTCGCCATCAGCTACTTTTTCATTTCTAATATAATCCAAAAGACTTGTTTTTCCATGATCAACGTGTCCCATAACAGTAATAATTGGAGCTCTTAATTGTAATTTGTCAGCATCATCTTCAAAATCTTCATAATTAATTATGTCTTCTCTAGATGTAGTGACTGGCTCAATTAAATCTACAATTAAATTATATTTCTCAAGAAGCTGCTCGATTTCACTATCTTCAAGAGGGGTATCTATAGCTTTCATAATCCCAAAAGACATTAAATCTTCAACAATTTGAATTGCACCAATATCAATAACTTTGCTTATTTGATTTGGAGAAGAATTTTTAGTAATTTCAACGATATCAACGCTGTCATCTTCAATTGTTTCAGTATTTTGTATATCTTCAGATTCAACTATATCTTCTTCAACCTTTTTTGATTCTTCTATTGATTCTGTTTCTGGTTCAGGAAATAAAGATAGCTTAACAAGTTGCTCTTCTTCTTCAGTTAAGCCGGATGAAGCAGTCTTTACCTCAATACCTAATTCTTTTGCATGAAATAATATATCAGCTGAAGCTATATCAAGTTCTTTAGCGATTTGATGAATTCGCTTTTTGGCCATTTATTCTTCCTCTTTATCAGATGTTTCTTCTGCTATTACAGGTTCCTCTCGAGGTGAATCTCCTAAACCTTCAATGTCGATTTTATAACCAGTGAGTTTGGCTGCTAACCTCGCATTTTGACCTTCTTTACCAATAGCCAAAGAAAGTTGATTATCTTTTACAACAACTCTTGCTGTTTTTAAATCTTCATCAATTTCGACTTCATCAATATCCGCTGGTCCCAATGCTTCTTTTATAAACCTTACTTTATCTTCTCTCCATTCAACAACATCTAATTTTTCACCACGAAGTTCATTTACTATTTGTCTAACTCTATTTCCTCTAGATCCAACACATGCACCTTTTGGATCTACATTAGGGTCATTTGAAAAAACAGCTATTTTTGTTCTGCTACCAGGTTCTCTTGCAATTGCTCTCATTTCTACTGTTCCATCTGTAAGTTCAGGAACTTCAAGCTCTAACATCCTTTGAACAAATTCAGCTTTACTTCTACTGACAATAATAGGTATACCTTTTGCATCTTCCCTTACCTCAGTTATTAAAGCTTTAACTCTATTTCCTCTTTCTAGTCTTTCAAAAGGAACTCTTTCTCCTGAAGGAATTACTGCTTCAGCATCTTGTAAATCTAATATAGTTTGATTAAATCGTGGATCAAACTGAGTAACAATTCCAGTGATTAACTCTCCCTCTCTTCCAACATAAGCTTCTAGAACTGTGGCTCTTTTAGCATCTCTTATTTTTGTTGTCATCATTTGCTTAAAAGATTGTGCTGCGATTCGTCCAAATTCATCTTCGTCAAGTTCTACTTTCCATTCTTCAATAACATTTCCTTCAATATCTAGCTCTTGAGCATAAATTAATACCTCACCAGAATCAGGATTCAATGTAACTCTTGCTTCTTCAGCGGCATTAGGTATTCTCATATAAGCAGACCTGAAGGCAGAAACTAATGCTTCATACATGCTATCAACTGTGACACCTTTGTCTAACGCTAACGATTCAATGGCTTGTTTACTCTCATTTCCTAATTTCATAACTATCCTTTAACTTTTTCCTTAAACTGTTTAAACTCAATTTTTGCATTTTTAATATTTAGTATTTTTACTTCAATAATCTGATCATTTACTGATAAAAATAGTTCGTCAGAATTAACAGAATTAATAACTCCTTCAAATGAATACACAGAGTTTATCGGCTCTATCATTTTTAATTTAACTAATTCTCCAATGGCTAACTCATAATGACGATAAGTTTTAAGTTTTCTTTCAATGCCTGGGCTAGAAACAACCATATCGTATGAGCCTTTCTCTATCCCCATATTTTCAAGTAGTCGTTGAAACTGTTTGTTTAACCTTGAAGTTAGTTCTAAATTGATATCATTTGAGGAGTAAACATAAACTTCTATTCTTGAAATTACTGGGTAATTGACTAAATTAAGATCGTATAATTCTAAATTCTCTTCTTGTAGATACAAATCGAAAGCTTGGCGGATTTCATTTTCAGAAATCATAAAAACCTCCATTCATAAAAAAAGCGGGTTTGACACCCACTATACTTAGTTATATTGTCTTTTATTATTTTACCAAATCCTAGGTATAAGTTAAAGCGATTTTATTAATATGCTTTTGAAAATACAGCTAGTTTCCCTTTTTCATTTGAGTTATTAACAGATATCTCTGATTCTGTTGAATCGAGTAAATAGCATCTAAGTGTTGCTTTAGTGATTTCTTTAATCTCATTTTCGTCATCACTATCTTCATTCCAGTAGCAAGTAACAAAACCTGGATTAGAAATTAAGGCTTCTATCAATTCTTTTTTAGAACTTACATGTATCGTATTCTCTTCTTGATGCTGTTTGGAAGAATGAAGCATATTTACTTGTATTTCATCTAAAACAGTTTGAATTGTTTTATCAATATCCGAAATTGGAACAGAATATTTACCACCTATACCGTCTCTTCTAGAAAAGACAACAGAACCTTTCTCAATATCTTTAGGTCCTATCTCTATTCTTAAAGGAACTCCCTTAAGTTCCCATTCATTAAATTTAAAACCGGGTGATAAATTTTCTCTATCATCAATCTTTACTCTAAATTTACTTTTAACACTGTCATTAATTTCATTAACAGAATTCATGATTGAAGATTTATGTTCATCACTAGGTATTATTGGAATTACAACAACCTGACTTGGGGCAAGCTTTGGTGGAAGTTGAAGACCTTTATTGTCACCATGAGCCATAATAATCATTCCAATTAACCTTGTACTCACACCCCAGCTGGTCTGGAAGGGGAACTGTAATTCATTATTTTCATCGGTATATTGTATGTCAAAAGCTTTAGAAAAATTTTGTCCAAGTTCATGAGATGTACCTGCTTGCAATGCTTTCATATCTTTCATCATTGCCTCAATTGAATAGGTTGTAACTGCTCCTGCAAATCTTTCATTAGCTGACTTAATTCCTTTTATAACAGAGACTCCTGCAATGTTTTCAGCAAACTCTGCATATATATCCAACATTTGTCGAGCTTCAATTGTTGCTTCGTTCTCTGTTTTGTGAGCTGTATGACCTTCCTGCCAAAGGAATTCAGATGTTCTTAAAAATAATCTGGTACGCATCTCCCAACGTACTACATTCGCCCATTGATTAATTAACATAGGAAGATCTCTGTGGCTTTTTATCCATTTTGAAAACATATGGTTAATAATAGTTTCAGAAGTTGGACGAACTACTAAAGGCTCTTCTAGTTCTTTACCGCCTGCATGAGTAACAGTAGCTAATTCTGGAGCGAAGCCTTCAACATGCTCAGCTTCTTTTTGAATAAAGGAATTAGGAATAAATAATGGAAAATATGCATTTTCATGACCAGTGTCTTTAAATCTCTTATCTAAATAAGACTGCACACCCTCCCATAAAGAATATCCATATGGTCTAATAACCATAGTTCCTTTTACCGGTGAATAGTCTGCAAGTTTTGCCTGTTGGATTATATCTGTGTACCACTGGTTAAAGTCTTCAGACATAGGAGTTATTTTTTCAACCATGACTATATCTTAAAGGTTTTAATTTTCAATATCAGTGTTTGTAGATATCTCAATCACTGATTTCGTTTTACTTTCAAAGTTATTAATATCACCTTGATAATCCATTAGTTCTCTAGCGTCTTGTTCAGCAATGGTTGCAGCATCTTTATCGGCAGCTGCCAGTCTGGCTTCTACTCCTTCTTCTGCAAGAAGTCTTCCTTCTCTGATTAAAGCTTCTACCATTTCATTTTCTTTAACAACTTTAACAACCTGCCCTTTTATAAAAAGATGTCCTCTTCCTTTTCCTGCAGCAATACCTAAATCTGCAGACCTTGCTTCTCCAGGGCCATTAACAACACATCCCATAACTGCAACTTGTAAAGGAAATCCTTCTTGTTCTAATGCAGACTGAGCTTCACTTGCTACCTTTATAACATCTACCTCTGCCCTACCGCAACTGGGGCATGCAATTAAATCTAATGATTTTCTTTCTCTTAAATTTAGATACTCTAATAATTGACGTCCAAACTTCGCTTCTTCAACAGGATCAGTAGTGAGTGATAGTCTTATTGTGTCCCCTATTCCTTCTGATAGTAAAGTAGAAATTCCTGCTATAGATTTAATTAAACCACCAGGTAGAGGTCCTGCTTCAGTTACTCCTAGATGTAACGGATATTCGACTTTTTCAGCAAGTAGTCGATACGAATCAATCATCGATGGAACATTTGAATGTTTTACTGATATCTTAATATTGTTAAAGTTAACATCTTCAAGATATCTAGTTTCTAATAAAGCTGATTCAACTAGTGCCTCAGGGGTAGCATCTCCATATTTGTCTAGTATAGTTTTATCTAATGATCCTGCATTAACACCAATACGTATTGGAATTTCCGCATTTAAACATTCTTTTGCAACCTCTTTAATCTGTTTTTCATTTCTAATGTTTCCGGGATTAAGTCTTAATCCCTGAACTCCAGCTTCAATTGCAGCTAAAGCTAACTTGTATTGAAAGTGAATATCTGCAACAACAGGTACTGGACTTCGAGCACATATATTTACTAATGATTTTGCAGCATCAACTTCATTGCAGGTAACTCTTACAATGTCTGCACCGTTTGATGCTAATTCATATATTTGCTCTAGAGTTTTTTCAGTATCTCTAGTTTTAGTTGTAGTCATGGATTGTACAGATACGGGATGCTCGGAGCCAACTCCAACATTCCCGAGCATAAACTGTGAAGTTTTTCTTCTTTTGATCATAATTTTATTGGTTGTGTTATATCCAAGTAGAAAGCAGTAATTCCTAAGAAGACGAAAACTAAAATTACAACAGCAGCAATAGGATAAAGTTTTTTATCTTCTACTTTTTTTCCTGTAATCCCTTCATAAAGTGCAAGTACTATTCTTCCTCCATCTAAAGGTACTAGTGGAATTGAGTTAAAAACTGCTAAAAAAATATTCACAAAGGCAAGTAAGCTAAATAAATTTACATACCCGCTTTCAGCAATCTGATTTCCTGCTTGTGCTAATCCAATTGGGCTTAATGGCCTTACTTCATCAGGAATTGACTCTCCTGTATATGTGCCAAGTAATGTTTGTAAATTTTGAGGACTGAATAAAGTAAATATTCCCTGTATTGCGGATTTTGTCATATCTAATTCAACTAAAGTTGTAGCTGGTATAGCTTCTAATATACTTAAAGTTTGTCTTTCCAATACTGGAGATACACCCAAATAACCATAACTTTTATTATTTATCTCTCTAGATTCAAGTTTTGCTGTAGTGATATATTTTTGTGAGTTTCTTGTATATCCAATATTTACTTCTTGATTTGGATTGACCTCAATAAAATTTACTAGGTTATCCCAATTGTCTACATTATTACCATTAAAGGAAGAAATTATATCACCGGGCTTTAGACCAGCAATTTCAGAAGGTGCAGCCTGAGTTTGATTAACTGAAGAAGAACCAATAGTGTTAATTTCAAGAGTTGGCTGTTCAATACCATAGAAAGCAAATATGGAAAATAATATTATCCAAGCGAGTAAAAAATTAACAATAATTCCCGATGATGCAATATATAATTTTTTTGTCCAAGTTGCTGTATGAAATAACTCATTATTTTCATAACCATCGGGATTTTCGTTTTGATCCATTCCAGGTATTTTTACATAACCACCCAATAAAAATGCTTTTAAACCATACTCAGTTTTATTTTTTTTAAAAGAGAATATTTTGGGACCAAATCCAACAAAGAATTCTGATACTGCTATTTTTGATCTTCTTGCAGATATATAATGTCCTAACTCATGCAGTACTACAAATAGAGTTAGTAAGGCAATTGTTAAAATAGCATTCATATATTAATTATTACACTTATTGGATTAAATCTAAAAAATGTAGAAAGAACACTAAAACTGGGAAACTCAATAACTGTGAGTCAATTCTGTCTAATACACCACCATGGCCAGGCAACAAAGAACTAGCATCTTTTACTTCAACGGATCTTTTAATTTTTGATTCGAATAAATCTCCCAAAGTTGCAAATATTATAAAAAAAACAGCAAGTAGTAAACTCTGAGTAAATGTTAATTCTAAACTGTTTCTTAAAACAAAAAAATTAACAATAACACCAACAATAAGTCCAGCAAGAAAGCCTTCTAAAGTTTTGTTTGGAGAAATATTTTTAGCTAGTTTTCTTTTTCCATACCTTCTTCCATATTCATATGCTGCAATATCAGACATAGAGATAGAAATTAATAGAAAATATGTAAATAACGGTCCAAAATTACTTAAAATATATCCAATAGCTCCTAATCCAGAGCCAAACCAAACAAGAAATAAAAAAGAACTGCCAAATTTCTCATAAATTCCATAGTCTAAAAATGTACCTGTGTATATCACCACACCTAATGGAAATATAAAAAAAGGTATGTAATAATTTTCATAGCCATAAAAATAAATAGTAATTAAAGGTGCTAAAGAAGCGTACAAAAGCAACGGGTATGGAAGCATGATTCCATATTCAAAAATATCAAACCATTCTTTTGTAGCTATGAGAGCAACAATAACTAAAAGAATTAGAGCAGTTGTTTTATTTAAGAAAAATAATGTTACTAGTGCAAGTAAGCCTAGTCCCGTATAGACTCTTGGGTTTGAAAGTAAGTTAAAATTCTTTTTATTGTTAGTTTCTTCAGGCTCTACTTCTGTATCATTATCAGGAAGTTCAATATAGCCGGGCCAAAAGGTACCGTCATTATCGGCTTGATATAATTTTCTAAACCTCAAGTAATTCATTTTGCTTCACCAAAAGTAACTCATCAACTTTATTAACAAAATTATCTGTTAATTCCTGTACTTTTGATTCTAATCGTTTAATTTCATCTGCAGAATGATCATCTTTTAATTTAGAAATTTCATCAATTCCATTTCTTCTATGGCTTCTAACGGATACTTTTGCATCTTCGGAAAATTTCGAAGCTACCTTTCCTAATTCTTTTCTTCTCTCTTCGGATAGTGGAGGGATTGGAATTCTTATTACTTCTCCATCATTCGCAGGATTTAATCCTATATCTGCCTGCAATATAGATTTTTCTATTTCTTCTAAAGCTGTTTTATCAAAAGGTTGTATAACTAATAATTTAGGATCTGGAACAGAAATTGTTGCAAGTTGTTGAAGTGGTGTTTTAGTCCCATAATATTCAATATTTAATTTATCAACCAATGCAGGATTTGCTCTGCCTGTTCTTATTGTTGCAAAATCATCGACAAGATAGTTTATAGATGTAAGCATATTTTCTTCTATTTGTTTTATAAGTGATTCAGACATGTTTTTACCTTATTAAAGTGCCAATTTCTTTGCCAACTAAAGCATTGTATATATTTTTATTTTTCATACCATTAAATACTCTTATTGGCATTTTATTTTCTTCACATAATGTTATTGCTGTTAAATCCATTACCTCTAATTTACTTGCTACAACATCTGTATAAGAAATTTCTTCATATTGTACGGCAGAATTATCTTTTTCGGGATCCATATCATAAACTCCATCTACTCTTGTAGATTTAAGCATTAAATCAGCATCAATTTCAGCAGCACGAAGAGAAGCAGCAGTATCAGTTGTAAAATAAGGGTTACCTGTTCCAGCAGCAAAGATAACGACTCTTCCTTTTTCTAGGTGTCTAATAGCTCTTAAGCGAATATAGGGTTCAGCTACAGCAGTCATAGTTATTGCGGATTGAACTCTCGTTTGAGTACCGTTCTGATCTAAAGCATCTTTTAAAGCAACAGCATTAATTACAGTAGCAAGCATGCCCATATAGTCAGCATTTGCTTGAGCCATATTTTTTGCAGATTCCTGTACTCCACGAAAAAAATTACCTCCACCAACAACTACACCTATTTCAATACCGTCATTGTTAGCATGAGTAATTTCTGAAGCGATTCTTTCAATAACATCTGGTTGAATACCAAAATTAGAATCTGGATTAGCAAAGGATTCTCCCGAAAGTTTAAGTAGAACCCTACTCATTTCAACTACCTACTTCAATTCTGGAGAAAGTTTTTATATAAATTTTTTCACCAAGCCTTCCAGAAAGTTCATCAATCATAGTACCGACTTGTCCTTCATAAAACTCAGGATTGCAGAATGTCTGTTCATTTAATACGTAATCTTTATAAAAGGATGCAACTTTACCTTCTACAATTTTAGAAATAACATCCTGAGGTTTTCCTTCATTTTCTGATTGTTTTTTAATAATATCTTTTTCTTCATTAATTCTATCAGTGGGAATGTCTTCAATATTTAAAAATTCAGGTTTTAATGCTGCAATATGCATTGCAACTTGTTTCGCGACATTTTTAAATTCATCAGACTTAGCAACAAAATCGGTTTCACATGCTAATTCCACTAAAACACCAGAAACAGCTCTGTCTTGTTGATAATGGATGTAATCTCCAATGGTTCCTTGATTTGCGTCCTTTTCAGCTCTTTTTTTTGAATCTGCCAATCCTTTTTCTCTTAAGTATTTAACAGCTTTGTCAAAATCTCCATCATTTTCTGAAAGGGCTTTTTTTGCGTCCATCATGCCAGCACCAGTCATGTCTCGTAATTTTTTAACATCTCCAGCTGAAATTGACATTAACTACTCTCCTTATTTTCAACTTCTTCTCTTTTTCCTGAGCCTTTCAAACAAGCATCAGCAATTGAAGTAGTAATTAATTCTATTGACCTTATAGCATCATCATTGCCAGGGACTACAATTTCTACACCTTCAGGGTCTACATTTGAATCAGCAAGACCTATTACTGGAATTCCCAATTTTCTCGCTTCTGTTATAGCTGTTGATTCATTGCCTAAATCGACAACAAACAATGCATCTGGTAATTTATTTAAATTAACGATTCCGCCTATAGACTTATTAAGCTTTTCAATTTCACGTCTAATTTTTAATCTTTCAGATTTTGTATATGCATTAATTTCACCAGAAGATTCAAGTGCCATTAATTCTTTTAGGTACGTAACTCTTTTAATAATCGTTTTAAAGTTAGTGAGCATTCCACCTAACCACCTAAAATTTACATACGGCATACCTGCTCTAATAGCTTGATCTTGTATAACTTGTTGAGCTTGTGGTTTGGTACCAACAAAAAGTACTTTCCCACTATTAGCTACTAGCTTTTGAATGTAATCTTCTGATTGCTCTATTGCTTCATAAGTAATTCTTAAATCAAGAATGTGAATTCCACTTTTAGCGCTATATATATATTTATCCATTTTGGGATTCCATCTTTGTGTTTGATGGCCAAAATGAACTCCTGCTTCCAACAGGTCTTTCATCGAAGTAGTCATAATTTCTCCTTTGGTTATTTCATCCCATATCCCTTGCCTAAGCGGTTTCCAAACTTTCGTTCACCAAGGAAACTTGTAGATACGGTGTCTATTTTTATAAAATTCTAATATCTATTTGATATTATTCAACCTCTAGGATGAGATTGTTTATATTTTTCTTTAAGTTGTTTTTTTGATACATGAGTATAAATTTGTGTTGTTTTTGGATCATTGTGACCAAGGAGTTCCTGAACTACTCTTAAATCAGCTCCACCTTCAAGTAAATGAGTAGCAAATGTATGCCTTAGGCTATGTGGAAATGTTCCGACCCGAAGATTTACAATTCTCCTTATCTCTCTTTCTCTAAGTTGTCCGCCTCTGATTCCCAAGAACATAAAATCAAATGATTTCTCATTTTTAAACTTAGATCTTGACAGACTTAGGTAACTGCTTATTGCACCACTAGCTCTAGAAGTTATTGGTAGTACTCGTTCCTTGTTACCTTTACCAAGTACTTTTATAGATTTATTAAGATTAAAATTTTGAATTTTTAAATTAGATACTTCACCAACTCTTAAACCAGATGAATACATTAATTCTAAAATTGCTTTATCTCTAATTTCTTTTGATGAGGTAGATGGTAATTCATCTAACAGCTTGTTTATGTAAGTAGAGCTTAGAATATTTGGTAATTTTTTTTCTGTTTTTAAATTACTTACATTTTGAATAAGAGATGCATCAAAATAATCCATTGAAGAAGCCCATTTTAGAAATGTTTTTATTGAAGTTAATTTTCGATTAATTGTTGATTTTGTATAACTTTTTTGACTTAAAACTTTTAAATAATAAGAAAATTTACCAATTTCTTGATTAATTTTTAAATATTGATTTATGTCGGAATTATATGATTTTACAGTATGTTGTGAATAGCCTTTGACTTTAGATAAATATGATAAATATTCTTTAATTATTTTATTTTGGTAATTTTTATTAGTTAGTTTCAAGTCTTTTTTCTAGCTTTCTTTGGAAGCCCGAGAGTATGAGTGTAATAATTAAATATAAAACGGTGAGAACAAGATAAGTTTCTGCAAATCTAAAGGTGCTACCAGAATAAAGCCTTCCTCTGTAAGTTAAGTCTTCTACAGCTAAAACAGAGAGGAGAGAAGAATCCTTCATCATAGATATAAAATCGTTGCCAAGCGCAGGAAGCATATTTCTAAATGCTTGTGGTAAAACAATATATCTCATAACTTGTCGTTCCGACAAACCTAAAGAAGCACCACCCTCTCTTTGACCTGTATGTACAGATTCAATACCAGCACGAAAAACTTCTGCTATATATGCACCATAAAATACGGATAATGCAATTATGGCACGTACAAGCATAGGAACATTTCCGTTATTAATATTAAATAATTCAGCACCCCTAACTACAACAACAAAAGCAATAGTAAATATTAAAATTAAAACTGGAACGCCTCTTATAAACTCAATATATGTTCTTGAGATAGTTCTAGCGTACTTATTTTTAGAAATCCTGCCTATTCCAGAAATTAATCCAAGAAATAAAGCAACAATAAATGATACAAATGTGGATAAAAAAGTTATTGCAAGACCAGGAAGTATAAAATTAAAAGCTTTGTTGTACTCTGGTTCAGAATAAATCATGAATAACATATAAAATATAATTCCACTAAGAATTAATATCCACCAATTATCAGGTTTAAGAAGGTTTTTTAATTTCATTTGTACCCATAATAAAGCAATAGGCACGGATTTCCGTGCCTATTACAAAATTATATAAGTAATTTAATTACTTATTCTTCACTTCCAGGGTCACAACCTTCAGGATAATATTCTACAGGAATGTCTTCATCACATTCTGCGATATCATCATAAGTAACTGAAAAGTCTGGTGAGAAAAACTTAGCATTAATTTCTGCTAATTTTCCACTATCTTTCATTGCAGCTAGGCCTTGATTAACTACGTCAACTAATGCGCTTCCATTAGGAAATGCAAAACCAAGTTGTTCTGAAGTTAGATCGCCACCAACCAATTTTACTTGGTCTTTATTAGCTCCCATGTAACCTAAACCAGCTGTTTCGTCAATGATTGATGCATCTGCATCACCAGATATAACAGCTTGGATTGCGAAGTTAAAGTCATCAAAAGCTTTAACTTTATCTTCGCCTAGTTCAGAAACTGCAAACTCATAGTTTGTTGTTCCTTTTTGAGTTGCAACTGTATAGTCACCATTTTTGAGATCATCGATACTTGTAATATCTGTGTTACCAGCTGCTACAAGTACTCTTTGGGCTAGGTTAATATACCCATCTGAAAAATCTATAATTTCATCTCTTTCAGCAGTTATAGTGATTCCATCACCTGCGACCATGAATTGGCCATCAGCAACAGCTTGAATCATCCCATCCCATGCTGCTGGAACGTAAACAGGTACGAAATTCATTAATTCGCCCATATGATTGAAGACGTCATAGTCCCAACCTTTTGCTTCACCGTCAGCTGCATCAATATAATTAAATGGTAAATACGCATTCTCAACAGCGAATGTAAATTCACATCCATCAAGATCTGGTAAACCATTTTCTCCAGTTGTAATATCTACTTCATCACATGGAGTTGCAGAGCCACCACCACAGGCAGCTGCAACCAATGCAAGAGCAAACATTAAAAGGAGTGATTTTTTAGTTTTCACTTATTAAACCTCCATTTGGTTAAGTTAGAATTATTGCATAAATATACATATAAATGAATAGTTATACAATTATTTTATTCATCAAGTGTATTTTTAAAATTTGGTTTTCTTTTTTCTATAAAAGCAAGCATTCCTTCTGCAGCATCAGAATGTAAAAATCTGCTATTTTGATTATCAGTTTCATTTTGTAAAGATTGTTCAAATGTTAAATCTAATCCTTCTTTTATTTGCTGTTTAACCATACATACTGATATAAAACTTTGATTATTCAATTTTTCAATAAGATTTTTAAATTCTGAATCAATATTTTCAGCACTAGTCATCTTATACAATACATCTAATTGATTTAATTCCTCTCCACTTATTTCATTTGAAGTCATCATTAATTCTTTCGCTTTTTGGATACCTATTATTCTTGGAAGTATCCATGATCCTCCAAAGTCAACAACTAATCCCCTTCTTACAAATACTTCAATAAATCTAGTTTCAGGAGTTGCAATAATAAAATCACTTAAAAGCATCATATTTGAGCCAGCACCTGCGGCAATTCCGTCAACTAAAGAAATAACAGGTTTTTTACAATTCCATAATTTCAATGCTGCTGCAGAAACGTCGTCCATTAATGCATTAATATTTTCACCTAATTGAGCACCAGCTGAGTAATTGCCATTTACATGCTTAATAACAAGGTATTTAAGATCACTCTTTTCAAAATCTTCAATTTCATTAATTAATGAACTCCAATCTTCTGAGCCAATTGCATTCAATGAACTCTCGTCATTAAATTGTATAAATTTAATTTCTTCTAAATTATTAGATTCAAGGACCATATTATGAAGTTTAATACAAATTAATTTAGAATGTATATATGGGATTTAATCCAAATAAAGAATACAGAGCAAACAAAACTGACTATATAAATATTATTTTTGCTGTAATTCTTACAGTAGCAGTTGTCATTTGGGCATTAAATTAAAAGACTTTCTATGAATATCAGATAAACCAAAATTACTTATAGCTTGGCGGTGTTCTTTGGTTCCGTATCCTTTGTTGTTTTCAAAATGATATTCAGGATAATCATTAGAAATATCAATCATGTATTCATCTCTAATAACTTTTGCAATGATGCTTGCAAGTGCAATAGCTCTACAATTATCTTCACCTCTAATTACAGAAATTGAATTGTATTTTTTGATTTTAAAATGGTCTACATAGACTAGGTCGCTAAATTCATATAATGAAGTTATAGAATCTTCTAATACTTTTTCGTTAGCTTTTTTGATTCCATAAATATCAATAAATTTATTATCACAAGATTCATAAGAATACTGAATATTGCTTTCTTGAATAATATTAAATATTTCTTTTCTTTTTTTTGGTGAAAGTTTTTTTGAGTCTTTTACTTCTTTTAATAAAGTAATATGTGAATAATTAATTTTTACAGAAGTTGCAGATATCGGTCCAGCAAAACATCCTCTGCCAACCTCGTCTGAGCCAATTATGTATTGGTCTGGATTAGCTTCCCAAATTTTATCTTCAATCATCTAGATTCTGATAATTATCAAATGGATATATAACATAGGAAGCTTTTCCAACAATATTATTTATAGGTACCGTTCCTATATATCTTGAATCTTGACTATTAATTCTATTATCACCTAACACGAATATTTCATTTTCAGGAACAATATATGTTTCTTCTCTAAAGAAGCTGGTTTCATCAATATTCAAAACTACAAACTGCTCACCATTTACAAAAACTTTTCCATCTTGCATAATATTGACGGTATCACCTCCAACTCCAACTACTCGTTTAATTATTGCAGAATTAAGTATCGAATCACTTGTGGTAAGATTCCAAATTTGTAAAGCTTGATAATATTCTTTCAAAAAGTCTTCAGTGTATGGAGTCTCAGGATTATAAAAAATAACTATATCGCCACTTTCAATATCTATATTTGCAAATGCATCCTTTAAAACAAGGACTCTGTCATTTATTTCTAAAGTAGGCTCCATAGAGGACGAAGGTATAAAGTATATTTGTATAATAAATGTTCTGACGAAAGTTGCAGCTAAAATTGCTGCCAAAATAGTCAATAATGTTTTTATAATTTTTTTTATAGTAATTTTATTTTAATAAATTAGTTGCGATCTTCTTTAATCTTTGCAGATTTACCAACTCTATCTCTTAAGTAATAAAGCTTTGATCTCCGTACTTTACCTTTTCTAATTACTTCAATGGAATCAACTATAGGAGCATGCACCGGAAAAATTCTTTCAACTCCTACTCCAAAAGAAAGTTTTCTTACAGTAATAGATTTATTTACAGCAACGCCATTTACAGCAATTATTACACCTTCAAAAGTTTGAATTCTTTCCCTATTTCCTTCTGAAACCTTTACATTAACTTTTACTGTATCTCCAGATTTGAATGCAGGAAGGTCTTCTTTAATGTAAGATTTTTCTATATTTTGTATTAAATCCATAATCTCTCCAAGGATGAATTATATAAGTAAAAAAAGATTACATGTCTTTTAAATTATTCTTTTTCCAATTATCTATTTCTTTATGATTACCAGAAAGTAATACATCTGGCACTTTATGTTCTTTATATACTTCAGGACGTGTATACACAGGAAAATCTTTCTGATTATTTACAAAAGTTTCATTTACTAATGATTCTGGATTACCTAATACATTTGGTATTCTCCTTATCAAAGCTTCCAGTACGTAAAGTGCAGGAATTTCACCTCCTGAAACTACAGATTGACCAACTGAAACCTCATAATCAGCGTGTATATCAAGCACCCTCTGGTCAAAGCCCTCATATCTTCCACATATAAAATTTAGTGACTCATAATTAAGAAGTTCTTCTATCAAGTTTTCATTCATTTGCTGACCAGAAGGAGTAAGAAAAACATTTTTTTTAGCTTTATTTTCAACAATTGCATTATCTAATGGCTCTGGCATTAGAACCATACCGGGACCTCCACCATAGGGTGAGTCATCTACTTGCTTATATTCACCTATCCCATAATTGCGAAGATTGATTGAGGAAATTTCAAGTAAATTTTTTTTTAATGCTTGGTTGATTATTCCAACTTTTTTCCATTCCTCAATTAAATTAGGAAAAAGTGTAACAACTTGATACTTATTCATTGTTGATATGGGCTATTTCCATTTTCTTAAATTCTGTATAAAGAGTGTTTCTCAACATAGGTGTTTTCTTTTCATTAGTAATGATCTCTATAAATTGTTTTTGTGTAGTTTCTTGGCCGTGATCAGCACCAGAAGCACGACTTATATTTTCATTAATTAATGTTCCACCTAAATCATTAACTCCTGCATGCAGAAGTTTTCCAGCACCGTCGTGTCCTAACTTAACCCAACTTGCTTGAATATTGTCTATGCTGTTAAAAAAATAAATTCTTGCAAGTGCATGGATAAGTACTACTTCATCCCAAGTGGGTCCAGGCATACTCTTTCCTCGTAAATATATTGGAGAACCCATGTGCACAAAAGGTAACGGGACAACTTCAGTAAACCCCCCTGTGGTATCTTGAATGTCTCTTATTAATCTAAAATGATTAACCCATGACCTTATATCATCTATATGGCCAAACATAATTGTTGCAGTAGATTTTATACCTAGGGAGTGAGCTACTTCCATAACGTAGGCCCATTGCGAGGATGTTATTTTATCTGGACACAAATATTCTCTAACTCTGTCGTCCAGTATCTCAGCTGCAGTGCCAGGAAGAGTGTTTAATCCAGCATCTTTTAGCATTCTTAAATATTCTTCGACAGGAGTGTTTATGGTTTCAGCACCTTGCCATATTTCTAAAGGTGTAAATCCGTGTATATGTAAATTTGGTACTACAGTTTTAATTTCTCTAACCATGGACATATAAAATTCCCCAGTATATTCGGGATGAATACCTCCTTGTAAACATACTTCACTAGCACCCATTTCATATGCTTCTACAGACCTGTCTACAATCTCAGGAATATCTATAGAATAAGGCTTCTCCTTCAAATTTAAACTATTAGGTCCCTTTGAGAACCCACAAAATCCGCATTTGTAGTAACACTGATTTGTATAATTAATATTTCTGTTCTGAACAAAGCTAACTTTGTTACCATTTTTTTCAAGATTTAATTTATTAGCTACTTCTGCTAATTCATTAATTTTTGTTCCGGATGTATGAAATAGCTTAAATAAATCTTCATCATTGATTGTTTCTGAGTTATTAATTTTTTGTATTATCTCATCAAATTCTTCATCATAAAAATTACTAATTTTATTATGTTGAAATTTTTCTAACTTATGCAAAGGGAGTCCACTACCAGGTGACCATTTAGTTTTTAGTCTCCTGTAGCCTCTAACATCTTTTGTCTTAAGGTATCGAAAGTACCTTTTTGAATCGAATAATTTTCTAGCTTCATCAATTGAAAAAAGTGGTGATAATACAGTTCTTTCAAAGTAGTTAAAGTCCTGGTGGTTTTGAAGATCTAATATCTGATCAGAACTCCAATCCCGTAAGAGAAGATCATCAATTTGCTCATTGGATAATCGCAAAGCCTCCTCTATTGAATTTGCATAAGAACTGATAAAAAATGTATTTTTAGTTTTTATTGATTTTAAAAATTTTATATCACTTACATTTTTTATTAAGACAATACCAGGTGTTAATCTATCTATGATCTCAATTGCAATTTCACGATTTCCAGAATATTTATATATAAGCCTTTTACTCTCATATTTTTTAAAGGTAATCCAGTTTTCATCATTTACAATCCACATATCACTATCAATATTTGGGTTTTTAGATATAGTTTGAAACTCTTTACTATGAACTGACTCTAAATCGACATTCGTGTCTTCTTTGATAAAAAATGAAGATGTTCCTTCATTTTTTCTAGAGTTTAAATATATTTCATTGTCATTATCACAAGGTCGTATTCTCAAGAAGGATATATTTTTACTCATAATTATTCCTCTGGATATCCATTAGTATCAATAATATTATTAATTTTTTCAAACATTATTTCATTTAACCATTCTTTTTGTATAAATCTTGGATAAATAGGAAGTCTTTTTTTTAAGACTTGATTAGATTTTAAAACTTCAATACTCAATTTTTCTAAATTAGGCCATAAATGATCGGGGTTAACCCAATCAATGGTTAGTGGTGAAATACCACCTAAATCATTAATACCGCTTTTTAAGAATAAATTAATATCGGGTGATAGATTTGGTGGAACTTGAACAGAAATATGACCAGGAACAAAAATTCTAATTGTTGCAATAATTCTTAAAAACAAATCATTTGTTATTTCGGCATTATTCCTCATTAATGTATTAACTTTTGCTCTAAAGTTCTGCAAAATAATTTCCTGTATTGATGAATTATTTTTTGATACATTTACCATTTGTTCAATATCATTTATTAATTCCTCTTTTGTCTCTGTAAGTCCCAGTAGCAAGCCTGTTGTCATAGGATATTTAATTTCAAGGGCATTATTTAATGTTTCCAATCTTAAATCTACGAATTTAGTTGTTGTTTTATAGTGTGGTTTTCCCTTTGAGTAAATATCTTTTGAGAAACTTTCAATCATTATGCCTCCAGAAGGAGAATGTATTTTTAAATCATTTATTTCATCCTTCGACATCAATCCTGGATTTGCATGGGGAAATATTGTCATACTCTCATTAACTTCTTTCATGCAGTGAATTAAATACTGATGAGTAGAATTAAATCCAAATTTATTTAATTCATCTTTAGCCGCATTCCATTTAATTTCGGGTTTATCACCTAATGTAAAAAGAGCCTCATAGCAACCGTTGGCATCTCCAGCTTCAGCAATACTTAAAACATCTTCTATTGACAAGTACTGTCCACCTTCTTTAGGAGACTTAACAAATGTACAGTAAGCACATTTATCTCTGCACATTGTTGTTAAAGGAATAAAGACTTTAGGACTGTATGTTATTAAATTTCCAAAATATTCTATTTTTTTTAGATATGCTTCTTCAAGTAGTTCAGCAGTTGGAATATCACCAAATATTAAATCATTGATATTTTTGGTTATGTTTATCATAATCTTCTTTTTTAGACTATATTACTTGATTGTAACAAGAAGTTATAAAATAATAGTAAGGGAATAGAATGACTAGAGTTTCTCTCGTTGGGTTTGGAAGAATAGGTAGAGACTTATTTAGACAATCACTTACAAATAATAATATAGACATAATTTCAATCTCCGACACTGCAGATAAAAAAAATCTTATCTATTTACTAAAATATGATTCTATCTATGGGCAGCTAGATGCAGACATTGAAGAATCAGAAAATGGAATAATTGTTAATGGAAGGGAAATTCTTTTTAATAATTGGAAAGACTCTGCAGATGCAGATTGGTTATCTACAAACACGGATGTTGTTATTCTTGCTACTGGAAAGCCTCAAATTCTTGATGAGATTCAAGAACACATTAAAAAAGGTTGTAAAAAAGTCCTAATAGCCTCTACACCAATGAATTTTGGTGATGTTCAAATTTATATTCCTGGAGCTAATGATGATAAAGTAGATTTTTCAGCGAATGCATTTTCATTAGGATCTAATACGGCAAATGCAGTTGCACCACTTTTAAAAAATTTACAAGAAAAGGTTGGGATTAAACGTGCTTTTATAACGACGGTTCATGGCTATTCAAACTCCAATAGACTAGCGGATGTTGCTGGAGAAGGATTGAGATTAAATAGAGCCGCCGGTGAGAATATTATTCCAAGTATTACTAAATCATCTGATGTTATAGTTGAAGTGCTACCATCACTCAAAAATAAGGTAGCTTCATCTTCAATGACAGTCCCGGTTCCTGATGGTAGTACTGTTGATTTAACTATTGATCTAAATAAAGAAACTTCAGTAGAAGAAATAAATAAATTAATAGAAGATATTTCTAAAAACTCTTTAAAGGATATTGTAGGAATTACGTATGATCCTATAGTCTCTTCTGACGTAGTGAGAAGCACCCTTTCCGGACTAGTAGATGGAATTGCAACAATGGGTATTAATAATAAAAAAATTAAATTAATTATTTGGTTCGATAACGGATGGGGATATGCAGCACGCATTATAGATACACTAAAAAAAATGGATTTGGAGTAAGTATGGGAAATATAGCGATTAATGGATTCGGAAGAATCGGTAGGTCAATATTGAGAATTATAATTGAAAGTAATTCTCCGTTAAATGTTGTAGCAATTAATGACCTAGGTAACTATGAAAATTTAGCTTATTTACTAAAACATGATTCCGTCATGGGAGTTTTGGATGCTGATGTGTCATTGGACGGTAATAAATTAAAAGTTAATGAGAGAACTATCGATCTAATCTCAATTAAAAATCCAAAAGATTTACCGTGGAAAGAACACAATGTAGATGTAGTGATTGAATCTACTGGGATATTTAGAGATAGTGAATCATTAAATATGCATATCAAAGCTGGAGCTAAAAAGGTCCTGCTTACAGTTCCACCTAAAGATGAGATAGATGCAACAATTGTTCTTGGAGTAAACAATGATGACTTAAATAGTGATCATAAAATTGTATCCAATGCTTCCTGTACTACAAATTGTTTAGCACCAATTGCTAAAGTTCTTAATGATAATTTTGTTATTAGATCAGGTTTAATGACTACTATTCATGCTTACACTAATGATCAAGCACTAGCCGAAACAACTCACAGTGACTTTAGAAGAGGTAGAAGTGCTACCCAAAATATTATTCCTACGTCAACAGGTGCAGCTAAGGCAGTGGGCATGGTTCTCCCTGAATTAAATGGAAAACTTGATGGAATGGCTATGAGAGTTCCTGTACCCAACGGTAGTGTTGTTGATTTAGTTGTTGAGCTTGAGAAAGATGTAACCATTGAAGAAGTTAATGCTGCTATCAGAAATGCTTCAGAAAATGAACTAAAAGGTATTTTGGAGTACTCAGATATTCCACTTGTATCAACTGACATACTCAATAATCCACATTCAAGTATATACGATGCTTCATCAACTCAACTTTTAGAAAATAACCATTTAAAAGTTGTGTGTTGGTACGACAATGAATGGGGATACTCAAATAGAGTAGTTGACCTAATCAAGGAACTTCTTAAAAATGGAGAATGACTTTCCAACAGCTCCTCAAGCAATAGGCAACTATGTGACATATAAAAGAGTTGGGAATCTTATATTTACTTCAGGACATATACCTATTACTGGAAATCAAAAATTTATAGGAAAAGTTCCAAGTGAAATCTCTATTACAGATGCATATGCAGCATCTGCTTTATGTGCTAAATTAACTATTGCAACACTTAAGTCACATACTGATATAAATAATCTTCAACCAGTAAATGTTGTAGGATTTGTTAACGCTGATGATTCTTTTGTAGATCATGCGAAGGTGCTAAATGGATTTACTGATACTTTAGCTGAATTTTTTAGTGAGAAGGCAACAAGATCAGCAGTAGGTGTTAAGAGTCTTCCTCTAAATGTTTGTGTAGAGGTTCAGTGCATATTTAGTTATGAATAAGTTAATTGCAATTTCTACAGGAACTAAAAATGTCGATATGGCTCCTGGAAATATTCCCTGTGTAGTAATAAATAATGATTTTGTAAAACTGTGTAATAAATACGGAAGCACAGCTGTAATTGTTGGCCCACAAGATTTAGATAATATTAATATTTCAAAATTTGATGGCCTAATTATATCTGGTGGTGGAGATATAAATCCTAATGTATACGGACAAGATATAAATGATAAAACGACAAGAATTTCTGATCAACGAGATTTAACTGAGTTAGGCCTACTTAAATCTGCTGAAAAAAACAATATTAAAACTTTAGCAATTTGCAGAGGAAACCAATTATTAAATGTATACAAAAAAGGCACACTGTATCAGGATTTAAATGATGCTGGATTTACAGATATAAAGCATGATAAACCTTTCGAAGATGCAAGGTCACACATTCATGATATTGAAATTTATAATGATTCAAAGTTATATTCTTTATTTCAAAAAACAACAATAAGTGTTAATTCTATTCATCATCAAGGAATTGATTTACTGGGTAAAGACCTAAAAATTACTGCCAAATCATCAGATGGAGTAATAGAAGGTATTGAAACAACTAATCAGTGGGAAGCAATTGGAATTCAATGGCATCCTGAAAATATGGTAGATGACAAATATAGTAAGTTAATATTTGAATGGTTATGTAGTTAAGCTATCGTTGATCAGTTCTAAATTTCCATTGTTATAGTAAAAATAGTTGTCGTTATAAGGAACAAGAAAATCTTTTATTCCATCAACATTGCAGAAAATCATCTTATTTAAATATTGGACACTCTTTAAAACCATTCCATCATTAGTTATTTCCAATCCCTTAAAAAAACCTGGCCACGGAAGATTGAATTCATTAATAAATGTATCAACTAGATCTTTTGAAATAGATACATCTGAATCTCTTAGATTTTGTATAGACTCTATAGTGTCAAAATTTGTAAATTTTATTAAATTTCTATCTTTTAAATGATTCTTAAAATCTTCAACAATTAGATAATCTTTTCCAACCTTTAATTCAATATCATCAAGATTATGATTTCTAAAAAATATATCAATATTTATATATTGGAATCCTTTAAGAGAATGGGGTTTTCCTAATTTACCAACATAAAAAAGGTTATTGTTAGTCAATAAATTCGACGCTAGATTGCAGTCCTTCTTCATCTGCAGCTGCTTGAGCTACGGTGCGAATCGCACGTGCTACTCTTCCACGCTTACCAATGACTCTACCCATGTCATCAGGGGAAGTTCTAACTTCAATTGATACATTTTCATCATCAGAATCTGCAATATCTACTTTTACAGACTTAGGATCTTCTACAATCTGAGAAACAATATATTCTACAACATTTTTTACAATGGAACCTGAAGCCATAATTTACTCTTCTTCCTTTTCTGACGATTCTTCATTAGAAGATTCTGCCTCTGAAACTTCTAATGAATCTTGTTTCTTTTTATTTGCTTTAGAACTACTTTTAATCTTTTCATCAGGTGGTGTTGGTATAGATACAACTTCCCCTTTTGAAGATCTCCATTGTGCCCAAGCTCCAGATATTTCTAATAATTTCTGAGCTCTTTCAGATGGTTGTGCACCCTTATCCAGCCAAGATACTGCTTTATCTACATCTATTTCAACTTTTGAAGGATTGTGGTGTGGGTCATAGTAGCCTAAATCTTCGATAAAACGACCATCTCTAGGAGAGCGAGAATCAGCAACAACAACTCTATAAGTCCTAGTTTTTTTCTTACCTCTTTGTGCAAGCCTTATTTTTACAGGCATTTGTTTCCTTTATTTAAATAGCAATACATAATATTACATGATGTAAAACATAAAATGTATATTTATTAGATTAACTTCTTAAGAAAAATAACTAGAAAAGATTTAATGTTTTGCTAATCTGAATCTGATGCAAGTAATAGAATTATCACATCCATTAAAAAATCATTATTTAACTATATTGAGAGACAAAAATACTACAGTTGAAGATTTCAGAACTTACGCATCTAAACTTTCATATTTATTAATCCTAGAAGGGTCTAAAAATATTTCACTTTTAAACAAAGAAGTTGAAACACCTATAACAAAAACTGAAGGTTATGAAATTGAAAATGAGAATGTAGCTGTTTCAGTTCTTCGTGCTGGGCTTGGACTAGTAGATGGGGTAAAAGATTTAATACCCAATGTTGCGTTTGGATATATAGGAGTTCAAAGAAATGAAGAAACAGCTGAACCAGAATATTATTATGAAAATCTTCCTAATCTAGAAAATAAGAATGTTTTCATACTAGAACCTATGCTTGCAACAGGGGGTTCACTATCGTTTGCTATTGACAAAGTAAAAGAATCATCGCCTAAAAATATTATCGCCTTGACTGTAATCTCAGCCCCAGAGGGTATAAAAATGTTAGAAGAAACTCATCCTGATGTGACTCTTGTTACTGGAAATATAGATGAAAAATTAAATGAAAATTGGTACATAGTCCCTGGATTAGGAGATATGGGAGATAGACTTTTCGGTACAATTTAATGAAGCGTTGTTTTCTAGTTGTTATTGATTCTTTAGGTGTTGGAGAAGCTCCAGATGCAGCATTATATGGGGATTTAGGTTCCAATACTTTAGCTAATGTGTCTAAAGCAGTTGGTGGTGTAAATTTACCGAATATGGAAAAACTTGGATTTGGAAAAATTACAAATGTTCTAAACATGAATGATACAGGTATCGCTACAGTAGGTAGGCTTTCAGAAGACTCAGTAGGTAACGATTCAACTACAGGTCACTGGGAATTAGCTGGATTAACTACAAAAACTGAATTTAAAATCTTTGAAAATGGGTTTCCTAAAGATCTAATCCAGAATATTGAAAAAGAAGCAAACTGTCAGTTTATTGGGAACAGGCACGCATCTGGAACTGAAATTATTGAAGAGCTTGGCAATCAACATTTAGAAACAGGGGATCTAATTTTATATACATCTGGAGATTCAGTTTTTCAGATAGCTGCTCATAATAAAGTTTGCAGTATTGAAAAACTTTATGAAATCTGTAAAATTTCAAGAAAATATTGTAATCAATACAATATAGGAAGAGTTATCGCAAGACCGTTTATTGGTGATGAAGGTAGCTTTACAAGAACATATGACAGAAAAGATTTCGGCATGGCTCCCCCAGGTGAAACTATTCTTAGCCTTCTTCATAAAAATAAAATTAAAACTTATGGAATAGGCAAAATTACTGATTTATTTGGAACAGAATTTTTATCAAATTATGTACACACTGAAGGAGATAAGAACGGATTGAATTATCTTCTTGAAGAAATTAAAAATGGAACTCATCAATTTATATTTGTAAACTTAGTTGACCTTGACATGCTCTATGGACATAGAGAAGACCCAGATGGATATTACAAAGGACTTCAGATAATAGATGAAGGAATTGGGGAAATTTTAAATGAACTTCGTGATGACGATTTGATTATATTTACTGGCGATCATGGTACGGATCCAACAGATGGAAAAACAGATCATTCAAGAGAATTTGTTCCTATGGTTGCTTATAAAAAAAATTGTAAGGCTAAATATATTGGTGACCTAACAGGTTTTCATAATGTAGCTTCATCTATTTCAAATTATTTTGGATTAGAAAATATTTTTCCAGGTAATAGCTTTTTAAATGATATTTAAGTTATTAACCTACTTATTAAATGTTAGATAAAATAATTGAAGCAAAAAATTTTATTAATAAATTAACTTCTAATAAAGAAATTCACACTGTAATTATTCTCGGATCTGGAATGAGTGGATTTGAGGAGAATTATGAAATAATACATCAAGTCAGCTATTCTGATATTCCTAATTTTCTACAACCATCAATCGAGGGCCACTCAGGTACATTAAGTATCGTAGAAATAGAAAGTAAATTTACAGCTATTTTATCCGGTAGAGCTCACTATTACGAAGGTTATCCCATTCAAGAATTAGTTATTCCAGTGAGAACATTTTCTTTATTGGGTGCTACAAATTTAATACTAACAAATGCTGCAGGAGGTATTTCATCAAATTATAATCCAGGCGATATTGTCTCAATAATTGACCATATTAATTTAACAGGTGATAACCCACTAATAGGAAAAAATTTAGATGATTTTGGTCCAAGATTTCCTGATATGTCAGAAGTTTATTCCAAACACTTTCTCCAAATAGCAGAATCTATCGCACAAAATCATTTTGAATTTAAAACTGGAATATATGCTTGGTTTACCGGACCAACATATGAAACTCCTGCTGAAGTAAGTTTTGCAAAAAAAATTGGAGCCGATTTAGTTGGAATGTCTACAGTTCCTGAAGCTATAGTGGCAAAACATGCCGGTATGAATGTAAGTGCTTTTTCGCTCGTTACAAATTTAGCCGCTGGGATAAGTGACAGTCCACTAGATCATAATGAAGTAATTGAAATTGCTGAACTTTCTAAAGTCAAATTACAAACATTTATGAAAGAATTTTTATCCCAAATTAATATCAGTAATAATTGAAATTAATTAATATATATCTATGAACATCACCGTATGCGCTAAACAAATACCAGATCCAGCAAATGAAATCACATATGACAATGGCCTTATTTCAAGACCTGAAGAGCAAGTTCTTGATGATACAGACAGATACGGTATTGAAATAGCACTTCAACTTAAAGAAAAATATGATGCTGAGGTCACTGTTATCTCTATGGGACCTGCTGGAACTCAAAAGGGATTACAGCAAGCACTACAGATGGGTGCTGATAAAACTCTTTATGTAGATGATGATTCCTTGAGAGGAGCAAATTCTCTAATGACTGCAAGCATACTAAGTGAACTTGCAAAAACTACTAATGCAGATATTGTAATTTTTGGAACTGAATCAACTGATGGATATACAGGAACTGTACCGCAACAAGTCGCTAGATTTTTAAAACTTGATTGTATTTCTTACATAAAAGGTATTGAAATATCTGAAAATGTAACCTTAACAAGACAAACCTTGGAAGGCTCTGAGAAAGTAGTAATGCCTGAAAAATGTGTACTTTCTGTTACTGCAGGTGGTGTTGAGCCTCGATACCCAAATTTTAAAGATATTATGGCAGCTAAACAAAAAACTGTTGAAAAAGTTGAGTTGGCTTCCTTAAGTATGAATGCTTCGCAAAATTTGGAGTTTTTAGATATTGAAAAACTAGAAAATAACAAAAATGGTGAAAAAATTATTGATGAAGGTGAAGCCTACCAAGTTGTTATTGAAAAATTAAAAGAGCTTAAAGTAATATGAAAACACTAATACTTGGTGAAGTAATTGATAATAAATTAAGTTCAGGTACATTAGAAATCGTCAGCAAAGCAAATGCTTTAGGATTAGATTTCAGAGTTGTAACAGTTGGAAGCTCAGATGCACCCGTTATTGGATCTAGTACGTTTCAACAGACTTATATTAAAAGAAGTTCTGAATCACTCCAATTCAGTAATATTGCAGATAAACTTTCACAAATTATTCAAGAAGAAAATATTTCACTATTGTTAGCACCATCCACATATCAATCAAGAGACCTTGTGTCATTCTTGTCTGTTGATTTATCATCTAGTCCAGTCTCCAATGTTATTAATTTTGAGATTAAAGATGATTCAGTAATTACAACAAACTCAATTAATGGTGGGGAAAGTATTTACAAAACAAAAATTATATCATCTCATTCTCTATTATTGATTAGACCAAAATCATTTGATCCAATAGATATAGAACTTAATAGTGAATATCAGACTATAGAAGTAGAAGATTCTTCTGTAGAAATCTTTGACATTTTTAAAGAAGAAAAATCTGGCCCTCAGCTTGAAGATTCGAAAATTGTTATATCCGCCGGTAGGGGTATGGTTGAAAAAGAAAATTTATCTTTTGTAGAGGATTTAGCCAATAAACTTAATGCAGCAATAGGTGGTACTAGGGCTATTGTTGATGCTGGTTGGATGCCATATTCTCAACAAGTAGGTCAAACTGGTAAAACTGTAAAGCCTGATGTATATATAGCATGTGGCATCTCTGGTGCAACTCAACATCAAGTTGGTATGAAGGATTCAAAGTTTATTATTGCTATAAATAAAGATGAAGAAGCACCAATATTTCAACTTGCAGACTTAGGAATAGTTGGAGATACATTAAACATTATTCCTAAAATTAATGAAAATATTTAAAATTTAAAATTATAAGGCAATATCTCTTCAAATTTATAAGTTTTATAACCTGTTTTGTCTACAACTAGAACAAATTCAGTATCAAACTCTGCAAGTCTTTGTCTTGAAATTCCACATGGAAAAATGGCCGTGTCTGATTCTGCATCAATGCACGCTACAGCAATTGTATTAATTTTCTCTTCACCTTCAGATATTGCTTTTACTACAGCCACATCTTCAGCACAAACTGAAGCTGGGTATGATGCATTTTCAATATTACATCCCGTATATACATTTCCAGAATCAGTAATTAATGCTGCTCCTACCCTAAAATTTGAATAAGGTGCATATGCTTTAGTGGCTATGTCTTTTGCCAAGTCGGCTAATTGGTCATTATTCATTTAGTATTAATCATACTTTCAAAATCTTTTTTGGTTTTTGTAAATACTCTAGATCCAGAGCCAGGTTCCATTGTTACTCCATACAATATATCTCCAGCATGCATTGTTTGTTGTTGATGTGTAACAATAATATATTGTGCATCATTTTTTACATGTTTAAGTAAATTAATCATACGGTGTAAATTAGCATCATCTAATGCAGCTTCAACTTCATCTAATATGTAAAAAGGACTAGGAAATGATTTAAAAATTGAAAAAAGAAAAGCTATAGCTGCTAAGGAGCGTTCTCCACCAGATAATAAACTTAATTTTTTAATTTTTTTACCTCTTGGCTGTACTGATATTTCAATACCTGTTTCAAGTATATTAGATTTATCTGTGAAAGAAAGAGAACCATTTCCTCCTGGAAATAATGTTTCAAAAATTTCAGAAAAATGAACCGATATAGAATTAAAAGAAGATTCAATTTGAAATTCTATTTCTTTTTCAATTTCATTTATATTCTCTAATAATTCCTTTTTAGCTAAACTTAAATCTTCAATTGTAGAAGTTATATCTTCAAATCTGTTGTTTAATGATTCATAATCTTCTTTTGCTAAGTAATTAACCGTACCAATCTCTTCTAACATGTGTTCAATAGCCTTAATTTCATTATGGAGTATCTCCTGACTTTCATTTTCAAGATAATAATTATTTATTTCTTCAATTGTTAAACCATAAATATTTGTTAAGTTTGAATAATGTTGAGATTTAGAAGTATTGTACTCTGATCTCTTTATAGCAATATTGGTTAAGGACTCTTTGAAGCTGAAATATTCCTTGTTCAAATTATCTATTTGTTCATCAATTGTTGTTATCTTTTTATTTGAATTTCCATATTTATCATCAAAATATAAAGCTTTTGTTTCTAATGTATCAGATGTTTTATTTGAAAACTCAATAAATAACTTTGTTGAGTTTATTAAATTAGAAAGATTATTTATATTTACATCAGATGATTTAAGAGAAATTTCGTTCTTAATTTTATTAAGATCGTCATTTTGTTCTGTTAACGATTTAATTCTTTCCTGTGATGATATGAGTTGGTTAGAAACTGCACTAATTTCATTTTCAATTTGAATTATTTGATCTTCAAATTCTTTTTTTTGATTATTAATATCTTTTTTAAATTGTTCATTTTCATTGAGACTGTCTAATAGATTTTCTTTTATAGTTAATTCTTGAACTAAATCTTTATGGGAATTTTCTTTTTCAGTTAATTTATTGCTATTAATAAAAACTTCTCTATTTAAAATAGATTTAGTTTTATTAATTAATTGGGGTACACTTTCAAGAATAATATCACTACTAAAAATTTCATCATTGATATTATCAATCAACTTTTCTGATTCTGATAAGTCATTTTCCCATTTTTTTAAATCAGAATTCAAATTATTTAAATTAACAGTTGTATCAGAGATACTATTATTTAGCTGGCTTATCTCGCTTTGAAGAAGTGCTTCATTTACCTCAGTAGAGGCCGAAAGCTTCTTAATTATATCTTCTAATTGAAATTTAATTTGTTTATATGTTTCTTGGAGTGAACCTAATACTAATTTTTTAGAAATTAATTGTGATGAAAGATTTGAAATTTGTTCAGAATTTACTTTAATTTTTTTGTTAATCTTAGATAATTCTTCAACTGTTTTAATCTCATCTCTTTCTAAATTATCTTTTCTTTCACTAGCAACTTGGGCAATTGACCTAAGCTGTTCCGATATGTTTAAAAATTTTGATGAGTAGTCTTTTAAAGTTGAACCTATTGAAACACCGTCCCCAAGCTCAGTATTTATCTTACTTTTTTGATTTTTCAAGTCTAAAATCTTTTTATCTATAATATTTAAGGAATTGTTAATTTCTTTCTCATGTGTATCTTGTTGGTTATCTAAATTTTTATATTTCTTAAATAAAAGAATATTTAATTCAACCATCTTTATTTTAAGCAAATTTGTTTTTTCTTCATGAATACGAGCCTGTTCAGCTTGCTCTCTTAATGGTTTCAATTGTTTTTTAATTTCTCTTAAAACATCTTTAGCTCTTTTAATTTCTTTTTCTCCAGATTCAATTCTTTTTAAGGATTTTTCTTTCTTCGATCTAAGTGGAAGAATTCCAGCTGCTTCTTCTATTGTAAGTCTGTGGTCTTCGGGTTTAGAATTTAATATTTCAGCTATTTGCCCTTGTGAAATTATAATGTGCTGCTGTTTACCTATACCAACATCATTTAGAAATTCTTGGATATCAAGTAGCCTGCAATTTAATCCATTCATAAAATATTCTGAAGTTCCATCTCTAAATAGCTTTCTGCCAATTGAAATTTCACTATTTCCATTAAATAATTTTTCGTCAACTTCAAAATTTAAATAAACTTCAGAATATCCTTTTGCTGATAATTTTTCGGTACCTGCAAATATTACATCTTCCATTTTATTTGTTCTTAGTGTTGCTGGGCTTTGCGTACCAAGAACCCATGAAATAGCATCAACTACGTTTGATTTACCTGAACCATTTGGGCCTACAATAACATTGACTTCGTTTGAGAAATCAATAATAGTCTTTTCTGAAAAAGACTTAAACCCATTAATATCTAATGATTTTAAATACATTTATTACCCTGTTGTTAAGTACATTGTAGTAAAAATAAGATTAAATTGTTTAAATTCAGAAATTTTTACTAATCTTAATTTCTACAGCTTTGTTATTTTGTCGATTCATAGAATAAAGGTCTACTTGAGATTCAAATGGTGAGCTATTAACAAGTCCGATGCTTTTTAAGTAGTATGAAGATGCTAAATCAACTCCCCTCTTACTACCATCCAAGCACTTAAATAAAAAAGACTGATTATTATTAGTAACAAACATAACACCTTCAGCACCGGATTTAGCTAACAAAGGCGAATTTGAATTTTTGATTAAATTAGTATCAGCTCTATTTGTGCCACCGATTATCTCAGGAAAACGAACATATGCGTTAAATACTCTATTCCATAATTCATTATATTTTGAATTTTTAATATAGTTAATTGAGTCAATAAAATGTGAAGCTTTTAGCCTGATTGCTGGAAGTCCACATCCATCAATGCCATAGGTAATATCTTTTGTTTGAAATATTTCATGAAAAAATTTATTAATGTTAGTTTGTGATTTGTGATCAATTTTGTAGTAATTTTGAAAATCTACATTTAATACCTTTGAATAAAGTAACATCGATAAATGCTTGCCTGAACAATTGTTATGAATTCTTAAAAATTTATTATTAAAATTTAGAATTCGATCAGCAGTTTTATCATGAAATGGTCGTTGAGCACCACAAGTTAAAAACTCGAGATTGAGATTATATTTTTCAGAAGTTTTTAATATAAGGTCCGTATGTAATTCTTCACCTGAGTGAGACGAAGCAAATAGCGCAATTTCCTCATCAGTTATATTGATTTCGTTTTGATCACTTAATTTATAAAGAAGAGGAAGTATCTGAAAAGGTTTTACTGATGACCTTGGAAAAAAATAATCATCTGAATTAGATTTTAAATTATAAAAATTGACAATATGATTAGATTCTAAATTTCCATCTCTAAAAAGTTCGACATTTAATTTATTAGGAATTGACATTTTTTACATACATAACTTGATCTGTTATCAATATACAGTTTATCAATTTTATTTTTGCATTTATTGCAAGTATTTTTATTGTAAATATTTAAAAATTTTTGATTTGATCCATAACTACCATTTGGAAGAAAGTAAGTCATATCATCAAGTGTTGTTCCATTATTGTTAATAGCTAAAGTTAAAACTTTTTTTGAATATAGAAAAATTCTTTTCCAATGGTTTTTATTTAACTTCTCTGTAGAAGAAAGAGGGTGTATGTTTGCTTTGTGTAAAACTTCATTAACGTAAATATTCCCTAGTCCACTCATGTTTTTTTGATTTAGTAAAAAATTTTTAATAGTTACTTTTGAGTTTTGTCCTTTCTTTAGTATATTTCTTTTATTTTCGATAGATAATTCCAATATATCAGGTCCTATCAATTGCAAGAGTTCATCCTTTAACTGATTTGAAGTAAATTTTATATATCCGAATTTTCTTATATCATCAAAAAATAAACAATCTTTATTGAATATAAATTCTGCCCTTGTGTGTTTATTTGTTTTACTATTAATATCTATTCTTCCACTCATACCTAAATGGAAAAAAATTGAATAGTCATTAAATGTAAAATCTAACACTTTCCCTTTCCTAGATACATCTAATAAAACTCCTAAATTTCTGGGATTAGCAGTATTGAATCTATTTGTTCTTTCATCATTAACAGAATATTTAATTAACTTTTGGCCAATAAATACTGGGGAAACAATTTTCTTTATTGACTCAACTTCAGGTAGCTCAGGCATTTGTTTTACTTAGTGCATTTTTAGCTGCCGCCTGTTGAGATGCTTTTTTAGACTTACCTATTCCTGATCCTATTAATTCGTCATTTAAGAAAACTTCAGTGTGAAAATTTTTATCATGATCAGGTCCACTTGATTGATCTTCGTAGTTTACTTTTTTGCCTTGTTTTGCGTAATGCTCTTGTAATCTCGTTTTATAATCTTTTTGTCCAGGGTTTTCAGATAGCTCTTGAATACTTGGATAAATAAAAATAGATACAAAATTATTTACTGCCTTTAACCCTCCATCAAAATAAAGAGATGCGATAAGCGCCTCAACAGCATCTTCAATAATTGAATCTTTACTTCTACCTCCAGTTGAATCCTCTGCTTTACTAAGATAAAGAAAATTACCAATATTAATTTTTTTACCAATTTTAACTAGGTTAAATTGATTTACTGCACTTGATCTAATTTTAGTAAGACTTCCCTCATCCAAATCTGGATAATTATCAAATAAATATTCGGTTAAATCAAAATCAAGAATCGCATCACCAAAAAATTCATACCTCTGATTAGACATTAGTTCTGGTTTCTCATCTAAATAAGATTTATGTGTAAGCGCAATTTTTAATAATGTAATATTTTTAAATTTATATCCTATTTGCTTTTCCAAGTTGCCTAAATTATTCACGATATTTCTATTTCAGAAGTGAAATCACTTATAAATTCTTTATTAACTGAATTATTAGTGTAAATAATTGCATTTTTAACGGCCTCACCATTAGATGAACCATGGCCAATAGTTACAACACCATTTACTCCAAGCAAGTAAGAAGCATTTGTCTTATCTGGATTTAATATATCTTTTGCGGGCTGAAATGCCTTTTTAACTGCAGGTAATAAAGGTTTAAATAAATTATCTTTTAGAGACTTTGAGATTAACTTTGATTGCAGTTTTGCGGTTCCCTCCATAGTTTTTAAAACAATATTTCCAGTGAAACCATCTGTCACAAATACATCTGCTTTACCTGTAGCAAAATCTCTACCCTCTATATTGCCAACAAAATTTAAATTACTACTTTTAAGAAGTTTATAAGCCATTTTCTCGACATCTCGTCCTTTAGTATCCTCTTCTCCATTGTTTAAAAGACCTACTTTGGGATTTGACTTATTAAATAAAATTTCAGCTAACTTAGCTCCCATAACTCCATATTGGAATAATATTTTTGGCTTTACATCTAGACTTGCACCTGAATCTAATAAGACTATACCTCCATCAAGTGTAGGGAGGACCGAAGCTATTGCTGGTCTAATGATTCCTTTTTGCTTGCCAAGAGTAGAAATAGCACTTAATAATGTTGCGCCTGTTGAGCCAGCAGAAAAGACTGCTTGTACTTTATTTTGCTTCAATAATTGCATACATCCAATTATTGAAGCTTGTTTTTTTGATCTTATTGCCTTCATTGGATCTTCATCCATAGAAATAACTTGTGGATAATGAAATATAGGTATTTCTACATTGTCTAAATATGGATTAATTAAGTTTTTATCACCACATAAAACAACATTTACACCAAGTTGTTTTGCTTTGATAGCTCCTTTGACTATATCAACTGGAGCTGAGTCTCCACCCATTGCATCTACAGCAATAGTATTCATAATTGAATTAACTTACTTCGGGTTCTTTTACTTGACGACCGTTGTAGGTACCATCAACAGGATTGACTCTATGTGATTTTTTTGCAACTCCTGTTTCCGGATCAACAACAAAATGTGGTTTAGAAATTTTATGAGTAGCTTTTCTTCGTCTAGTCCTTGACTTAGACATTTTTTTCTTTGGTACTGCCATTGCTATATTCCTTTCAAACTACAAATCTAGCTGACTTAGAGAAGAAAATGGGCTTTCTTTTAACTTTTTTTCTTCGTGGTTGCAATCATTTTTATTCATATTTAAACCACAATCAGAACACAGCCCCTTACAGTTAATCTTACATAAATAGTTTATCTCTAATTTATCTATTATCATCTCAGAAATAAATGGTTCAAAATCAACAAATTCTGAATCTAAATTTAGCTCGTAGTCATTTTCAGTATTCAAATTTAACGAAAAATCACGTGAATTTGTATTTTGACATATATCAATTGATAAACATCTTCCGCACTCAGCTTGATATTCAAATTCTACTAATAAATGAAATGTTAAAATATCATCATGAATCTTAGATGATGATTTATAAGCAAGATTATTTTCATCATTTGTAAAGTTACAGCCATATTTAATAGGTAATTGTCCAGAACGACTTAATTCCAGAGTTTGCTTTGAATTGATTAGGTCAACAGTTTTAATTTTTGTATCAAGACTCATAATTTTGGAGGCTTATCAATATTTCTTGGTTCTCTTAGTTTGTTTTTTTCAATTTCAAGAAAATTCGCCATTTGCTGAATTTTTGATTGGATATCTTCAATTTTTTGATCAATTGTGTCTTCAATATTAGCCCTATAAGCCTGAGTTTCAACTTCAGCTTGTTTAATAAGAGCATTAGCCTCGATAACAGCTTCTTGTAAAACGTATGAATTGGCAATAAGTTTTTCAGATTCAATTTTAGCATCGTTAACTAAATTCTTAGATTCTTGCTTTGCCTGGTTGATAAAACTTTCTTGTTCCCTAACTATCCAACGTGCTGTTCTCATTTCTACAGGAACTGAATCAATAATTTCATCAATGCTTTTGACTATTTCTTTTTTATTAATCCTACCTTTTAAAGAATTAGAATTTAATTGTGTTCTTAACTCTTCGAGTTTATCAACAATATTGAGAGACTTATTCCCCTTAATAACATTCTCAAAATTAATATCAGAACTACTCATTTTTTAAGCTTTTTAATACTTCTGACGGAACAAGTGAAGAAACATCTCCTCCATATGAGTGGATTTCTTTAACCATAGAACTTGATAAATATCCATACTCAGGTGAAGATGGTATAAAAATAGTCTCATATCCAGCGAGCGTTGAGTTTGCTTGTGCCATTTGGAATTCATAATCGAAATCTGTCATTGCTCGTAAACCTTTAACAATTGCATCAACACTATTTTTTGAAGCAAAATCGACTAAAAGCCCTTCAAAACTTTCAACTTTGATATTTTCTTTTTCTTGAAATATATTTTCTAACATCTCTGACCTTTCATTACGAGTAAATAATGAATCTTTAGAAGGATTAACAACTACACCAACTATAATTTCGGAGAAAATTTTAGAACACCTGTTAATTACGTCTATGTGGCCATTAGTTGGCGGATCAAATGAACCTGGAATCAAAATTTTCATATTTTATTCAATATAAGAATATTACTTTGACCGTAGTTTTTTTCTTTACTAATTTTATAAAATTTTGGTAATTGAATTGATTCTGAAGAGGAGTGTCTATGGATTATTAGATAGCCACTATCAGAAATAGAGTTACCAATTAGAGAGATTTCATTATCAATAATTTTTGTTTCAAAATTAAAAGGTGGATCATAAAAAACTATTTCATATTTGTTTATAGATGTAGCTAGAAAAGCATCAACAGATAGATTTGTAATTTTGTAATTATTATCAAGCCCTTTTAAGTTTTTTTCTAATATATTTATACAGTCTCTGGATTTTTCAACAAAAGTAGTAAATCTTGCACCCCTACTTAATGCTTCAATGCCTAAGCTTCCAGAGCCTGCATAAAGATCTAAAATATCAGAATCTGGAATTTTAAACTGTAAAGAATTGAATATAGACTCTCTTACCTTACTCATCATGGGACGAGTATTGGGACTATTGATAGTGTTTATTTTTCTTGATTTGTAGTTACCAGCTAAAATTCTCAAGTTGTACCATCCGCCTTAAAATAATTGGGAAATAAGATCTTAGCTTCCTTAAAAATTGAGTCTTTTAACTTTGTTGAATCAATTTGGTCGTAAATATCTTTTGACTTTATTAACAGCTCATAGTCATACCTTAAATCTGCGATTTTTAAATCTGACTGACCAGATTGGCTTGTTCCTGTTACTTTGCCCTCACCTCTTATTTCCAAGTCAATTTCTGAAAGTTTGAATCCATCTTTTATTTCTACAATTGCTTCGAGTCTTTGTCTACCATCCTCACTTATTGTTAATAATGATTTTTTATTTGTTATATGAAAAATGCATTCGGACTGCTTAGTTCCCCTTCCAACACGGCCTCTAAGTTGATGTAGTTGATTAAGTCCAAATCTTTCTGCACTTTCGATAATCATCAGGGAGGCATTGGGAATATCAATCCCAACTTCAATTACTACAGTTGAAACCAATATATCAATCTGGCCTTTTTTCATTTCATTCATAATATGATCTTTTTCATCAAAAGACATTCTTCCATGCAGTATTTTGACATTATGATTTTTAAATTTTTCTTGATATAAGCTGTATACTTTTTCAGCTGACTGAATGTCAGATGACTCACTTTCTTCAATAAATGGACAAACAACAAATATTTGAGAATTATTAGATAGGTGATCAATGCACTTATCAAAGACGGCAATATTATCATTCTGTAGTCCGGAAAATAAATAAGAAACTACTTCTTTCCTACCAGGTGGCATTTCATTAATTGATGAAATCTCTAAATCACCATAAATTGACAACGCTGTTGTTCTTGGAATTGGAGTAGCCGTCATAATTAATTGGTCTGGAATAACTCCATTCTGATTTATAAGTTTTTTTCTTTGCTCAACACCAAATCTTTGCTGTTCATCAATTATTGCTAGTCCTAAATTTGTGAATTGAATTTTTTCTTGTATTAAAGCATGAGTACCAATAATAAGACCAGGAGTACCGTTTTCTATATTTTTCAAAATACTTTCTCTATCTTTAATTGAGGAAGTAAGAAGATTAATAGGAAGGTCATAATTGTTTAAAAATATCTTGATTGAATTAAAATGCTGCTCAGCTAGGACTTCAGTAGGTGCCATTAAGGCAACCTGATATCCAGAAATATACGCAGCATAAATAGCTACAGATGCAACAACTGTTTTTCCAGATCCCACATCACCCTGTAGCAATCTCTTCATTGGATATTCTTTCATGAGATCATCAAGAATTTCATAAGATGTTTTATATTGAGATTTTGTAAGTTTAAAAGGTAGGTTATCGACAAAATTTTCTATATCAGTTTTAGCAAATAAGAATTC
>JAOMBT010000004.1 GCA_028344675.1 Acidimicrobiaceae bacterium | reverse complement strand
TTCTGAATATATCGAGCTTAGATGTATTATTTATCTTTCCCCTTTCTTTATTCATAAATTATTTTTTATTTATATTAATCAAAAGATCAATGAGTTTCAGTGTTTAATAAATATAGATTAAATTTTGTTTTTTTATTATTTTCTCTGCTTTTAGTAGTAATTCTTAGTGAGCTTTTTTCTTTACAAGTTATAAATAATGAAGAAAATGCATTACAAATTGAAAATCAAAATTTTGAAGTTTTTTATATACCTGCTCCAAGGGGAGAAATATTTGATATTAATGGTAATAAATTAGCAGTTAGTGATCTTGAACCATATCTATATTTAAATCTTCGAAAAATAAATGATGATAATAGAAATACATATATTCAACTTCTTCAATTTAACTTTAAAGATATTACTAATTCTGAGATTGATAAATTTTTTAATACTAATGACATATTTATAAAAATAATTAATCTATCTGAATATGACCCTGACATAAGATTAAGACTTTTAGATTATGAGGCTTTTGAGGTTTTTAATTTACCAACAAGAATATATCCATACAATGAACTTTTTTCTCATGTAATTGGATATGTAGGAAATCCAAATAAAGATGAACAAATTAATTTCCCCAATTCTCTTAATAATGGGCTTGTAGGTAAAACTGGTTTAGAAAGATATTATGAAAACACTATAAGCGGGGTAGCTTCCGAAGTAGTTATTAAAAATGGAAATATCATAGAAATAAAACCTTCAGTGTCTGGAAGAGATATTCAACTTGTATTAGATACTACAACTCAAAATATTGTAAAAGAATCACTGCAAGAAGGGATTAATTTAGCAAATAAAAATTTTGATACTATAAATTTTATAGAGAGGGGAGCAGTTGTTGTTCAAAAAATTGATACTGGAGAAATTGTTTCAATGGTATCTCTTCCTGACTTTGATCCAAATCAATTTGTACTTGGAATATCTGAATTTGATTTTAAGCAATTAAATAGAACTCAAGCTTTTAACAATTTTGCAATTCAAGGATTATACCCTCCAGGATCTGTTTTTAAAGTAGTAGCTTATTGGCTTGCTCTAAATGAAGGCATTTTTCCTGAAACAGCCATAAATGCTCAAGATTATATTGAGTGTGAAGGGAGCCTTTCTTTTGGGTTTGACGATGGTTCTAAACAAGTGTATCAAGATTGGAAAGATGATGGTCACGGCAAAGTTAATTTAAGTCAAGCAATTAAACAGTCCTGCAATGTTTACTTTTGGGATATTGCATTAAAAATATGGAGAACGTTTGGTAATACTGACTCAGAAGCTCTCCTTCAGGAGTATTCTAGACAATTAGGATTTAGCTCTCTTTCTAATATAGATTTACCATTTGAGAAAAAGGGAGTTGTACCTGATCGTAAATTATTTGAAGAGTGGACTATTTCAAGGCCAGAATTGGTTAGGCCAGAAGGTTGGTTAGGAGGAGATTTAATGAATTTGATTATTGGACAAGGGGCAATAACTACAACGCCTGTGCAGGTATCAAATGCATATAGAACCTTATTAACTGGAGAGAAATCAGCACCATTCCTATCACTCGAAAGTTCCGATAACAGTATTGAAAAAATTAATATCAGTGATGAATTCGTCGAATTTTTATTAGATGATTTAAATTTGGTTACCAATCCAGGTGGTACCGCATATAAATCTTTTCAAGTTATGGGTGACCAAATATTTGATATTGGTGGAAAAACTGGAACAGCTCAAAACGCAGGAGAGTTAAATAATACCTCCTGGTTTGTAGGGGTTGACTCAATTTCAAATCCTATGTATATCGTTGTTACTGTGGTTGAAGAAGGTGGATCTGGCAGTGCTGTTGCTGCTCCAATATCCAGAAGAATAATTCAGCACCTACGAGAATCTGACTTAACACCTGTAGAGTTTGGGGAAATTACAGAATGATAAATAGAAAAATTACACTACTTGGTCCAGAAGGAACCAATATTTATGTAATATTCCAGCTCCTTCTTTTCAATGTTATTTCATGGTTTACCCTGTTCAATATAACAACTGAACTTTCATTTAATCTTGAAAATATCCTCGTCAGGCAAATTATTTTTACACTTCTAGGATTAATTGTGTTTTTTTTCTTTACATATATTCCAGTTAGCAATATAGCATCTTTAAGTAATGCTTTAATGATTTCCTCTACCATCTTGTTACTTGGTGTATTGTTCACTGAAGAAAGCTTAGGTGCCAGGAGACGTTATGACTTAGGCATTTTTGACTTTCAACCTTCTGAATTTACAAAAGTTATATTTGTAATATTTCTTGCAAACTCACTGTCTAAAAAGAGTAATAATATTTTTACAATAGCTTTGGTAATTACTAACCTTCTTTTAATTTATATACAGCCAGATTTGGGAACAACAATAATTTTGTTAATGCTTGTGTTTTTCCTTTTTTTTCTAACAGATGTAAAGCTTAAAAATATAGTAGCCTTCTCTCTGCTAACATTTGTTGCATTTTTTGTGCTTTTAGAATTTAATTTAGTAAATACTTTTCAAATTGAGAGAATTACTGATTTTTATTCAAATGACGTTAAAGATTTTTCTCAACAACAAAGCCGTTTGCAAGTATCTTTAGGTGGCCTTTTAGGAGAAAATTTTTCTAATACCAGTAATATTGATATATTCGTTCCCGTTCAAACAACTGATTTTATTTTTTCATCTTTTTCTAAGTCATTTGGCTTTTTGGGTTGTATAGTCCTTTTGGGATTTTGGGTAACATTCGGACTAAGAGTTTATTCACTCATAAATAAAACTGATTCAAATTTTGAGAAGTTTTTGCTTTCAGGATTTATAATTCTTTTATTTCTTCAAATTTCTATCAACATAGCAACTGTTTTGGGCTTAATTCCCTTGACTGGAGATCCTTTTCCATTACTCAGTCTTGGGGGATCGTCAATAATTGCAATATCTTCAATTTTTGGCATTATTAATAGAATTTTTATTGAAAATAACCTTGTTATTTAACTTTCTAAACCTACTACTCTTTACTTTATGTTAAGTTTTTATAATTGTCTTCACGGAGGTTTTAATGTTTGGTCTATTCAAGAAATCAAAAATAGTCAGAAAAAGTAACAATTTAGACGACACAACTACTAAATGGTTTAATGGCCAAAAGGTAAAAATTAAATCTGGTACTACTACTGTATCAAATCGAAAAAATCAAAATAGAAAATCAAAAAATCCTACTTGGTTTAGAGAGACACCCCTCCCAGTACCGTCTGTAGATAAAAAGCAGATGTTAATAAGCTCATCAGGGGAAATTTCTAAAGTAGCAATTCTAGAGGGTCCAACTTTAGTTCAGTATTATTCATCTGAAAATACAGGAAAATCAAAAGTTGGAAATATTTATCTTGGAAAAGTTAAAAATGTCTTACCTGGAATGGAAGCTGCATTTGTTTCTTTCGGGGAAGAAAAAAATGGGGTTCTTTATGTTGCGGATATTGAAGGTTCAACAAAAAGTTCTAAAATTGAAAATTTGTTAAAACCTGAACAAGAAATTCTAGTTCAGGTTGTTAAAGATGCAATGGGCGAGAAGGGAGCACGTTTAACTGGTCAAATTTCACTTCCAGGAAGATATCTTGTTCTCATTCCTAATTCAAAGACTAAAGGTATATCAAGAAGGTTATCAGATAATGAGCGTGATAGATTAGATCGTATTATAAGAAAAATTAAGCCTAATAATTTTGGCGTAATTGTTAGAACTGCTGCTGAAGGTGTTAGTGAAGAGTCCTTAAAGGTTGATGTGGAAAAGCTTGTAGCAGAATGGGAAACTGTAAGTAACTACAATAGTGGCGATGCACCAAAGTTAATACATCAAGAACCGGATGTTTTTTTGAAAGTTATTAGAGAGCACTTGAATACTTCTTTTAAAAAGTTATTGATAGATCAAAAACCTCAATTTGATGAAATTAAGGATTATGTTGAACAAACATCACCTGAGATAATTGGAATAGTAGAGCACTATCAGGATGAGTTAAATTTATTTGAAAGATATCACATTGAAGATCAAGTTAAGAAAGCACTTGATAGAAAGGTTTGGTTACCATCTGGCGGACACTTAATTATTGATCCCACAGAAGCCTTGACAGTAATAGATGTCAATACAGGAAAATTTGTTGGAAAAAATAGCCTTGAGGAGACCGTTTATGAAAACAATATTGAGGCTGCTGAAGAAATTGCAAGGCAACTCAGATTAAGAGATATTGGAGGAATAATAGTAATTGACTTCATTGATATGGAATCAACAAAAAAACAGCAAAATTTATTAAATAAATTCAAACAGGAATTAGCAAAAGATAAGACCAGAACACAGGTCTTTGATATTTCAAGGCTTGGATTGGTTGAGATGACTAGAAAAAATGTAGCTGCTGGATTAATTGAAAGTTTTTCAGATGAATGTGAGAAATGCAATGGCCGAGGATTAATTATTAATGATATATTTTCTAACAAATCAATAGAAGGTGGTTTGCTTGAGTCGGAAGCTGTAGTAGAGTAGTTGAGTTATGAGTAAATACGCTGTTATAAAAATTGGCTCTTCACAAGAAAGAGTTTCTATAGGTGACAAATTAGTTGTCTCTAATAGCTTTTCAGAAACATCTCTTACTCCAATTTTAGTTAGTCCAAGAAAAGGACAGATAGTCACTGAAGAAAAAGAACTTAGAAATTTTAAAGTTGAAATTGAACTTTTAGAACAAACTAAATCAAAGAAAATTCGTATTTTTCAATATAAAAATAAAACTGGAAATAGAAGACGTGTTGGATATAGAGAAGACCAAAAGATTATTGAAATAAAAAATATTGAAGGCCTTGAATCAAGCGAGGAGGAGTAATGTCAAAAACTAAAGCTGGTGGTTCAACTAGAAATGGAAGAGATTCGGAGTCCAAACGACTTGGTACTAAAGTTTATGATGGAGAAAAAATTACTGCTGGATCTATTGTTGTAAGACAAAGAGGCACTAAAATTCATCCAGGTGAAAATGTTTCTAAAGGTGGAGACGACACCTTATTTGCAAAGGCAGATGGTGTTATAAAGTTCTCAACAAGAAATGGCCGAAAATTAATTAATGTAATTCCGCAATGAACCTATGTTCGTTGATGAAATCAATCTAACAGTTTTTTCAGGAGCTGGTGGATCCGGCTCAGTAAGTTTTAATAACATTTCGACAAAGTCATCTCCTAATGGTGGTTCCGGCGGTGTAGGAGGCTCTGTCAAAATTAGCGTAAGTCCTGACCTCCATGATCTTTCTCATATAATTTCAAATAGCTCACTTAAAGCAGAGAATGGATCTGATGGTAATAAAAATTATCAAAATGGAAAAAATGGTGAAGAACTTGAACTTAAAGTACCAAGTGGCACTCAGGTGTTTATTGACAATAAACTTCATGCAGATTTACATGAAAGAGAATCTTCATATACAGTTATAGAGGGTTCTCGATCGGGTAGAGGAAATTTTGATTTAGTTTCTAAAAGAAATCCTAATCCACAAATTTGTGAACAAGGTCAAAAAAGACATAAAGTAAATATAAAACTTGTATATTCAATATATTCAGATTTAGCAATCATTGGGCTTCCTAATGCTGGTAAAAGTACACTTATATCTCAATTAACAAACTCTAAAGCAAAAATAGGGGATTATGAGTTCACTACAATAACACCAAACTTAGGTATTTTGAATAACTCTGAGTATAAGTTAACAATTTGTGACCTCCCTGGGCTTATAAAGGGTGCATCTGAAGGCATAGGGATGGGTAAAAAAGTTCTTAAACATTTAAGAAATACAAAAATTATAATTTATTTATTGGATCCGTTAAATGAGCACTATTCCTTAGATGAACAAACTAGTTTGTTATTTCATGAAATTGAAGAATTTGATAAGAGCCTTTGCAAAATACCAATTATTAAAGTTGTAAATAAGTCTGACTCCATAGAGAATGATAATGAGAACTATATATATATTTCTGCCCTCCAAGGAAGAGGCTTGGATAATCTTATAAACAATATTGAAGACATCTACAATAAAGGCTCTGAAAGAATTTATGAGGATTTCCAAAAAATAACTATTAAGTCTGAAGATTTAAATATCTCTCTTGAAGAAAATAAGTTTATTTGTACCGGTTCAATTGTTGAATATATAATTGGTTTATCGGGAAGTAGTGAAGAAGTAAATAATGAGATTTTTTATAGATTTGAAAAATCCAAACTTTCTCAAAAACTTCAAGACAAAGGTATACAAAATGGCGACACCGTAGTGTTAGGAAACTTAGAGTTTGAATACAAAAAATAAACAAACAGTTGTTATAAAAATAGGAACTACTTCCTTAATAAAAGATGGAAAACTTATGGAACCTATTATTGTTTCACTTGCTCAAAAAATTAAAAACCTTCAGGATTCTCATAACTTTGTAATTGTTACTTCTGGAGCTGTCAGTTTAGGAGCTCACGAGTTAGGGTATAAATCTAGACCTACTATTATGAAAAAACTTCAAGTGGCATCTTCAGTTGGACAAATAAAGTTAATTAATGAATATCAAAGAATATTTACTGAATATAATTTAAAGATTGCACAAGTTCTAATAACAAAAAATTTGATTGATGATAGGGAGCAATTCATCAATACTACACAAGCTTTAAATGAGTTATTGACTCAAAATATAATTCCAGTTATTAATGAAAATGATATTGTTGCTACAGAAGAATTAAAATTTGGTGATAATGATCGTTTATCTGCGATTGTATCAATTATTGTTAATGCATCAAAACTTTTGATTATTACCAATAAAAAAGGATTGTATGATTTTAACCCTGACAAAAATTCTAATGCAAAAGTTATAGACTTCATTCAGTATGACTCATCACAACTCACTGACCTAATTTCTATATCTGGACATGGTGAAGGTCAAGGAGGTTTTTCAACAAAAATAATGGCAGCTCAAATGGCTGGATTCTCTGGTATTCCAACTCAAATTATTTCATGGTCAGAAGATAATGTTTCGAAAGCTATAAGTGGTGAACAAGTAGGAACATTGATTTTAGAATCAGAAAACAAAATAAGATTAAAAAAATTATGGATTGCGTATGGTATGAGACCAAGTGCGAAAGTAACAATAGATGAAGGAGCATACTTAGCTTTAAAGAATGACGCATCACTTCTATTCTCTGGAGTTATTGATATTGATGAAAAATTTAACATTAATGATGGTATAGAAATTATTCATAAAGAAAATATTGTTGCCAAGGGATTAGCAAAAACAGATTCAGATGATACAACTGAAAATAGTGTTTTAATCCATAAAGATGACTTAATTATTTTGTAAATAATTTTACTAATAAGAAATCTTAATTAACCTTTATATATGTTTAATGAAATTGGAATCAATGCTCAAAAAGCTTCTAAGGTTATTGCAAGATTGAGTACAGACGAAAAGAATACAATCCTTTATGACATGTCGCAAGAATTGATAAATAACAAAGATAACATACTTTCTTCTAATAAATTAGATTTAGAAAATTCAAAAGAACTTAAACTTTCTACTGCATTAATTGATCGGCTAACTCTTAATGAAGAACGAATATTAGGAATGTCTAATGGGTTACAGAAAATTATTCCACTTTCCGATCCAGTAGGGGAGGTTACAAAGGAGTGGGAATCAGATGATGGTTTATTGATTAGTAAAGTAAGAAATCCATTTGGAGTTATAGGAGTAATATATGAGGCAAGACCAAATGTCACTAGTGATGTTTCTGGGTTATGTTTAAAATCTGGTAATGCAGTTATCCTAAGAGGCTCTAGTTATTGTCTTGACTCAAATAAAGCAATATTACAAACACTCCAAAATGCATTATTAAAAAATAATTTAGACAAGAATATAGTACAACTTATAGATAGTAAAGAACGTGAAGATACCCTTAAATTTATGCAAATGACAGACTATATCGATCTTATCGTTCCAAGGGGTGGAAAAGGTCTAATAAATGCTTTAGTTGAAAATGCCAAAGTACCCTTCATACTTGATGGGGATGGAAATGTTCATCTTTATGTACATACTGATGCAAAAAGAAGTGACATTATAGACATAGTTCTTAATTCAAAAGTGCAAAGACCAGGAGTCTGCAATGCATTAGAGACACTAATTATTCATAATGATATTTACCAAGAAATGGGAAATGAAATTATTACAGCATTACTTGATGCAGATGTAGAGTTATTTCTCGATAAAAAAATAGTTGGTAATTATGAAAATATTGAAGTAGCAACTGATTTGCATTATGAAACTGAATTTCATGATTTGAAATTAGCAATCAAAGTCGTAGATAATATAAATGAGGCAATAGATCACGTTAATCTATTCTCTTCAGGGCACACTGAATCGATACTTACCGAGTCTGATGAAAATGCAGAACTTTTTACGAGCTCAATTGATTCATCCGTTCTGTTTATAAATGCTTCAACAAGATTTACAGATGGAGAAATGTTTGGATTTGGTGCTGAAATTGGTATTAGTACTCAAAAATTACATGTGAGAGGCCCAATGGGTCTTGAAGCTCTTACTTCAGAAAAATATGTTGTTAAAGGAAAAGGGACTATTAGAAAATGAAATTACCAAAAGTTGATATTAAAGAATTTGAAAAACACAATTATTTTGCATCTAGTGATCTTGTAGATGTTGTTAATGCTGCAATATTTCTTAATAAGCCGTTATTAATCGAAGGTCCTGCTGGAACTGGAAAAACTTATTTAGCAAAAACTCTATCAAAATTACTTCAAAAGGAATTGATTAGACTTCAGTGTCATGAAGGGATAGATGAAGATAAGGCTATTTACGAATGGAATTATAAGAAACAACTTTTATCTATACAAAATGAGAAAAATGAAAGAGATTTATTTACAGAGGAATACCTCATTGAAAGACCGATACTTCAATCAATTAAAAATGAAAACTGTCTTTTTTTGGTAGATGAAGTTGATAGATCTGATGAAGAGTTTGAAGCCTTACTTTTGGAAGTTTTAGCTGAAAACCAAGTTACCATTCCTGAACTCGGAACTATTATTGGTAAAGATAACAACTTAACTATTCTGACTTCAAATGCGACAAGGGAACTCTCTGAAGCTTTAAGAAGGCGTTGTATTTATTTTTATTTAGACTATCCATCAGTAGAGATAGAGACAAAAGTTATACTAAATAATGTAGATTCAATTTCTGAAGATAAAGCTAAAAAGTACTCATTATTTAGTTCGTTTCTCAGAAAACTTAATTTAAATAAACCACCTTCTTTAATAGAAACAGTTGAATGGGTAAAATATAATCATGAAAACAATTTTGATAAATTAGATTCTAATATTGGAATTTTAATTAAAGATAATGACGATCAATCAATATACACAGAAAAAATAAAACAAGATAATGAATTTACAAACTGATGATGTAATAAATTTTTCATCAATTTGTAAACAAAATAATTTACAATTTCCATCTGAAAGATTTAGTGACGTAATAAATTATTTAAACATACAAGACTTAGAAACAGTTAATGATGAATTACTAATTATGTATCATCTGCTTCCTACCAACAAGAGTGAAAAAGATCGATTAAAAGATTTAATAAGTCAGTATTTTGGTTATGTTATACAGCAAGAACATTTAGATTTTATTGATTTAGATGAATATAAAGAAAACAGTCATTTAGATAAATATAAAGAGGATGTAAATACTAGTTTCCACAACATATCAAAAGATATTCTAATCAATTTTGGTGAAATCGATTTCAGTAGACCAGTTTCTAATATGTATTGGTTAAACCAGATTAAGAAATCAAAAGTTTATGAAAATGAAATTTCGTTTTTTAATATTTCATTTGAAGCTGAACTTGACCAGATTGTTAATAGTCAAAATAAAGAGAATTTCACTAACAACCTAGATATGAAGTTACTTGAATTAATTCAGGAAATGAGGAATCAAGTTAAGGAATCTTACACACCAAATGAGCTAAGCCAAAAAGATAATCTTGAAGAAACAGATTTTTTATACACAAATACTGAAGAAAGAAACAAACTACTAAAAGAAACAAAAATTCTTGGCATGATGTTAGCTAATAAATTTATAAAACACTCGAATTCTTTGTCTAAGGGTAAATTAAATCTTAGAAAAACGATTAGAAAGTCTTTACAAAATGGAGGGTCATTATACAGTACAGTTTTTAAGCCAAGAGTTAAAAAGAAACCGAGGTTGATTTTATTATGTGATATAAGTGGCTCCATGGCTCTCTATTCGTTATTTGGATTGACTCTACTATTTGGAATAGTTCAGAGATTTAGGTCAGTAAAAGCCTTCGTATTTATTGATGGCATCACTGAGATCACAAAAGATTTGCAAAAAATGAAAATTAATAATATTAAGAATATTTTAAGCAATTGGAATAGTTATGTAAAAGCTGACGGTCACTCTGATTATCAACGTTCTTTTGAAGAACTTTTGACGGATAAAAAAATTATAAAATCTTCTAGTAATTCTTTACTTGTAATTGGTGATGCAAGAAATAACTACAGGTCTATATCTGAAGATACTATAGAAAAACTATCAAAAACTTTTGATAATATTTATTGGATGAATCCAGAGCGAAAGCAGTATTGGAATACAGGGGATAGTAGATTTATGGATTTTCAAAATATAATTGAGTATTACAGTGAGGTAAGAACCTTTGTACAGCTTAAAGAATTTACAGAAAAAATTAATTTTAAAAAGGTTATTAAGTAATGAAAATTGGGATACTTGGAGGAACTTTTGACCCTCCTCATGATGCACATTTAAAAATTGCGGAGAGATCTATTGAGCAATTTTATTTAGATAAAGTAATATTTATTCCATCAGGAAATCCATGGCAAAAAAAAGAAACCACTTCATTTATACATAGATATGAAATGACAAAACTTCTTATTAAAAATTCTGAACAATTGGAGATTAGTAAAATTGAAAATTCTGAGGATACCCCTTCTTATACTTATGAAACATTAACTAAGCTAAATCTTCCGAAAGAAAATTTATTTTTCATTCTTGGTTCTGATACTGCAATGAAAATTCGAACTTGGAAAAATTATAAAGATTTATCTAATCTTACTAATTTTTTAGTTGCATTAAGAAGTGAAGATAACATGAACCTGTTAAACCAACAATTCCCATTTAACTACCAATTAATTGAAGGACAAAAACTGAATTTAAGTTCTACAGATTTGCGCAAAAAATTACAAGAAAATATTTTAGAAAATAATGATTTACCTTTAGAAATTTTAAAGTACATTAGAGAGAAAAATCTTTATTGAATTTTATTTTTTAATTCTTCGATATCTTTTTGTAGAATCTCGAGTTTATCTAACACATCATCATTAGTATGGTGGTCTACATAATTCTGAATAAACTTAGCAGATACAATAGCAGTAATAGTTGCAATTAACCCCAGTCCCAATAGTATTAAGAAACTTGCTATTAATTTTCCTGAAGGTGTAGTGGGCGTAATGTCACCATATCCAACAGTTGTTACTGTTACTAATGCCCAGTAAAAACCATCTCCAATACTTTCTACTGTAGGTTCAGTTATATAAAAGATGTAACCAAAAAAAATAATAACAAGGGCTAAGCCTATCAAGATTGTTCTTAAACGACGACTGTTGAATAATGTTTCTAAAAGTGATTTTAAGTTTTTTATTCTTTTCAATTCTTCCTCATTTATAAGAATAGTGCCTTTAATTTTTACATGGTAATATATTTATAAGTGTCAAATATACAGAAACAAGAATTAACTGATTCATTCTTATTAGATGTTGTTTTAGACATCTTACATTCTCAAAAACTACTTGATTTAAGTGTATTCAAAGGTGATATCGCAATACCTTACAGTAATGTAATCATAGGGACAGCAACATCAAATGCCCAAATGAATGGTGTAGTGAAGAAATTAATGGATTTATTTGACACTAGAAATCTGAGAGTGGAGGGTAAAGACTCGACATGGATGTTAATTGAAGTTAAAGAAATATTAATCCACATACTTAATGAGGATGCTCGAGAATTTTATATGTTAGAAGATTTATATTTTGATTGTGAATTAATTTATCAATATGGATAACCTAAGTTTAAGGGGCTGTAGCTCAGCTGGCAGAGCGCTTGCATGGCATGCAAGAGGTCAGGGGTTCAAATCCCCTCAGCTCCACATAGGTGTATGAAAACTTTTTTTTTAGAAACAAAAGAACTCATTCTCTCACAGGGAATCATTGCAGTACTTGCAATTATCCAAATAAGAATAGTTGCTAAGGCTTTTGGCCCTGAACTATATGGAACTATTGGAGTTTACCTGGGTTTAATTGCAATTTGTTTTCGGGTATTAAATTCAAGAAACTCAGATTTAATTTTGATTAATTTTAAAAATACAAAAAAAAATTTTTTAAAAACTTCCATACTTTTTGAATTCTTTTTAGGACTTTTGTCATCTGTATTGATTATTGTCTTATTATTAATATCTAAAAATTTTGATTTATTAAATTTATATAACTTACCTAGTTATTTAGTTTTTTATATTTTTTCTAGAATATTTTTAAATGTAATAGAGGTATTTAAGGGCATTTACACACATCAGGGAGATATGAAAACCTATTCTTCTCTCGAAGCGTTTTCGAATATTTTAAGATTTTCCTTAGTGGTATCATTTGTTATTTATGAATCTTCTTTAGAAAGTTTCTTTACTGCTCTTTCAATTCATGCTTTAATAGTTGGGATTTTAGTTCTTTACCTACTATCAAAAAACAATGAACAAATTTTAGATTCTATGGGAATTGTTGAGTATTTTCAATTATCAAAAAAAAGTTTTTATCAAATTCGTTCTGATCAAGCTGTAGGATTAATTCCAGCTCATTTAGATATTGTAGTAATAGGATATTTTGCAAACTTTTATGCAGCAGGAATTTACAGAATTGCAAAAAAACTAGTTGACCCAATAAATTATTTAATTGTAGCTTTTTCACCATGGATGCTTAATAAAATAAGTAATGATAGTAATTTCAAATTTAGCTCATTGGTCAAAAGAATAATCCTACCTGCTTCTATAACGCTGTTTACCCTCTACTTTATTTTTGGGAACCTACTAATTAATTTAATTGTTGGTGAAGATTTTGCTGACTCTTTTTATCCAATGTTGATATTGCTTGTTGGTTACATTTCGTATTTTTTAACATTCTGGACAAGACATTATTTATTTCTTAATGATTTAATAATTAAACATACCTATGGTAGATTAATAAATTTATCAGTATTTATAATTTTAACAGCTGTTTTGGCAAACACTTTTTCATATAATGGCATTGCTCTTGCATTAACACTTGGAACAATAACACAAAAAATGTACGAACTATTTACTTATTTAAGGCATAAAAACTCCAAAAGTAAATTATGAACGATATGTTGATTCTTTAGTTAGAGTTGTATTGATGTTAAAAAATAAATATAAATTTAAAACATTAATTGAAAGTTTATTAATTGTTTCAATATTTCTAAGTTTTCTAGATGCATATCAACTTTTTAATATACCTTTGAATTGGATTGGCGGTTCCTTAACAGTTTTATTTTTTGTTATTTTATATTTTTATGAAAATATGAAAATACCATCTCTAATCAAATTAGGAGTATTTGTTGCTTTATTACCAACCTTTTTTAAGTATCAAGTTATTAGTGATTTAATTGATGGTGAAATTTATACCTTATTAAGAGTTTTTAGTTTCCTATCATTTATTTTTATCTTCTATGTGACTTCTAAGTCCAGATTTAATTATGAAATAATTAATGCTTTAGAAAAAATTTATGTTCTCTTATTATCTATTTGCATATATACCTTCTTAGCTCAATTATTTAATTTTTTTGAACCCACCAGAAATAGGCCAGGAACAGGAATTTTAGGTTTTGATGCTCAAGTTAATTTTTGGATTTCTGGTAGCCACAGAATGGTAGGAACATTCAGGGAGCCAGTTTTTTTAGTATCTTTACTTTTTCCAGTTTTTCTTGCTTTACATTTTAAAAAAGTACAACCAATTTATTTCTACATATTATCAGGTTTGGCTTTTGGACTAACAAAAAGTGAATATGCACTTATTCTTGTTATTGCATTTTCATTTATTCAAATTATTACTTACAAAGTTAGTTATAAAATAATTTTTTTTGTTACATTATTTCTTATATCTTTCTTTATTCCAATTAAAGAATGCGATATAAGCCCTAAAAATATTGAATGTCCACAGATTTCAAATTCAACAAGTGACACTCTAGATTCTTCCCCTGAAAGTATTGAAGGAGGTAATAACAATCTTGAAATAGATTATGACATTAATGAAATTATTTTTGATGATCAAGAAAGAAGTGATATATTTAGATTCTCTATTGAATATATGAAACATAATATAGGATTTGGATTTCAAGGAACTAATCAAAAATACACTAAATTTCTTGCAAAGAATGTACAAGATGAAATGTATTTAACAAATAGAACACTTCCAGAATATTTAAAAATAAAATATCTTTCCAATTCTTTCGGTACTGGAAGGTATTTCTTAACTTATGAAAATATTAATATTCAAAATAATTTTTTATTTAACTTTTTCTCAATAGGGTTTCTCTACCTATTAGCCATTCTTTTGTTACTGATTTATTTGTTATTTGACAACTTCAAACGTTTTTTATATGTATCAATGCTTGTATTTACAATATCACTTTCTTCGATAGAGGATTTATTACCTATTTTTGGTTTGTGTCTTGGACTTGTGTTTACAATGGTGGATAATGAAGATTAAAAATTTTTCTGCTGGTCCATCTAAGATTCCAGAAATTGTTATAAATCAAATTAGTGATGACATAAAAGATTATAAGAATTTAGGATACTCAATTTTAGAACTCTCTCATCGCAGTGAAGCTTTTCAAGAAATAGTCAATGAGGTAAAATCAAAGATTGCTAAATTACTTAATTTACCAGAAGAATATGACATAATCCTACTTCAGGGCGGTGCGACTTTTCAAAATACCTTTATTCCTTCAAATAAACCAAGTTTAAATGGAAATATATTATTTTTTCTATCAGGAACATGGGGTAGAAAAACTTTCAACGACTTTCAAAAATATTTTGATGATAAAATTCCACACTACTTTCTTGAAAAAAACTTTTCTGAAAATACTTTTAAGAGCTTACAGCAAGAACGTGAAGATTATATTTATCTTACTTCTAATGAAACAATTGAGGGTGTGCAGGTTAGAGATTTTGGTTTATTTAAAAATAAAAATTTGATAATAGATATGTCTTCAGATATTTGTTCTTACGAATTTGAGTGGGATAATATCTCCTATGTTTTTGCTGGAGCGCAAAAAAATCTTGGTATTCCTGGTGTTACAATATGTGTAATTAAGAAAGGTTTCTTAGAAGATAATATCCTAACTTCTTATTTAGATTCTCATAACCATATTAATAAAAATTCAAGTTTTAACACACCTCCAACTTTTTCAATATTTGTGATGTTAAAAGTTTTAAATTGGATTGAGGATAAAGGCGGAGTCAAAGAAATTGAAAGAGTAAATAAAAATAAAGCTGAAAAACTTTATAAATATTTAGATAAAAATGAATCCGTGTTCTCACTTGATGTTCCTGAAAAGTATAGGAGTTTGTCTAATATTGTATTTAATTTTAAAGACGAAAAGCAAACTCCAATTTTTTTAGATAGCTGTGTAAAGAATGGATACATTGGTCTTAATGGCCATAGAAGTGTTGGTGGAATTAGGGTAAGTAATTACAACAGTATCGATTTATTAATGATGGAAGATTTTATTTCTTTTCTGGATAGTTTTGTTAATTACAAATAATGATAATTAGAAATGTAGAAAAAATAGAATTTGAAAATAACGCATTAGAAGCTTATAAAACCAAACTTAATGTATTTCGATTAAATAATATATATCCCCATGAAGAAACAAATGAGAATAGCAATATTACTTATGATATTGTTAAAAATTCAAACCTAGTTCTAGGAGTCGATTTCATTTTAGATGATAACAAAGTTGAAATTAAAGATGAATTATTTATTCTAGATGGTCATCACAGGTTTAACTTTATAAAAGATAATAAAATTGATGAAGATATGGATGTAGTTTTAATAGATATAAGAAAAGTTTCTATAACCTCCTACAACTGTCAATTGATGGTTGATAAAGATGAATTTACTAATAAAATTTATGAAGATCACAAATTTGCTCCAAACAAACTTCAAGAAGAGTTAACTTTTTTTATAAGTCTTAATAGACAAAAATATTTTTCAAAAAATATTCTGAATCTTAGGGATTTATATAAATACAAAAAAATTTTGATGCAGCAAAAAATGATTATACCTACACCTAATAATTTAAAAAATAACTCACAAATTATTCAGTTCACACCACTTTCATATCAAGATTTTAAAAAAGATTTTGTGTTTCCTTATAAATCAACATGGATCTCGCCAAGGTTTGATAGGTGATGATACCTATTACTATATATATTAATTAGGGAGAATACATCCAGAAATGAATATTTGTCATGTTATCAATGATTTATCTAGAGGTGGAGCAGAAACTCATTTATTAAGCTTGGTTAAAATACAAATTAAAGAAGGTCACAAGGTATCTGTTATTTTACTTGGAAACGATTTAGATAATTTTATTTCACTAGAAGAAGAATTTAATTTACTAGATATAGGTTTAATAAGATTTAAAGGACCTAAAAAAATTCAAGGTTTCAATCCATTTTCGCTAATTGAGGCAATAAAAATATTTAATAATGGAGAATTTGATATTATTCATTCGCACTCTCCTAGGTCTAATTTATTAGCTCATTATGCCAAGAAATATTCAAAATATAATATTAAGCATATTATTACTATTCATGGAAAATATGGAACATATCTTCAAGGTAATAAACAAGTAGACAAGATAAGAAGTTACTTTATATCTTCTCTCACAAAAATTTGGGAACAATCACAGCAGATAATTGTTATTTCTGAAAGTATCCAAGAGTGGCTAGAAACTCTTAACCCTAAAATATCTCCAGTAGTTATTAAGTACGGAATTGAAATTCCATTAGTCCACAATATTAAGTCATCAAACGAATTTACTATTGGATTTTTAGGAAAATTAAATCAAAATAAAGGAATAGAAGATTTACTTTCAGTCTATAAAGAAATCGAACCCCTTATTAACTCTAGTGATTTAAATATTAGATTATTAGTTGGTGGAGTAGGTCAAGAAGCTTATGTAAATAAATTAAAACAGTCTGTAGAAGGAAGGAATGTTAATTTTTTGGGGTATGTTTCAGACAGAAAAGATTTTTTTAGTTCATTAGATCTCTTTGTATTTCCTTCTTACTCGGAAGGACTCGGACTTGTCTTATTAGAAGCTATGGCACATGGTGTTTTAAGTATAACTAGAGATGTAACTCCAATGAATAAGATAATAAAAGACGATGAAACTGGGTTTTTGTTTAAAAACAATAATGATTTTCGAGACAAGATTTTTAATATTATAAAAATTGATAGTAATAATGTAAAACAACTTCAAAATAATGCTTCAGAGACAATCAAAAACTCTTACAGTATAATTCAGATGTATTCCAAGATTAACAAGGTATACAATAATTAAATTATGAATTACGAACACAAATCCATTGAATCGAAATGGCAGAAAATTTGGCAAGAAACTAGTCTTGCTGACTGTGATGTCTCGCAAACTAGAGATAATTTTTACAATTTATGTATGTACCCATATCCATCAGGAGATTTACACATGGGACATATCAGAAACTATACAATTGGTGATGTAATCACTAGATATAAACAAAAAAACGGATTTAATGTGTTATCACCAATGGGTTGGGACTCTTTTGGACTTCCAGCAGAAAATGCAGCTATAAAGACCGGTATACATCCAAAGAAATTTACTGAAGAACGAATTAGTAATATGAGAGATCAAATACAAAGATTAGGGTCACTATACGATTGGGAAAAGGAGGTTGCGGCTCACGATAAGGATTACTATAAGTGGACTCAATTCTTATTTATCAAACTTTTTGAAAATGGCCTTGCTTATAAAGATGATGCTCCTGTAAATTGGTGTACTTCTTGTAAAACTGTACTAGCTAATGAGCAGGTAATTGAAGGAGGTTGTGAAAGGTGTGATGCAACTGTTGAACAAAAAAACTTAAATCAATGGTTTTTTAAAATTTCTGAATATTCCGAAGAGCTTCTTAAAGGGTTAGATGAGATAGGAGACTGGCCATCCAATGTTAAATCCATGCAAGAGAATTGGATAGGTAAGTCCAAAGGAGCTGAATTTAATCTCAATATTTTAGATACAGATTTAAATTTTCCAGTATTTACAACCCGCCCTGATACTCTATTTGGTATGACTTTTGCAGTCTTGGCACCTGAACACAATATTATTAATGAAATTATTAAAATTTCTCCTAGTTCTGAGGAGATAAAAAAATATATAAAAAAAACAAATGCAAAATCAGAATTTGAGAGAATGTCTATCACTAAGCAGAAGACTGGTATAGATACTGGGCTGTATGTTTTAAACCCTATAAACGGAAAAAAAGTATCTTTATTTATTGCAGATTATGTATTAGTAAATTATGGTACAGGTGCAATTATGGCTGTGCCTGGGCATGATGAGCGAGACTATGAATTTGCAAAGGTTTATAATCTTCCAATTTTGCAGGTAATTATTGATGAAAGCCATTCTATAAATATTGATCAAGAACCCTTTACTGAAAGGGGTGTATTAATTAATTCTGAAGAATATAACAATTTAAATTCTCATGATGAAGCCTCAGATGAAATATTAAAATATCTTAAAGAGAAAGGAATTGGAGAAGAGAAAACAATATTTAGATTAAGGGACTGGCTTATCAGCCGTCAAAGGTATTGGGGTTGCCCAATTCCGGTAATTAACTGTAGTGCATGTGGTCTAGTTCCAGAAAGTTTCGATAATTTACCGGTTCTTTTACCTGAAATTGATGATTACAAAAATTCTGAAGATTCTCCTTTAGCAAATAGTAAAGAATTTATTAATACCTCTTGTCCAAAATGCGGAATTCAGTGCCTTAGAGAAACAGACACTATGGACACATTTGTTGACTCATCTTGGTATTTTCTAAGATTTCTCGATTCAAAAAATAATGATATGCCATTTAATAAAGAGATAATTAATTCATGGTTACCTATTAATCAATATATTGGAGGGGTAGAGCATGCAATTTTGCATTTACTTTATTCAAGATTTTTTATTAAAGCATTAAGAGATATTGGGATGGTTGATGTTAACGAACCCTTTCATAATTTATTTAGTCAGGGAATGATAAACTTTGGTGGCTCTAAGATGTCAAAGTCAAAAGGTAACGTAGTTGACCCAGAATCTTATTTTGCAACTCATGGTGCTGATGCTTTAAGGTTGTATATTCTTTTTATGGCACCACCAAGTGACGGAGTAGAGTGGAATGATGGAGGAATAGAGGGTACTAAAAGATTTTTAAACAAAATATGGGATAACTTTGAAAAAATGTCATCTATTGAAATCGTTAAGCACAATGAATTAGATGCAGAGATTATTAGAAAAATAAATCAAGCAATATTTAGTGTTACTAATCATCTTGATAAATTTGAATTCAACACCGCAGTATCTGATTTAATGAAAATTAATATCGAACTAACAAAATATTTAAGTTCAACTCAAGCGATATCGAAAAGAACAAAGGACTATATTGTATTTAATATTTGTAGCCTTCTCTATCCTTTTGCGCCACATATAGCATCTGAGTTGAACAATATGTATACAAGCCAAAATATAGCTGAGTTATCATGGCCAATATTCGATGAAACTAATTTAACAGATCCAACTTATGAATTAGTTGTTCAGATAAATGGAAAGAAGAGACATACCAAAATAGTTAATACAGGGACTTCAAAAGAAGAAGCAGAAAAAATTTGTGAAATAGAATTTAAACTAGATTTAAAAAATTATAAAAAGATTATTTTTGTTCAAGATAAAATTATAAACTTTATTGGATAATGACCTATTTAATTGTTACAGATAGTCTCATTGATAATTTGGAGAATTTAAATTTAGATTTACAATATAAAAAAATATCTAAAGATAGTCTTAATTTAAATGAACAAAGTTCATTGTTTGAAGATCCTTTATATAAGTTTGTGTACGATAGTTTTTTTACTTATAAAAATCTTCAAGATAATCAATATAATTTTTCTTTAAGATATATTTTTCAAATTAAAAAATCTAATCTTCAAAAATTTCAAAATATTGAAAATTTAACTGTTGTTCATAATTCCGCTATAGTAAAAGAAAAGTACCCTTGGGATTTATCAAATATCATTTTTAATAAAAACAAAAATTTAGACTCTGATTTGTTATTTTACTTTTCCAATAAAGAAAATAATTTTAGAAATTTCTTTAATTTTTTTACTAAAGAGGTTTTTAGACTTAAGTTATTACTTAATGTAAATGCTGATGTGGTATCTAAAATATTAAATGAAAAAAAAGATTATAAATATGAAAAAGCTGATGGTCTTTTAAAAAAACTTAGTGCAAATAATCTTGATGAAGCAATTAATTTGGTTTATAAATTAGAAGAAAAAATGTTAAAGGCTTCTTACAACCAAGAAAATTCAAAAAGATTTATTATTGCTATTAAGCAAAAGTTACAAGTTTGATATCTTTGACTTATTTCTATCTCTAAATTTTTTGTTAATAATACCTTTTGAATAGGCAATATCTAATGATTTCAAAGCTTGACTTTTAATTTCAGGAGTTACTTCTTCATTTTCTACTATTTTCAAAGTTGTTTTTAATTCACTTTTCAGTGATTTGTTTCTAACATTTCTTTTGGAATCTTGTCGGATTCTTTTCTTTTGTGAATTAATATTTGCCATGTAAAACCTTTCAGTATATAAGATATTAACTTGATAAATATGTTACATAATAAAAAACTAAGAAATATTTCAATAATTGCTCATGTTGACCATGGTAAGTCAACTTTAGCTGATAGGCTTATCGAAATGTCTGGTTTAATTAAACCAGGTGAGCATGTTGATCAAATTCTTGACAATATGGATCTAGAAAGAGAAAAGGGCATAACTATTAAGTCACAGCCAATCAGGCTCCAGTTCAACGACCTAACACTAAACCTAATTGATACTCCTGGACACGTTGATTTTTCATATGAAGTTTCTAGAGCACTAATTGCTTGTGATGGAGCTATCTTACTTGTAGATGCCACTCAGGGTATTCAAGCACAAACTTTTGCGCACTCATATGCCGCAATAGAGGCGGGGCTAGAAATAATTCCTGTTTTAAATAAAATAGATTCAATTGATGCAGATATTGAAAATGCAAAAAAGCAAATATTTAATTTAATTGGGTCTAAAGAAAATGAAATATTTCAAATATCAGCAAAAACTGGAGAGGGTGTTGAGAACTTGTTACTTGCAATTCCTAACTTAATATCTCCACCAGAAAAGAAATCAGATGGAATTAATGCCTTAATTTTTGACTCTTTCTTTGATTCCTATAGAGGAGTTGTTGCATCTGTAAGAATTTTTGGTGAGGAGATACATTCAGGCCAGAAATTAAAACTAGTTAACTCAAATTATTCATTTGAACCATCAGAAATCGGTTATTTTGATTTAGATTTCTTACCTACTAAATCTCTTAATACAGGCGAAGTAGGATATATTATTACCGGAGCAAAAGACCTTTCACAAATAAGAGTAGGTGATACATTAGTCTCCGATGAAGAGGACATGCCAATTGCAGTTTCAGGATATAAAGAACCACAACCAACTGTTTTTTCAAGTGTTTTTCCATCTGATTCTGATGATTATTCAAAATTGAGAGATTCTTTAGATAAGTATGTACTTAATGATGCAAGTTTTTTTTATGAGCCAGAGACTTCTTCTGCTTTTGGTTTTGGTTTTAGATGTGGTTTTCTAGGCTTACTTCACCTTGAGATAGTTATTGAAAGATTAGAAAGAGAATTTGATTTGTCGTTAATTGTGACTCCACCGTCAGTTGAATTTATGTTAATAAGAAATAATGATGAAGAAATAATTATAAGAAACCCAAGCGAAATTGAAAAATATACAGATATAAAAAAAATTAAAGAGAAGTATTGCGAAATAAATTTACTCTTTCCTAAGGAGTATTTAGGGCCAATTATGCAGCTTTTAAGCGAGAAAAGAGCAATACAAGAAGACATTAATTATTTAAGTACAACTATGGTTAAAATTAAATATAAACTTCCTTTATTGGAATTAGTAACTGGGTTTTATGACAATTTAAAATCTATTTCTCAAGGCTTTGCATCATTAGATTATGAAATTTTAAATTTTGAAGATGGAAATCTTGCAAAATTAGATATTTTGGTCAATGGTCAGATTATTGATTCATTTAGTTCAATTTTAGCAAAGGAGAATGCAGAGTATATTGGTAGAAATAGGGTTAAAAAATTATCAGAGTTGATTCCAAGACAACAATTTGATATTCCTATTCAAGCAGCAGTCGGTTCTCGAATCATAGCTCGTGAAACCATAAAAGCATTACGAAAAGATGTTACCGCTAAATTATATGGTGGAGATGTTACTAGAAAGAGAAAACTTTTAGAAAAGCAAAAAGAAGGTAAGAAAAAAATGAGACAAATAGGAAAAGTAAATGTTCCTAAGGAAGCCTTCAGAGATTTCTTGAAACAGTAATGTTTACACCAACTGTTTACGCCCCTGAAGTTGAATTAAAAAAAAGTGAAATTCAACTTTCTGAACCAAAGTTTCATCATATTAAAAATGTTCTAAGGATAAGGGAAAATAGTGGCATTAATATATCAAATGGCAAAGGTCATATAATGTATGGAAAATTGAAAAAAAACTATGTTGTCATAGAAAAAATAAAGAAATTTCAAAAAACAAATGATATCAAAATTTTCGCTCCCTTTTTACAAGATAAGAACAGATTTAGGTACTTAATTGAAAAATTAGTTGAACTAAATGTTTCAGAACTTCATATAGGAGAAACTCGCAACACACAAAAAACTAAAATTAACATCAAAAAAATTGACTCATGGGTAATTTCTGCACTTGAACAATCAGGATCACCATTTTATCCAAATATAATTTATCCTAAATTTTTAGATTTTGAAATTTTTGATACATGTTTTGATATTTCAGGTCAGAAAATCATTGATAACAACAAAAAAATTACTAATTTTGCAATAGGTCCTGAAGGTGGTTGGTCAAAAGATGAGCTTAAAAATTTTAAGTTTAAATTTAAGATTACAGATTTTAACTTAAGAAGTGAAACAGCAGCTATAACTGCATTAACATTGACAATGTAGGTTAAATGAATAGTAAATCAGTTTTTGAATTAATTTTATCTGGCGAGATTGAGTCTGAAGTTATTTATGAAGACAATGATATTTTTGCTATTAATGACATCAACCCCGTTGCAAGAGTACATATTTTAGTGATACCTAAAAAGAAAATTGCAACAATCAATAATTTAAATGACTCAGATGTAGATCTAGTTGGAAAAATGATTATGGTCGCTAAACAGTTAGCTTATGAATTAGGTATTGACAATACAGGCTACAGGTTGTTATTTAATACAAATGATGATGCAATGCAGACAGTTTTTCATATCCATTTACATTTAATTGGCGGACAGAAATTAAAAGATATTTAATGAATATTGAGAAAATAATTCCGCTTGACCAAGAACTTGTAAATATATTTGGTGTAAATGATAAGAATTTAAAATTTCTAAAGACAAACTTTAAAAAAGCAAAAATCAATCTAAAGGGAAATGTGGTCTACATATCAGGGGATGACAAAACGACATCAGCAATTTTGCAAATTTTAGATGAGATGCTAACAATCGCACAAAGAGGGGATGTAATTGAAATTGAAGATTTAGAATTCATATCAACAATAAAAAATCAACAAGAACCTGTGTCTAACAAAAGTAGTAATGTATTAATTTATAATAATAAAAGTATAAAAGTTAAAAATGTGAATCAACTTAAATATTTAGAGACAATTGAGAACTCAACAATCACATTTGGTATTGGTCCAGCTGGTACAGGTAAAACTTTTCTAGCTGTAGCAAGTGCAGTAAAAATGTATTCTAATGAAAAAATAAAAAAAATTGTACTTACAAGACCAGCAGTTGAGGCAGGGGAGAGATTAGGATATTTGCCGGGAGATTTGTCACAAAAAATAGATCCATATTTAGTTCCACTTTTTGATTCATTAGAATATTTTTTTGGAAATGAAACATTGCAATATTTGATTGAAAAAAGGAATATAGAAATCGTACCTCTTGCATATATGAGAGGGAGAACTTTAAATGATGCATGCATAATATTAGATGAAGCTCAAAATGCAAAAGTTAGTCAAATAAAAATGTTTTTAACTCGATTAGGTGAAAATTCAAAAATGATAATAACAGGTGATGAGTCTCAAATTGACCTAGTAAATAAAGATTTTTCTGGTCTTAAAAAAACTAGGAAGAGTATATCAAATATTGATGAAATTTCTGTCGTAGAATTTCAAAATACTGATATTGTTAGGAATAAGATTGTTTCAAAAATTTTAGAAGTATTTCCGGATAAATAATGAATATTTATTTAACACATTTTAGAAAGATATTTTATATTTTGTTATTTTCTACTGCAGTTTGGTTTATTTCTTTTTCATTATTTCCTGAAAACCAAATTATTAAAATAGAGATTGGAGATACATCGCCTGCAACTTTTTCTGCTCCTAGATTTCTATCCATTATTGATGAAAATGAAACTGAAAACCTTAAAAAAATAGCAATTGAAAACGTATCACCAGTGTATTCAATTGATACAAATATTAATGTACAAGTTATAGATGGAGTGACTGAAATGTTCTTAACTGTTATAAAGTCTCGTACTGAGGAAGTTCTTGTTACTGATAATGAAACAAACCCTGAAGAGCCAAGTTCAACTGTAACAGTAATTGAATTAAGTAAAGTTGAACAAATTTCAAAAATACAATCATCATTATTGTTTTCTACTATTTCAACATCTGCTATTGAGGTGTTGGTCGAAATTTCAAATATTGACAAAAAAAATTCATCAAATTTTTTGACTCAAATCGAATTTGAATCAAAAAATCAAGCTAACAGATTGCTATCTAATGGTATAAATAATGAAAACTTGAATCAGATAAGACAAACTATTGTTCAGACTCCTCCAAATCTAAATCTCCCAAGTGAACTATATGTAATCATTCCAGAAGCTCGTGTCAGGTCTATGGTAGGTGAGATTATTGCTGAGAACCTAGTCGCAAATCAAAAACTTGAACAAGATCTATGGAATGAACAAAAGATTAAAGCTGCTGATAACATTGAAGCTATAAATATTCAATTTTTCAAAGATGAGATCGTCGTTGCTGAAGGCCAAGTGATAAATGAAGTTAAATATAAAGCACTTGATGAGTTTGGTTATTTATCTGGCGAATCAAGAACAGTCCAGACTGCAGCAATTCCTATAATATTTTCAGTTTTTTTAATTCTTTATGTTCTCTTGTGGAGACTTAGGGACTCAATTTGGAAAAATGATAATGAATTATTGTTGATGTTATTTCTAATTCTTGTTTCTTCACTTTTCTTAAGAGGGGTATCCTATTTTTCTCAACAATCTGATCTTGATTTTATTCAATATGCACTCCCTATTTCATTTGTTGGAATTATTTCAGTTACACTCCTAAATTTAAGAGCTACTTTAATACTGTCTCTATCTAGTTCTCTTCTAGCTCTTGCTGGAGGGGGAAATATTGGACTTGTTGCACTAGGAGCACTAGGCACGATTATTCCGGCTATATTTCTTTCCGAAGATACAGACAGGGCTTTATTAAGAGAGAGAATAATATATATATCCTTGACTCAACCTCTGCTAGCTTTCGGTGTTTATTTTTTCTTAAGAGATGATGGGAATATTACTCAGATAATTATATTTTCATTCCTAAGTGCTTTAATTGCAAACTTAGCTGCTTTTTCACTTACTTCATATATTGAAAGTGGTTTTAGATTAACTTCAAATTTGAAATTATCTGAATTAGCAGATAGAAATCATCCAGCTTTAAGATATTTAGAAGAAAATGCATTAGGAACATTTAATCACTCTTTAGTCGTTGGTACTTTAGCTGATAGAGCTGCAAATCAAATCGGAGCAAATAGCCAATTAGCAAGAGCAATGGCTTATTACCATGACTTAGGAAAGACAGAGAACCCAACAATGTTTGTAGAAAACCAAATTGGTTATTCAAATCCACACGAGACTTTAACTCCTTCTGAATCTGCACATATTATTAAAAGCCATGTTACTGACGGAGTTAAGCTTGCAAAAAAATTTAAAATTCCAGAAATAGTATACATGGGAATAATTGAACATCACGGTGATGGGGTTATCAGATATTTTTATGAAAAAGGAAAATTAGAGAATAGTAATATATCAAAAGAGGATTTCAGACATTTGGGACAAAAACCAACATCTAAAGAATCTGCAATTTTAATGTTAGCTGACTCCCTTGAAGCTGCATGTCGAGCTATCTTTATGGTTGAAGATGCTGACGAAGAAAAAATAAAAAATGTAATAGAAGAAATATTTAACGAAAAAATCACAGATGATCAGTTAAGTAATGCGCCAATTACATTTAAAGAGCTTAGTATCATTAAAGAATCCTTTCAGAAAAGTCTTGAGGGCTTGTATCACCAAAGAGTTCTTTATCCTGAAATTACTGAAGAAGAATAATTTATTTTGAAATTCAATTACAGTGGATATTTCTATAATTTGGAAAAAGATGCTTTCAATAGTGTAAAAAATGAATTCGAAAAAGATTTTAAAATCTCAGATAAGTTTACTTTATTTATTCACTCTGTTTCAGAAGAAACTTCAAAAAAAATAAATTTTAAAATTTTCAAAAAAAATTATCCAACAGATGTTTTAACAATTCCTTTGTATAGCAATTTAAGTGAAATAGAAATACTTAACCAAAACAATAGTGAAGTTCTTGGTGATTTATTTCTCAATAGAAAGTTAATAAAAGAAAATGCTGTCAGATATAATAAAAAACTAGTAGAAGAGTATCAGCTTGTTTTACTTCATGGATTGTTACACTTGATTGGGTATTCTCATAATGAACAAAAACAATTAAGTAAAATTGAGGATAAAATACTTAAAAAGGTTTGGAATGAATAAAAAAGATATACCTCTTAACCACCTAGCAATAATTATGGACGGAAATGGAAGATGGGCCTTAAATAAGGATCTTCCAAGAACCTCTGGTCATGCAGCAGGTGAGCATTCACTTTCAAGAACTATTGATTGGGCTATCTCTAATAAAATAAAATGGCTTACAGTTTATGCTTTTTCAACTGAGAATTGGCTTCGATCATCTGATGAAGTTGATTATCTTATGTTTTTCAATCGAGATCTTCTTATTCGAAGAAGAGACGAATTTAATCAGAAAGGTGTAAAGTTTAGATTTCTTGGAGATCTTGGTGATTCTAAAATTCCAAACGAAAATAAAATATTAATGAAAGAAACAGAAGAAATTACATTTCAAAATAGTAATTTGAATCTAGTGTTTGCTTTTAATTACGGCTCTCATAATGAAATTCATAGTGCTGCAGTAAATCTTCATAACAATAATTTAGAAAAAGAGTTGTCTATCAAGGACGTACAGAGAAGTTTTTATAGCTATTTTCAATACCCTGAGATTCCTTACCCAGACCTGCTTCTTCGGACTGCAGGAGAAAAAAGGATAAGTAATTTTTTACTGTATCAACTTGCCTATACAGAATTAATTTTTATTGATGATCTGTGGCCTGATGTAAATCAAGACATATTAGATAATGTATTACTAGAATTTAAATCAAGGAATAGAACATATGGAAAAAACTAATAAAGATTTGTTTGAAAAGATTGTAAAAGTTGCTCAATCAAGAGGTTTTGTTTTCAATGCTTCATCAATTTATGGAGGATTGAGAAGTTCGTATGACTATGGGCCTCTTGGTGTTAGTTTAAAAAACAATTTAGCAGCTAGTTGGTGGAAAGATATAAATAATGATAACAATTTATCAATTTACCCAGTAGATACAGCAATAATACAAAGTTCTGAGGTATGGAAGGCATCTGGTCACTTAGCTGAATTTTCAGATCCCATGGTTGACTATAAGCCAACTGGCGAAAGATTTAGAGCTGATCAAGTACCAGATGATTTAAAGAAAGAAGACTTAACAGAGCCACGTCAATTTAATCTTATGTTTGAGACAAACATTGGGCCAGTTCAAAATGATAACTCAGCCGTTTATTTAAGACCAGAAACCGCCCAAGGTATATTCGTAAATTTTGAAAATGTTTTAAGGACAATGAGAGCAAAGCTTCCATTTGGTATTGCTAATATCGGTAAGTCATTTAGAAATGAAATTACACCGGGGCAATTTATTTTTAGGACAAGAGAGTTTGAGCAAATGGAGATTGAGTTTTTCTGTAAAGAAGAAGAGCAAGAAGATTGGTTTAATTTTTGGCTGAATAAAAGATTAGATTGGTATAAATCATTGGGAATCTCAGAAGAGAAGTTAAGAATACGTAATCATGAAGAAGTTGAGTTAGCTCATTATGCTTCTAAAACCTCAGATATTGAGTTTTTGTACCCTTGGGGTTGGGGAGAATTAGAAGGCGTTGCTAATAGAGGAAATTTTGATTTAACATCTCATGAGAGAGAAAGCGGTAAAGATCTCACATACTTTGACTCAGTGTCTAATAAAAAAATTAAACCGATTGTAATTGAACCAGCTGGGGGATTGACTCGAACCTTATTTGCTATTTTATGCTCAAGTTATGATGAAGATACTGTAAACGAAACTACAAGAACATTATTTAGATTTAACTTTGATATTGCCCCAATTCAAATTGGAATTCTTCCACTTAGCAAAAAAGATAATTTGATTTCTATTTCGGAAGATATAAAGAATAATTTACAAAAAAATTTTAGAACTGAAATCGATACTACTCAATCAATTGGAAAAAGATACAGACGACAAGATGAGATTGGGACTCCTTACTGTATAACAATTGATTTTGAGACAATAAATGACAAATCTGTAACTGTTAGAAATCGCGATACAACGAACCAAGAAAGAGTTGAAATTAGTAACCTTCATGATTATTTTGAGAATATCTAATGGGTATAGCTAGAAATTCTATTGAAGATTTAAAGAAGAGAACAAAAATTAGTGACTTTATTCTTTCTACAACAACAGGAAAGTTAAGAGGATCAAAGGGAATGGCTCTATGTCCATTTCATGGTGAAAAAACTGCAAGTATGAGTTTTACTGATGTAGAAAACCTCTTTCATTGTTTTGGATGTAAAGAGGGTGGTGATGTTTTTAAATATGTACAGGAAATAAATAATATAGAATTTCAGGATGCGGTAGAATTTGTAGCTGATAATTACGGTTTTAAACTTTCCTACACAGACGCTGGACAAAATGAGGACTTTAAAAAATATCAGTCCAAGATGAATATTATTAGCGAATATTTTATTGAAACTATGGAATCAAAAGCATCTAAAAAAGCAATAGATTATCTAAAGTCAAGGGGATTTGATATTTCAGATATTAAAAAATATGGAGTATCTTTTATAGATTCAGACTTAGAGAAGTTTAAAAAATACTGCAAAAATAATGAAATAAATAATCAAGATTTAAAACGTTTAGGATTTATGAGCAGTAATGATAATTTTTTATTTAAAAATAGAATCTTATTTCCAATCCTAAATATTAGAACAGAGATAGTTGCCTTTGGAGGCAGAGCATTAGATGACTTTGGACCAAAATATTTAAATTCATCTGAGTCATTGTTGTATAAAAAAAATAAAAACTTATATTTTACGAAAGACTTTATTTCTTCAATTAAAAAAAAAGGTTACGTTTTTCTAGTTGAAGGGTATTTTGATGTTCTTGCATTAAACAAACTAGGGTATTCAAATGTTGTTTCTCCATCGGGTACTGCATTAACTACTCAACAATTAGAAGTCTTATCAAGGTATACAAAAAAAATACTATTATGTTTTGATAATGATGAAGCAGGTTTAGTTGCTACTGAAAGAGTCGTTGAATTAAGAAATCAAGTAGGTAGCAAGTTAGAAATTCATTGTTTAAATCTACCAGTTCAATATAAAGATTTATCTGAACTATTTGAAAATAATCCTGAATCTTTTAAAGATGTGTTGAAAGATAATTTTGATTTAGTTGAGTTTTTATTAGATAAATTTCTCGAAAAAGATAAAGATAAACAGCGTATCTTTGATTATTTTCAAAAATTATCAAAACACCTTAGCCCACTGGAGCTTGACGTATCGTTAGATTTACTTTCTAAGAAAATTAATACACCTAAAGATATCTTAAAAAAAGAACTTAATTTTCAGAGTAAAAATGAAACAAAAAAATATGACTCATCCCCAGCATCAAAAAGTATTAGTGCTCATTTAATATTTCAAGACATTGTTACTGCTGATATTCTGAGAAATAAATTTTATCTTGATGAACAAGTTTCAGAAATTCTGAATATGAGTGATGAATTTTCAAAAATTATAAATGATTTAAAAAAAAATGGTGATAAAGATAATCAATATACAAATATTTCTTATACTCCGGAGCAATATTCTGAATCAATATCGCGTCTTTACTTGCATTTTGCAAACTTAAAAATTGATAAACTTATCGATGAGTTTGAATCATCTCAAAATAAGGATTTTTCCCTTTTACAATCTGTTGAAGATATTAAAAAGAAAATAGAAATTTATCAGAGTACCCTTTAATTCCTAGTATTATTAATTTGCTATCCGAGGTAGCTCAATTGGCAGAGCAGCGGACTGTTAATCCGTTGGTTGTGGGTTCAAGTCCCACCCTCGGAGCTTTACATTTAAAATGTCACTATAATTGAATTGAATGGAGGAATATGGATTATTTAGCAATAGTAAAAGAAAAAGCTCAAGGTAAAGATCTTAGTGTTCTTGGAGGCTCAGTAAAGTTTGTTGCAGACGATAACATTGTATTTATCGATGGCGTAAGTGGCGAAATTACATCTGATGATAATGAAGCTACATGCACAATTACAACTGACAGTGAAACCATGAATGGAATTATAGAAGGTTCTTCTAGTCCACAAGCTGCTTTTATGACAGGCAAATTAAAAGTTGCCGGTGATATGAGTATGGCTCTTAAAGTTCAGTCAATAATTTCTTAATAGTTAGGGCCTGTAGCTCAGTTGGTTAGAGCAACGGACTCATAATCCGTCGGTCGTAGGTTCGAGTCCTGCCAGGCCCACTTGCTTAGAAAAACAAATGTATAAAAATACAAGCTTAAGATTGATTGGAAGCCTACTTAGTCTTTCTCTAATAATTCCCCCTAGTATTGGAAAAATTGCAATTTTAGAATTTTCAGATATTCCAATAATTTTGTTATTTATTTATCTATTATTTCTATCATTTAAAAATTTCGAGATAAAGAAAAAAGAAGATTTTGCATGGATATTTACAATTTTTTGTTTAATTTTATTTTTTATTTTTGATGGATTCAACACAACAACTCTTAGGTTTGTACTTTACGTAACACTTGGCTTTTTATTCAAAAAAGTCCTTAATAAATTAAGTGATAGTGAAATATCGGTAATTTTTGATTCTTTAATCATTGTAAGTATTTTTAGCATTGCAGCATTCTTAACCCAACAATCTTTTTTAGGAAATTCTATAGGATGGATTACAAATTATTCTGATACTACAAATATATTTTTATCTGGAAGGCTTTCTGGATTTCAAGGTTCTGGCCCCAATGTTGCTGGAACAATTTTTGGACTGTTATCTATTTTGTTTTTTTACACTTATAAAACTACTGATAAAAAGTATTATTTTTCTTTTGCTTTTATAAATTTATTTTTATTTTTATTAACTTTTTCAAGAGGTAGTTACTTAGCATTTATATTTGTATCAATCGTATTCATATTTTTAAAAATTAATTCTACAAAAATTCAAATTTTTTATGTATCTGGGTTAGCTGCAATTGTTATGAGCTTATTGTATTTTGGTCCGTCAAGTTATATATTAAAAGAAAATGACCGATCTTTACTTGCTAATATTGCTATTTCAAATATAGAAGTATTCGATGGTGTTGGTGGTGGGGAGTATATAAATAAAATCTATGAGCCTTATTTATTATCGATTAATCCAGAAATACTTGAAGAGAACTTAAATATTAAATTAAATAAAGTTGAGTTGGGGATAACCCCTGAAGAATATAGAGATACTGATATAGACTTTTTTATTGGAACATCTGGTGGTGGTTTTGAAATCTTACAGCAGTATTTCATTACAAAACCATGTTCTGATGACAGAGACACATGTCAATATTTTAGAGTTGACGCTGACACAGTATTAAATTTTCTTCAAATTTTTGATATTAGTAATAATATAAAACTCGAAACTGTTCTTAATAATTGTAGAGCTAATAATGATCAAAATTTAGTTACTAGAGGCGAATTTGCTTGTATAGCATACGAATTAAGAATTTTATCTTCAGATTTTCAGATATTTAGTTTCGAGGATATAGATAAAGAAAGTTTGCATAATTCATATTTTAGTTATTTGTACTCGAATAATATATTTGTTGAATGCGAGGTTAATAAGGTTTACTCATGTAAAGACAGACCATTAGCAATTGGCGAATTAGCTGTAATTACTGAATCTTTATTTATAAGAAATACTGTATTACCAGAAGAAAATCTTTACAAGATTTGTAATGAGTGTGAATTTAGAAATATAAAGGGTTTTATAAAAATAGCATATGACAAATATGATTATTTATTACCTAGGTCAAAAATTAGCTTTTATACATCTGGAGATGGAGTCAGTTGGGATTTGGTAGGTTTTCCACACTATACAGGTGAAATTATTGAATTCAATAAAAATGATGGTGTTATCGAAATAGGAGGATTTGTTGATGGACAATCTTTTGGTAATACTTGGCTAGATGGAAGTGTAAAATCTCTTGAAATAATAAATGATGATAAGATTAAAAAAATTAATTTCGAAAAAAATGGACTAAATAATGAATATTCTCTTTATGAAGTAAATTCTTTAAGAAAATATAAGGGAAATGTTATTTTTGATGATAATGGCATTCAACTACTTAGACCAAATAAATACTGGCTAGCTATAGATAACGAATTTAATTTTAATGAAGATTTTGAAATTATTTTGGAAGTTTCATTACCTGAAATTCCTTGGGAAACTCAAACACTAATTTCAAATACCTCTGCGTTTACTGATGATGTTCAGTCTTGGAAAGTAGATATTGATGATGGAAGACTATTTTTAAGTTGGACAAATTCAGATGGTGAATATGTGAATCAAGTAGGGGACATGAGTCTAAGGTCAGGTGTTTTAGTTCAAAAAAATGGGAAGCTTGATAATGATCAAGCACCTATAGTTAGTAGTGCTTTTTTAAGCCAACTTACAACTGCTCATAATGGGTATCTAACTTTTTTTGTTGAATATGGGTTATTAAAGGGATTAATTTTTTTTACACCACTTATTTATCTAGTATTTAAAAAATTTAATTATAAAAAAAATGATTCTTTAATAATTTTAAATATTTGCCTACTTTATTTTTTAATTCACAATATTACAAATGATTTGATTTACTCTCCTGATGCAATGATATTATTTACACTTTTACTTGGATTAAAAGATTCAAAAATTAATCAAGAAGATCTTGAGAAATTATAAAATTATAGAAATTTTCTGTTAATACTAGAACTTCCTTGCCATCTTGAGTTCTATAAGGTTGAGTTGGAACTGTAAGTTTTGTCACTTCAGCAAAATTAAAATTTCTATACCCCCACAATAATTGAGTAGCATTAGGAATTGTTAAGTTTTCATCAATTGTGAAGGTTAGTTCTAAAGCTTTAATTAGATTATATAAGTCGGTGTATGAATTAAACTCATTCAATCTGTTTAGTAAAGAAATTACTATTTCTTGTTGTTTTTTTACTCTATACAAATCACTTATTCCAGCCATTGGTTCCCAAATTGAAGCATCATTTCCATTTTCATCTAGTATTTTTTCGCCAACCATTATTTCAGTGTTTCTTGAGACAACCCAATTCAAAGCAACACTACCTTTAGCTATCTGACATCCTGCATTAAGCTCAAATGAGTAACCCTCTCTCTGTGCTTTTTGTAGACATATCTCTACTCCATTTAATGCATCAATAATCTTTTCAAAACCTTCGAAAGTAAACAATGCAAAATTATCTACAAGTAAACCAGTAACATTTAAAATAGTTGCAGACAAATTTTCAGCTGCATTACCACAATCATTTTTTTGAAAAGTTGAATTAATTCTTTGTATCTCGTCTGTACAAGGGTTTTTTATGAGTAAATCTCTTGGAAGTGAGACTAATGAGACTGATTCATCATCCTTGCTGATTAGGGCAAGGATAATAACATCTGCTCTCTGACCTGGCACAAATCCTCTTGAAAGTGAACTATCTTTACTTCTTTTATCGGAACCTACTAATAGATAGGTTTCAAAATATTCAGATATGTCATTTGTAGAATTATTTGCAAGTATAGTTTGAATTTTTGAAGGTTGAATATCAATTAGTTCTTCATCAAAAACATCTGTAGTAGTTGTACTTGGTGAAGTATCTGATGAACTAATAGTTGTCGTAGCACCTTCACTTATTTGGATAATTGATTCTTGATCAAATTCAGTAGTTTCAAATTGTGGAATTAGATTGTAGATTAATACACCACCAACAGAAATAGCAATAATAACAATACCCAATAATATATTTCTATTTTTCATTTCCAAACAACAACTATAATCATAGGAGTTAATTAAAAGATATAAAAAGATAAATTATGACAAAAATTTACACAGTTATTGCTGCAGGCGGTTTAGGAAAGCGATTACTAAATTTCAGAAAAAATGATGCTACTAAAATGCTTTTACAAATTAATGGAGAAGCTATGATAACCCACCAATTAAAGCAGCTTATTTCCTGGGGTCTTGATAATTTCATAATTATTACTAATCCAAATTTTGATGATTTAATTAAAAACGAAGTATGTAAAAATTTTCCAAATCAAAATATTGAATATGTAATTCAAGATGAGCAACTAGGGGTTGCCCATGCACTACTTCAGGCAAACGAAAAGGTAGAAAAAAACTCAAAAGTTTTTTATATACTAGGTGATAATTTTTTTGAATTTAATCCAATTTTAGATACAAATTATGAATCAGAAAAACCTACTGTATTTTTGATGGAAGTTGAGAACCCTCAGGAATTTGGTGTAGTTGAGCTAGCTAACAATAATATATTATCATTTGAAGAAAAACCAAAATTACCTAAATCAAATTTGATTGCAGTAGGCTTTTATTTTCTAGATGGGAATTGCTTTGAATATATTAAATCTATTGAACCATCCTCTAGAGGAGAGTATGAAATTACGAGTTTGCTTACTAGATATTTAAATATTGATAATTTAAGCTATCAAATTATCAATGGATGGTGGATAGATGCTGGAACTCCGGAGGCGGTAGAAAAATACGAAAGCCTAATTTAGAATTTCTAATCTAAGGAAATAGAACAAAGCTGCAAATACCAAGAACGCATACAGAATCAAGAATAAAAAAGACAATGTTTGGTTAAGATAAAGAATCCCCATAGTTACTACTAGTACAATTATTGACATGAATATAAAAATTATTAATACTTGATTATTTGAGTACCCTTTTTTTAATAACCTATGCGAAATATGATCAGTACCGCCAGTCATTGGTGATTTACCCTGTTTAATTCTAGAAATTATCACAGTCGTGAAATCAATAAGGGGTATTGTAAAAAACAAAATTACTGGCTGAATTTGAAAAATCCAAGAACTTTCAATACTGTTATTCCAAGAAAATAACACACTTATAAAACCAAGGCAATAGCCTATAAAAAGACTCCCAGAATCACCCATATAGAGCCTTGCATCTGGCAAATTATAAATTAAAAACCCCAGCATTGATGCTATTAAAACGACGGAAATATCTGTCAATTTGTATTGATTTGTAATGTAACTTAGAATCGCAAGACTGAACGCTATCATCGTTGCAGTAGTTGCAGCTAAACCATCCATATTGTCTAAAAAATTTAAAGAATTAACTAAAAGTATTATCCAAATAATAGTGATTAAAATATTCAAATTATTACTAAAATTTACACCTATCAGCATTTCAATATTTAGATATATGTTAAGTAAATAAATAGGTGTACTTACAGCAAAAAATTGTAAAGACAGTTTTAGTTTCCAATTTAAATTATATCTATCATCAAGGAAACCTATTAAGGTGATAAAAACTGCATAGATAGCAATCTGAATAATTTCAGAATCAACTTTCCCAAGAAGTCTTATCGATATCAAAAAAGCTAAAGACATAGATATTCCACCAAACGTTGGTATTTTTACATTTGATAATCTGATTTCATCCTCTCTATTACCTTGTTTAAAATACCCCTTAAAACTTAGTGACAATTTGTTTAATACCAGTGAAATGAATAGACCAATAAAGAATACTACAAAGATGGAAAGTTGAAATTCTTTCATAATATTTTATATACTTTTATAAATTCTTCAACAATTGTTTCAGTTGAAAAATTAGCTGTTACTTTTTGTCGTGAATACTGTATTTTGTTTGTGATATTTTCTATCTCTACAAAATTTGTAATTGCATTACGAAACTCTAATAAATTGTTTTCGCTTATCAATATTCCATTGTCATATTCATCAAATATATTTCTCAATCCAGGTAAATTATTAGATATAGTATATAAACCAATATAGAGAGACTCTAAAACTATTCTTGGCAGACCTTCGTGATAGGACATGCAAACAGAAATATCAAAATTTTTAAGTTCTTTTGTTGTATTTATCCATCCTAAATATTCGATATTAAATTTCTTTGTAAGATTTACTATATCCCTTTGAGAATATGACGAAGGGTTTCCTGGATCTACATTGCCAGCTAAATAGAATTTGTATTTATTATTATCAAACAATTGCGTTAATTTGAAATATTCATCAATCCCTTTATCTTTTAGTAATCTACAACACATAATAATTTTTATTTCTTTATCCCTACTATCTTCGTAACTCTTTAAAGAAAAACTTGGTAAGTTTAAACCGCTACCTTTAATTAGAAATGTTTGATTTTTATAATTTAAATAGTTTTTAAATACTTTTTCATCTTTGTGATTTTGGAAAATTAGTACATCAATATTTCTATTAAAAAAATATTTCATATAAAATCTCAAAATATTCCTTAAGACTTTGCTGCCGTTATTTTTTGAAAATAAATATCCTAGACCGGTAATAGATAATACAACTCTATATTTTTTTTTCATAAAATGGGAGGCAAATAAGACATACAATCCAGATTTAAGTGTAAAAACATGTAATATATCGTTTTCAGTAAGCTGTTTTAAAATTTTTCTAAGATTAATTATCCCTTTTAAGTCAACAAGTTTATTTCTATCAACTTTCCACTTATAGAAGCTATTAAAGTACTTTTTTAAATCTTCCTTATATGCCTCTTCAGTTGTTATAGCATTAACTGAATAATCCAGTTCATTTAAATGTGTTGCTATTTCTTTTCTTGAATTAAAAAGTATCCAATCTGAATGTGCTAAAAAATATATCATACAAGTTTCATTAATAATTTTAACTTAAATCTATAAACTATATTTATGTATTATAAATATGATGAATATCTCAATAATCGGTGCTGGATATGTGGGATTAATTACAGGAATTGGTTTTGCTAAACTAAACAACAGAGTCTCCATTATTGACCTAAACACTTCTCTAATTGAAAAACTAAAGAATTTTGAACTTCCATTTTATGAACCAGATTTACAAAAGTATATAAATGATAAATTAGTAATTGAGAACATTAATTACTGTAGTGAATATGAATCAGGTATAGATAAAGATACAGAATTAGTTTTTGTTTGTGTTCAAACACCAACAAACTTAGATTCTGGAAAAACTGACACTAAGTTTATAAAAAGTGTATTAGAAAAATTAAAAGAACTTGAAAAATATAATTTTAATATTTGTATAAAGTCAACAGTAAAAAGTCAATTAGTTGAGGAAATTTGTAACAAAATCGATATTGACTTCAGTAAAATAGTATTTAATCCTGAATTTTTAAGAGAGGGTTCCGCACTCGATGATTTTTTTAATCCAGATAGAGTGGTTGTAGGAGGGCAAGATAATGATGTAATTCAAAAATGTCTTAATTTGTATAAAGACTTTGATTGTGAATTAATTTCCACAGATCCAATAAGTTCACAAATGATAAAATATTTGTCAAATACGTACTTAGCAATGAGACTGTCATTTGTTAATGAGACATATAGGTTAGTTAAAGATAACGGTGGAAACCCTTTAGAAGTTCTTAATGCGATAGGTAAAGATATCAGAATCGGTAATAATTATTTTAGACCCTCTCCTGGATGGGGTGGATCTTGTTTTCCTAAAGATGTAAAAGAGGTTGAAAACTCTTATAATGGTCAAAATAAATTACCGCTTATTTCAAAAATAATTGAATCTAACGAATTGCAAATGGACTGGTTTTCTGAAAATTTATTTAATATCGCAAATCAGCAAGACATAGACAGCATTGTATTAATTGGTGCTGCATTTAAAGAAAATACAGATGATTTACGCGAATCACCTACTCTTAAAATCTATGACAGATTACAAAATAAAGGATTAAATATTGTTATTTTTGATAAAAATATTGATTTAAATAGCGATTATTCTTTTATTGCTAAATTAGATGATTTAAAAGCTAACTGTTTATATGTAGAAATGTTTCCTGATGTTTCTGATGAAAGAAAAATACTGATATCAAAAATTAGGTCTCTTAACAATACTTTTATGCTTAAGATGTGGGAATAAATTGAATATTGTAATAACTGGTGGGGCGGGCTTTATTGGGACACATCTTGTAGAAAAGTTTCTTGAAAAAAGCCACAATGTAATTGTTGTAGATAATCTTCTAACTGGCTTAAAAGCAAATTTGGATAATTTCACTAAATCTAAAAACTTTTCTTTTATTGACCTAGATGTACAAAATCATATACAAATAGACGGAGAAGTTGACTATGTTTTGCATCTTGCAAGTGCAGCCTCTCCAAAAGCCTATACTGATAATCCAATTAATACTCTTAAAGCAGGGAGTATTGGGACTATAAACACTTTAGGTTTAGCAAAAGCAAAACATGCTAAATATTTGTTAACCTCTACTTCAGAAGTATATGGAGATCCAGAAATCTCACCTCAACCGGAGTCCTACTGGGGGAGAGTTAATCCTAATGGTGTACGCAGTATGTATGATGAGGCGAAGAGGTTTGCTGAAGCAGCAGTATCAAGTTATAACCGAATTTATAATATTGATTCAAGGATTGTTAGATTATTTAATACCTATGGTCCAAAAATGAAATTAAATGATGGAAGAGTTGTGACAAATTTTATAGTTCAAGCATTAAATGGAGAAGATATAACAATTTATGGAAAAGGGAACCAAACAAGAAGCTTCTGTTATGTAAGTGACACCGTTGCTGGAATAATTAAAGCAATGGATTCAGAAAGTAATGAAGTCTTTAATATTGGTAATCCAAATGAAATAACAATTCTGCAACTAGCAGAAACCATAGTTCAACTTACTGAATCAAAATCTGGAGTAAACTATCAAGAATTACCTGATGATGACCCTACTCAAAGAAAACCAGATATAAGTAAAGCAAAAAACATACTTGACTGGAAACCTGATATTGGATTAGAAGAGGGTTTAAATAAAACTATAGGTTGGGTTAAAGCTAATTTGAATTAAAAATTTTAACTAATTTAGTTGTTACATTATTTAAAGAATGCTTTTCTGCTTCTTTTTGTGAATGTTGTATGGACTCTATTATCGAAGTATTTGATTGTAATGAAAGAAGATTAATTTTTTCATAAAGATTGTCTTCTTTAAAAAGTAAAATTTTTTGGAATGATTCCTGATAGAGAAAATTAAAATCATTAGATTTGTAAAAACAAATTAAACCTCCTGCTGCGCTTTCAAGAACAGCTTTATCGAAAAATCCCATGGAAGTATTATTTATGCTTACATCATATTTTTTTAAAATTTCGGGAAGGGTATCGTGAGATTTTTTTCCTAAAAACTGAATATTTTTATATTGAAAATATTTTGTTTTTAGATACTCTAAGTATTCTTCGTCATTGCTATTTAATGTTCCGCCAATAATATCTAGTTTACATTTTTCAAAATTTGTAATTTTTTTAAAATTCTCTATTGTATTTTCAATATTTTTTGATTTTGATATTCTACTTAGTATTAAAAAATTTTTTAACTCGAATTTTTCCTTAGTGTTAAAGAATTGTTCAAAATTGATACCATGTCCTGTAATTATTATGTTATTGAATTTAAAAGGAAATGAATTCTTTGATGCAGTAACAATATTATCAGCTAAAAATGATGATAACCATAAAATTATCCACTTTATTCCAAACTTTGGCCCTATGTGTGTAAACCATAAAGTAGTTTTAATTTTATTTTTATGTAGAAAATATTTTGCTAACAAATGCTGAAGTGGTGCCATATGTGCGAAGCAGTGTATGTATTTATTGTTATTAATTAACTTTTTACTAATTTTGTATAAGTCAATAATTTGTTTGCTTTTAGATTTATTTGAATTTTTGTTGTTTATGTAATGTAAATTGACATTTTTATTTAGTTTGTATTTAGTTCCCACTCTCAATGTAATTACGTCTATTTCTTTATAATATTGTGATAATTCATTAACCCAAGTTTGTGTAAAAGCAAGCGAAGTATTATCGCTATCAATACCTAGATTTAGAATTAGTAATCTATCATTCATAAATTAGGATCCATAATTTCAATCATTTTTACCCAGTTGTTTACAAATTTTCCATTACCAGAAATTGAGTTTGATAATTTAAAAGATAATTTACTTTTATCATTCCAGATGTTCTTATTAAAATAAACTTTCTCAAGATGTTCTATGAATTCTTCTTTTGCATGCAAATCAAAAACAAGAGTCCCACCAATTGTAGAAAAAGGATCATATATTCCATCAATTTTTGTTGCTACTGCAGGTAAGCCACAAAATCCAGCTTCAATAAGTACTCTTGGTAATCCTTCTGATGTACTTCCCATTACTAGTACTTTTGAGTTATTCATTAATTTAGCAATTTCAATTCGAGTTGCTTCTTCCAGAAATATAATTCTTTCATTAAGATTGTGTTTTTTTATTAAATCCTTCAATTCCAAAAAATATTTTTGGTCCTCTTTATTGCCAACAATACGAAATGTTATATGTTTGTTTTTCTTTAAAAATGGGCTAATAGATTCTATTAAAAAATTAATACCTTTACGTCTAATGATATTTCCAACAAAAAGTATATCATTGCGTTTACCTTTTTCTGTATACGTAAAGATAGAAGAATCAATCCAAGCAGGAAAGTTATATATAGAAATATTTTTATTATATTTTTTGAAATATTCTGAGTTTTGCTTATTAACACCTCGCAACATATCAAGATGTTTAAAAACAAATTTAATAATAAACTCTGTTAGAAAAAGACTTTTTGATATAAAAATTGAATCTCTTTGCTGTAGTAGTTGTTCTCTAAAATCTCCGTGGTTTTCGATAATTATTTTAATATTTTTGTTAAGAAATAATTTAATTAGCACTGGACTTAAGGCAGAAATAGGTTCTTTAGAGGATACAACTGAAATATTATTTTCAGAAATAAATTTATTTAGTTGAAAAATACTCAAGAAATAAAATTTTATATATTTAAATATTAATGATTTGGGTTTTTTTAAATATTTGATTTTTACTATCCCAAAATCAATTTCTTTATTTTCCATACCATATGTGAAAACAAAAATATTTAGTTTTGTATTCAATTCTTTAAATTTATTTTCATCGCTTTTCGAAAGTTCAAACCCATAATCAGTAGTTCCAAAAAAAAGTATATTTGTTTTATTTTGCATTTTTATTGAAACTTTCTATCGTATCTATATATTTCTCAAAATTTATATTTTTATCAAAATTTTCAATAAGCAGTTCCCTTGCTCTGATTTTTTTAATTTCATCTTCTTGTTTATTATTTAAAATATAATTTACCTTTTCTGCAATTTCTTTTTCAGAAGGGTATTTTCCTCCTATTAGTTCAATTGTCCATCCATTTGTATTATTTTCTAATATTTCATTCGTTCCACCAATTGGTGTTGAAATAATTGAAAGATTATGACTAATTGCTTCAAGTAGTGTATGAGGCAACCCTTCATAGCCCGATGCTTGAATATATATATCTGAGTCTTTATAGTGTTTATTTAATTCATCTTCTACTAGTTGTCCAGTGAAGACAACATGATTTTCTAATTTTAATTTCTTAACTAGTATCTCTAAATTTTGTCGTTCAGGGCCATCACCAACAATAAATAATTTAATATTGTTGTCTTCAAAGTCAATTTGTTTAAGAGACATTATAATTCTGTCGATATTTTTAAAAGGAGCTAATCGTCCAACAGTTATCAACTTTATATCTTTGACATCCAAAGATCTACTATTTATTGGAATTATTTTTGTTCCATTATAAATTACTTTAATTTTCTCTTTTTTGACCCCCCAATTGTTTACAACTGATTTTAAATGTTTGGAAGGTGTTATCACTAAATCTACTTTTTTAGCTGTCCATCCTCTTGAAAATTTTGCAATTTCTAGATGTAAATTATGGGATTTATTTTGAAATTCATCAAAGGCATCTGTTGTTAAGTTTAGATTTCTTCCTCTTTCCCATGCCCAGTCACCAACTACTTTTCTTAGAGATTTTTTTCTAATTATAAGATTTGCTATGTAGCTTTCCATTGGGAGTCCATTAACAAACAATAAATCATTCTCTCTTCCATGTTTAATTATTTTGTATATTGTTTCTATCCATCTAAGAATTAAATTTTGTCTCCTTTTTATTCTATGAATTTTAAACTCAAATATTTTGTCATCATGATCAAGAGTGTCAGACAAACATATAACTTCGACACTATAGTTGTTATTTATGAGTTCTTTAGCAATTAAAGGAACAAACGTTGCAGGACCACCAATATCAGGTGGGAATATCCCTACTATAATTAATATTTTCATAAATTTATTAATTAATGTTGTTTTTTAAATTCAATTATTTCTTCTATCATCTCTTCTAGTTTTTTACTCGGTCTTATACCTGTCAAAGAAACAATCTTATCTATACCCGGGGTTCTTCTCATTGGATCTTCAAAAGCTTTACCATATTCCTCTTCATGCGATATAAACTTTATCTTTGAAGAAGAATTACTTTTTTTAATTACCAATTCAGCAAGATTTTTAATACTTACTTCTTCAGGTTGACCAATGTTAAAAATTTCACCATAAGGTTTCAGCAATGCCAATTCCCTGAAATAATTAACAACGTCGCCAACCCAAGTAAATGACCTTGTCTGGTCACCTGAACCATGAATAATAATATCACGGTTTTCCAATGCAGCCTCTACGAATTTTGGTACAACCATCCCAAATTCTGATGATTGGTTTGAACCTATTATGTTAAACAATCGAACAATAATTGGATTGAGATTCCCATCATTGAATTCAGCTAAAGCCATAAACTCATCAATTAATTTAGAAGTTGCATAGGACCATCTTAATTTTGTTGGTGGTCCTAGAAGACTTTTAGACTCCTCGGTCCAAACAGGATCATTCGACACACCGTAAACTTCTGAAGTTGATGTTATCAAAATTGGAACATTCATTTGTGAACAAGCATTGAAAATTTTATGAGTAGCTTGGATATTAGTATTCAAAGCTTTACTTACATTATCCATAATGTATTTAACACCAACACCTGCGGCAAGGTGGAAGCAAAAATCATAACCTTCAAGTTTACTCTCTAAATCGGCAATATCTTCAATGCGACTATCGATAATTTTTAAGTTATTAAAGTGATCTATATTTTTGCGAGAACCAGTTGAAAAATCATCAATTATTAGAATTTCATCGGTTCCATTTTCATATAAATGACTAATTAAATTTGAACCAATAAAACCAGCTCCACCTGTTATAACAACTTTTTGTAATCTATTTTTCATAATCAAATTTAAATTTTATTTCTTTTAATTGTTCCTTGTATTCTAAATACCATTCAATAGTATTTTTAATTCCAGTCTCTATGTTAACTTTAGGTTTCCAGTTAAGATTAATCATTTTACTTAAGTCAGGTATTACAACATCAACATCTTTGAAGGCTCTGGGTTGATAGTCAATCTTCGCTTTTATGTTTAAAATATTTTCAATATAAGAAATTACATTATTTAGACTTTCGGTATTATCTGATCCAATGTTGAAGACACCCTCTTCATTAGTCTCATTCAATTTATGTAAACCCTGAATAACATCATCAATATATGTAAATGATCTTTTTTGATTACCATCACCATATAGAAGAATTTCAGTTGAGCTATAAATCCAATGTATGAACCTTAATATCGACATATCTGGTCGCCCATAAGGTCCGTAAACTGTAAAAAACCTTGGAATTTGTATTTTGGTGTCTGTTCCATCAAGAATTGTTTTAGCCATAAGTTCACCAGATAGCTTTGAGGTAGCATATACGGAAGGAGGGGGATATTTTTCGTCTGTACCTTCTTTCATAGGCGTAACACCGCTGTCGCCATAAATTGATGATGTTGAAGCAATGATCAATTTATTTATATCATTACTTTTAACAAAATTCGATATATTCGCCGTAGATGTTGTATTATCAGAAATATATTTTTTTGGGTCTCTAAAACTTTGACGTACTCCCGCTCTTGCAGCTAAGTGAAAAATTGTATCGAATTTTAAATGAGAAATTGATTTTAAAGCAATTTCATCAGACAAATTCATATTTTGAAAGGTAAAATTTTTATGTTTTTCTAAATCTTTTAATCTTATTTTTTTTAAGTTATTGTCGTAAGCGTCATTTAATGAATCAACACCAAGGATTGTGGTGTCTTCTTTGTTAACAAAACTTTTGCATAAGTTATACCCTATAAAACCCGCAGCACCAGTAATTAATATATTATTCACCTAGATAATGATAATAAGATTAAAAAACTTTTATCTTATTAAATAATTCTTAACTTCTAATTCATATAAATTAGAATAAAGATAATGGATTTTAAAAGCGATACTATTGTTATTGTTCCAACTTACAACGAATCTAAAAATGTAAGCAACCTACTCAATATATTTATTGAATCTGATTTTGATATCTTAATTATAGACGACAATTCTCCAGATGGAACGGCTACTATCGTGAAGAATTATTTAGGTAAATATACAAATGTACATCTTCTTGAACGTTCCGGTAAGTTAGGCCTAGGTTCTGCATATCGAGATGGTTTTAACTGGGCACTTAAAAGAGAATATAAAAGTATTGTAGAAATGGATGCAGATTTCTCCCATTCGTTTTCAGACTTAAATAATTTAAACATCTATAAAAAAGACTACGATTTGGTTATTGGTAGCAGGTATGTTTCTGGAGGAAAGACTGAAGGGTGGAGTAAGGGAAGAAAGTTATTATCTGTTACGGCAAACAACATAGCAAAAAATCTTTTAAATATAAAAGTAAACGACATGACTAGTGGTTTTAGGATTTACTCTAGAGAGTGTTTAAAAAGTATTAATTATGAAAATACAAAATCAAATGGATATGCTTTTCAAATTGAAATGACTCTATTAGTGTCAATTAATGACAGGTCTATTAAAGAGATTCCAATAACTTTCTATGAAAGAAGTTTGGGTGATTCAAAAATGTCTAAAGCAATAGTGTACGAAGCGATAAAATTTTTGTTGGCAAATATATTTACTATGAGACGAAAATGAATAAGTTCTTAAAGAATAACTATATTTCCCTCTTATTTTTAATACCATTATTTCCACATATAGATTTAAATTTAGAATGGATTCACTTTGATGATCTTCCAATAGTCATTTATTTTTTTTTGTTTTTCATTTACTCACTAAAGAAAATTACAATTCATGATCTTAAAATTGCTATACCTATTCTTGCATTTATAATTTTTATTTCTTTTCAAAATATTTTTTTGTACAACAACTCTTTCAATACTGAAATTTTACGATACATATTGTACCTGGTTATTTTTTTGCATTTTAAAACAATTGAAAGTGATAATAAGCTTTTTTTAAATCTTCCTATTTATTTATTTTATTTCTTATCATGTTTTTCTATATTTAGTTATTTTTTACAATTGAATTTAGGAACTGATGCTTACAATTATTGGAATATTGGTTTGAATAATAATGAATGGGGATTTACTCACGGACGTATAAATGGTTTTCAAGCAGGAGGACCAAATAGTTTCGGTGACTTAATTTGTATTTTAGGACTTTACTCCCTAACAAGTGTTAAAAATAGCATCAAGCCAATAATTGTTGTACTCTCTTTTCTTTCTTGTTTTTTTACTTATTCAAGATCATCTCTGCTTGTCCTTACTTTTTTTATGCTAATAATTCTACTTCAAAAGTTTGATATAAGAAATGTTGTAGCTTTAGTACTCTCTATTTTGTTTGTTTTAAACTTTGGATTAATTGAAAGATTTTCTTCAGAAAAAGAAACTGAAGGAATTCTAGATAGAATCGAAATGCAAACGGCCACTGCAGGATATTTATCAAACCAGAATTTACCAAGTTTTCTATTGGGCAGTGGTTTTAATAATGTAGGTGTAGTTAACGACAGTGTTGGAAGTATAGAAAATTTTGACGAAAGCCTGCGAGTTACTGGTCCTCATAATTCCTATTTATTTTTTATTTTGAAATATGGACTTATAGGTTTTGTATTATATCTTTGGATTTTTAAAAAATTTATTAAGATGTTGATTAATCAAAATCTTAAAATTTTGATAAATGATACTGTATCTCTTTGTATTGTTTCCTTTTTAATTTTAGGATTTGCAAGCGACTTATTACATAATCACACTGTCTCATGGCTTGTGTATTATTTACTTTTTGATAGAAATGAATAAAGAAAAAATACTGTATATTGTCCCAACTTTGAAAAAAGATGGTGCAGAAGTCCAAATAGCCAATTTAATTTCTAATTTTAAAAATTTTGAAATAGATATATTTACTTGTGATTTCTATAAAAAAGGTAATTCAATAGAACAAAATTTAGTTGACGTCAATATTTATTCAAAAAATGGTTTTTTTAATATTTTTGAAATTAATAAATTAATTAATACGAATAATTATAAAATTGTTCATAGTCATCTTCCAAAAGCTGACTTTTTTGTTGGTTTGCTTAAGTTTATAAAAAAGAATTTTATACATATTATTTCAGTTCATGCTCAGTATGGTACAAGAACTAATGAATCTAAAATAAAATATTCAGTATTCAACATATTTTGGAAATTTATCCTAAATCAATCTGAAGGAATTATTGCAATCTCAAACAAAATTTCTAACTGGTTAGTTGAGGAACATAAAATTAACTTAGATTTAATTACAACTGTTCATTATGGAGTAGAGCTACATGATAGGGATGAAAAATTATCTAATAATAACACTATAGGAATGGCAGCAAGAATGTTGCCATGGAAGGGTTGGGATAGGGTTATAGATACTGCAGTAATACTAAAAGAACAAAATGTAAATTTTAATTTAATATTTGCTGGCTCAGATGATATTAATTATAAAAATACTCTAATTAATTTAGTCAATAAAAAAGGCATTCAAGATTATGTATCTTTCCATGAACATTACGAAATGATTGACGATTTTTTTTCAAAAATTGATTTGTTTTTATTCCTATCAGATTCAGAAGGCTTTGGCCTAGTTGTTTTAGAAGCAATTGAGAATAACACTCCTGTAATATGTTCAAATATCGCACCGTTGAGTGAATTTGTGGATAATACACATGGCACCCTAGTTGATTCAAAAAATTTCAAGGAAGTAGCTAATTTAGTAAAAAAAATATTAGAAGATGAAGACTTTAAAAAAGAAGTGCAAAAAAAACAAAAAGAAAAAATAATATCAGAGTTCTCCATTGATATTGCCAGTTCTAACTATGAAAATTATTATATAAAACTCCTAAATGATTAAGTAGCAGATAGTATTAAATGGTGAATATTTTAGTTGTAGGTGGTGCTGGTTATGTCGGAGGAGGCATAGTTGATAAGCTTAAAGAGCAACACAATGTTACTGTTTATGACTCTTTAATCTATGAAGAATCATACAGGAAAGATGTAACTTTTGTAAATGGTGATATTAGAGATACAGATAAGTTACTTCCTTTATTAGATCACGCAGACTCAGTTATTTGGCTTGCAGCACTAGTTGGAGACGGTGCTTGTGCAATTAATCCAAAGCTAACATTTGAAATTAATTCAGAATCGGTAAAATTCTTAGTAGAAAATTTTAAAAAAAGAATTGTATTTCTTTCAACTTGCTCTGTTTACGGTGCTCAAGATGGATTACTAGATGAAAATTCTTCTGTTAATCCTCTTTCAGAATACGCTTCTTCAAAAGTGCAGGCTGAAGAATATTTAAAAGGCACAAATTCTATAATTTTTAGGTTGGGGACCCTCTTTGGAATAAGTGATGAGTTTTCAAGAATAAGACTTGATTTAGTTGTAAATATTTTGGTGACTAAAGCTTTAACAGAAGGCAAATTAACTGTATTTGGTGGAGATCAGTGGAGACCGCTGTTACACGTTGTGGATGTAGCAAATGCAATTAACCACACTTTAGATTCTGAAGTAACAGGAATTTTTAATTTACATTATAAAAATTATAAAATTATTGATATTGCAAAAACCATAGTTAACAAAATTCCACAAGCGAGCATTGAAACAACTCCTATGAAATTCCAGGATGCTAGAAATTATCAAGTCAGTAGCGAGAAATTATTTAATGAGACAGGCTTTAGGTCTGAAGTTGAACTTTTAACAGGAGTAGATGAAGTTTATAATCTTATATCAAGTAACAGAATAAAAAATGTGAATCATGTTCGTTACTCAAATCAAAATTTCCTTGAAAAATATGGCATAAATTAATGAAAGAAATAGTTGAACCTACATTATTTGAAAAAGGAGAATCTACTGATCACAGAGGGTCTCTTGAGTACTACAACACTTTAAATTTAGAAGTATTTAAAAGATTCTATATAGTATCTAACCCTACAAAAGGAACAGTAAGAGCTTGGCATGGTCACAAAATTGAAGCTAAATTAATCAAAGTAATAAAAGGAGAGTTTGTTGTCGGTGCAGTTAAAATAAATGACTGGGATAACCCTTCTTTAGAAAATAAAGTTGATAAGTTCGTTTTGAGTGAAAATACAGGTGTAGTCTATGTCCCTCCTGGATATGCGAATGGTGCAATTAATTTAATTCCTAACAGTAAGGCAATTTATTTTTCATCTTTAAATTTAGAGGATTCTTCAAATGATGATTATAGATTTGATCCTAAATTTTGGAATACTTGGGATGAGTATTCACCGGAAATTTATGAGTAACTCCAAGGTACTAGTTCTAGGTGCAAATGGAATGTTGGGTAAAATGGTCTCCCTTCATCTAAGTTCAAGTGAAGATTTAATTGTTGATGTTACTTCAAGGAATGCAACAGAATTTATAGTAAGCAATTTTAAAGATAATCATCATATATTTGATGCTAGCCAAAATATTCAAAATGAGCTTGAAGAGATTATAAATGAAAATCATTACAAATTTATTGTTAATTGTATAGGAGTTATTAAACCAAAAATAAATGAAAAGGATAATATATCAGTTTCGAACACAATATTAACCAACTCCTATTTTCCACTGAGTATTCAAAAAATTGCTTCAAAAAACAATATTAAATACATACAAATAGGAACAGATTGTGTTTTTTCTGGATTCGATGGAAACTATTCGGAAGATTCTTTTAAGGACGCTGATGATTTATACGGTAAATCAAAAATTGTAGGTGAGATTGAAGGTCATAACAAATCTGTTTTGAGATCTAGCATAATTGGGCCTGAGAGTGGCAAAGGCTTCTCTTTAATGAATTGGTTTCTTAAAAATGATGATTTAGAAGTGTCAGGGTATAAAAACCATTTATGGAATGGAGTTACTACATTAAATTTTGCAAAAGTCACTGAAGGAATTATTAAAGACAATTCGCTAGATTTTAGAACTCAACATTTGGTACCTAGTAATTCGATATCAAAAGCACAGTTGCTAGAACAGTTTCAACAATATTTTATGAAGGATGTAAAAATTAATCATATAGACGCAGCAAGTGTTATTGATAGAACATTGAAAACAAATAATGAAAATTTAAATTCAACTTTATGGAAAAATGCTGGTTATAAGGAAGTTCCAACTGTAGAGGAAAATATAGAAGAATTATACAATTGTGAATTTACCAATAGGATTATGAATTAATATGAAAGACTTAGCAATAGTTTTAGGCATTAGACCAGATGTTATAAGGGCCAGTAAAATTTTAAAATTGTTAAACAATCAAAATGAAATTGAATTTGATTTCATTTGGTCCGGCCAGCATTATTCAGAAAATATGAAAGATACTTTTTTTCAGCAATTAAATGTGCCAATACCTAATTTTGAATTTACAGTCGATACAAAAAGTGATGCAACTATAGTATCCTCAACAATTACAAATTTGTTTAATCATTTTGAAAAACATAAATATAAAGCTGTTGTTTTTTTAGGAGATACCAATACAGTAATGGGTTCAATTGCAGCAGCACAACATAACATACCTATAGTTCATATAGAAGGCTGTATGAGGTCGTATGATTGGCGAATGCCAGAGGAAAAATATAGAACAGTTATAGATCACCTCTCCGACAGAATATATGCGTACTTAAATAGCTACAGGCAACAAGGGCTAAATGAAGGGATAAGTAAAAATATTATAAAAGTAACCGGAAATCCTATTGTTGATATTATCAATGAAAATACTAAGCATTTTGACTCTGGCTTAAATTATTTGGATAATGAAGTACAAAATATTATTGAAAATGATTATGTCTTAGTAACTAGTCATAGAAGAGAAAATATTTTAGATATTGAAAGTTTTACAAATATAATTAGCCTTTTAAATTCTATAAACGATGAAAATGTTGTTTTTCCAATGGGTTATAAAACCCAAGAAATTCTTGAGAATTCTGATCTTAAGTTAAATGATAATATTAAAGTAATTGATCCAATAGGTTACTTAGAATTTATGTACTTATTAAAAAATTCTAATTTTGTTGCAACTGATTCCGGTACAGTTGTGGAAGAGGCATGCATTATGGGTATCCCTTCAATTCAAATGAGATACTCAACTGAAAGGCCAGAAGTATATGATGTAAAAGCGTCTATTAAATTTGATCCTACTAATAAAAATATAGATTTTAATAAAATATTGAATGATGTTAAATCTTTAGAGAAAAATTGGGAGAATCCTTTTGGAGATGGAAACTCTTCAAAAATTATTGTCGAAGATTTAATTGAACTTTGTAATAGCAATGATTTTAAAAAACATAAACCATCTGATTACTCTTTTGATATAAGTAATTCATTTAAAGAATGAAAAAAGTTTTATTTCATTCTTTAACAATTCCACCAGATCAAGTATCTACAGGTAAGTTAGTTGCTGATATTGCATCTAAATTTAAAGATAATAATATTGATATTGAGATTTTAGCATCTACTCCACAATACCGTTTCGACTCAGATGACTTTGCTGAAGAAGGATTAACAAAAGTTTCAAGAAACACTTATGTTTCTTTATATAATGGTGTGAAAATTACACACTTGTCTTCTTCAAAGAGATCTTTTAGTAGAACTAAAAGAATTATGCAGTGGGTTAGTTATCATAAAAAATCTTTAGTCTACTTAGTCAAGAATAGGAAAAATTTTGATACAATTTTTATATTTAGCTACCCACCAACTATGAATTTAATTGCCATATTTACTAAAAAGATATTGAGAAAAAATACAATATATTCTGTATGGGAACTTTATCCCGAAATAGCTGATAAATTAAACGAATTAAACTTCAATTTTTTACACAGAATTTTTAAATGGATTGATAATTATTGTTTAAAAAATATAGATTATGTGGTTGCTAATTCAGATCAACTTAAAAAATTCTTAATTGAAAATAGAAATATACAAAAAGATAAAATTAAGGTCATTTATCATTTTGCAAACGAGCCCGAAGTTCTAAAATGTAAAAAAATTTCAAAAAATATTATGTATGCTGGAAACTTAGGTACTCCTCAAAATATTGAATCATTTATAGATACCTTTTCAAAATCAAGGAAAAATTATAAATTAACTATTTTCGGTTCTGGCAGTCAGTATGAAAAGATTTGTGAACGGAGTAGTCCACATGTAGAAGTTAACTCGTATGTTTCTAGAGAAAAATTAGTCTATTTAACACGTGAGATTCCTTATGCTCTTGTATCTTTATCATCAAAAATTACTGTAGAAGGCTTTCCAGGTAAAACATTCGACTATTTAAAAATGAATAAAATCTTAATTGGTTATTCACATCCTGAATCTAGTTTGGCTAAATTTATAGATAAATTTCAACTAGGTATCAATATTGATCCAAATGACCAAGATATTGATATTAAATTAAATAAGCTAGAAGATGATAGTTTTTTAAAACAAATTTATTCAAATATATCAGAAATGAATAACCATTTTGCCAATGTGGATTTGGTAGTTAAGCAATATATGGAATTGATTTAATTCGCACCTTTTTTAGTCAAGACAGAGGATATAGTTTTAATTATTATTTTGATGTCATCTGAAAAAGAATTATCTTCAATATATTTTAAATCCCAATAAAGACGTTCTTGTAAACTTAAATCTAATCTTCCTTGTACTTGAGCTAAACCAGTAACTCCTGGCAGAACAGAATTACGTTTAGAGTTATACTTTCCATACAAATCAGACTCATATCCAACTAAAGGCCTTGGTCCAACAAGAGACATATCACCTTTTAAAACATTAAGAATATTTGGAAGTTCATCTAATGAAGTTTTTCTTAGCAGTGATCCTAATGATGTAATCCTGTCATCATTCTCTATTCGAATTGGTTCTAAAGGTGAGTTGCTAGGTTCTATATTTTTCCCTTTTGCTAAATCTAAATAGTGCGATTTATGAAAATCTTCCTCAGCACTTACTTCCATTGTTCTAAATTTGTACAATTTGAAAATTTTATTATTTTTACCAACCCTATTTTGAACAAAAAATATCGGTAGACCTTGTTTTATGAATAAAACTAATGAAATAATAAAAATTAAAGGTATAAAAATTGGTGAAAAAATTAAAATTGTTCCTATATCGAATAATCTTTTAATCATCATCTTTATAATAAACTATATAAATTAATGTTATTCAATTAAATAAATTCAACATTAAAGTTAAATTAATGTGTGGAATAGCTGGAATATTTAACTTTGATAAATCAAAGATAAATCCAGAAATATCAAATATAATAAAAAATTCTCTAGAACATAGAGGTCCAGATTTTTCAAAAATTGATTATATAGATGAAAATGTATCTTTAATTCATACAAGATTAGCAATAATTGATTTAGATTCTAGATCTAATCAGCCAATGCACTCTATCGACAAAAGATTTTCCATTGTATTTAATGGTGAAATTTATAACTTTAAAGAAATAAGAAAACTACTTGAATCAAAGGGTACTGTATTTTCTACTGGTGGAGATACAGAAGTTCTCCTTGAAGGCTATATAAAATATGGCAAAGATATTCTTAATCTTCTAAGAGGACAGTTTGCATTTGGAATTTATGACTCATTAGAAGGGTCATTTTTTTTAGCAAGAGATAGGGTGGGAATTAAGCCACTGTATTTTTCAATTAATGAAAAAAGCTTTATTTTTAGTTCAGAACTAAAGGCAATAGAAAAATCTGGAATAGTAACTTTTACACCAGATATTGACTCATACATTGCTTACTTAAGACACTTATGTGTTCCAGCTGATAAGACAGGAAATAAATATATTTCAAAAGTAGAACCTGGACAATATTTAAAAATTACGAATGATGGAAGTATTGAAAAAGCTAAATATTGGGACCCTTTCTCTATTGAAATTAATAACGATATGAGTGAAAAAGAGGCAGTTAGCAAAGTAGAGGACTTACTTATAGAGTCAGTTGAATATCGTCAAGTCAGCGATGTTGAAGTAGGACTTTTCTTGTCGGGAGGTTTAGATTCAACTTTAATCGGAAAGTTGATGAATAATAATCAAAGTTCAGTATTAAAAAGTTTCAATATAGATTATGAAGAACACTTTGAAGGATATAAAGGTGAGGTTAATGAAGCAAGATTTGCTTCATCTAATATAGGTATTCAACTTATAGAAGACAAAATTCAGTATGAAGATTTTAAAAAAATAATTGATAATTACTCTTTTTATCAAGATGACCTAATAGGTGATGAAGTTGGCATACCTCTATATTTTTTAGGAAAATCTTCTAAAAATAATGGAATAAAAGTTGTGCAGGTTGGCGAAGGTGCTGACGAACTATTTTATGGCTATGAACATTGGTTAAGATATATTAGGTTAAATAGATTTGTAAAACCAGTTATTAGTAAAGATATAAAATCTTTTAGTTTCAAAAGCCATAGGGGAAATCTTTTATCAAACATATTACTAAATAGAACCTCTTTTGCTGGAGGAGCTTTAGGTTTTAACATTCCGGAAATAAATAATCTTCTTATGGGAGGAGTTTCTGAAGAATTTCAACTTGTTAATTATGTAGATCATAAGTGGAAGGACTATTTCTCAAATAAAAATGCAAAACTTTCTAAATGGATGACACTTATTGATTTACAAATTCGTCTACCCGAATTGTTATTAATGCGTATGGATAAGCTCGTAATGCAATCGTCAATTGAAGCAAGAGTACCATTTCTTGACCATAAATTAATAGAATTTGTTTTATCCATACCTGAGGAGATTATTTTCAACAAAACAAATACAAAACCATTACTTAAAAAAGTAGCTAAAAAACATATACCTGAGAAAGTTTTTAATAGAAAAAAACAAGGGTTTAGGGCACCAGTGGGAGAGTGGATTAAGAAAGATCAAGAATATTTCTACAGTTCAATAAAAGAATTTAATTCATCAACTCGTTTATTTAATAGCAGTTCACTTGAAAAAATTCTTGCAGGGGATGATTATCAAAAAAAATGGTATTTATCTAATTTAGCAAATTGGCATATCAGTAGGAGTAAATAATGCTAAAGAATTGGAAACAAAATACAGTTTACATCTCAGTAATGCAATTAACACTCCTAATTGTTAATTTCTTTTTAATTACAATAATAAGTCGTGAATATGGTGCTGAAACTTATGGTGAATACGCCTCCTCTAAAAGCTTATCAGTACTTATAGGTACTGCAACTGTAATGTCATTGGCATTGGTAACTACAAAATACTTAGCTCAAAAAAATGAATACTCAAAATTTTTATTTTCAAATTCTTATTTTTTGATTATTAGAAATTTTTTAATAGCATTATTAATTTTATTTCCAGTTACTTTCGTGTTTCAAAGAGATATTTCTATGACTGCCTTATTTCTTACCGGATTTGTGGTTAATGAAATGATTCATGTTGCACTAGCTTATTTTCAAGCAAAAGGTGACTTTGTGACCAGTTCTAAACAAATATTTTTTCGAACTGTTATTTATGGCATAGGTGCATGGATAATTGTTTTTCAAGGTTTTTCGATCACCTTACTAATTGCTTTCCAAGTTTTTATGTTGGCCTCTTTTTTTGTTGTTGCTCACTTATCTATTCCTAGAAACGAAATAGTTTTAGAAACAAAAACTGGAAAACCTGTGAGAAACGATTTACAAAAATCTGGAAAAAAAATGGTTCTTACTACATTTTCTAGTGCGTTAATTTCAGAGTTAGATATTGTCTTATTAGGACTGTTCTATTCTGGATCTGTTTTAGGAGTTTTGGCATGGTCTAGAAGAATTTTAGAAATCATTTTTCAGCTTTTAGCAGCTAGTTTAGATATATTGTTTCCTGAACTATCGAAGGCAAAAGATAAAAGTGAAGTAAGTTCTATTCGGAGTAAATTAATTATGGTCTTCTATGCATCTTTTATAATTCCTATAACTTATTTTATTTTTAAAGATTTTGGAAAAACCATATTTATTTCTTTATTGGGTGATGAATTTGATTTAGTATCTGAATACACTTATCAAATTTTATTTTGTATTCCATTAATGGTTTGGTCCAGGATTAATATTATCTTTTCTAGAGCATTAAATTTTGAAATAAACCTAACAAAAACTATCATTTTCGGTTCAGTACTTTCCTATATTATATATTTTACAATGCACAGTATTGGCACGAATCCAGCAGTATTATCGATAATTTTTTCACAAGTTGTAATTGCTGGGTTAACTACCTATAGCTTTCGAAGGTCTTATGATTAGTTTAAAAACAATTCTCAAAAAAGTTAAATACTTCATTTATAACTTGCTTCAACCTCAAATTGAAATCCCATCAAGTTTTAGAATATTTAATCGAAGAGATTCTGATTTTCAAAAATTTATAATTAGAGAATGTACACCAAGTGATCAATATTTAGTTGATTTAAATGATAATCTAAAAATATTTGGTAGGAATTCCAATAAATACGAGATATCAGAGGATATATTTTCAAATTTTGATTTTTCAAATAAAAAGTTAAAACCAGCTTTTTTTAATAAGGCTGATGTAAAGGTTCCCTACGAGGCATCAAGGTTACAGTATTTACAAAAAGCTAATGCAGGAAGTATCGACGTTAATAAGTTTCCATTAATTTATTGGAATAGTCCAATGGATGTTGCAATAAGAAATATTAATTTAATATTTCAACTTATTTCAATTGAAAATTCACAGCAATCTGGTGAAATTCTTGGAAATAATATTGATTTGTTGACTTCTTATATAAGTCAACATTATGAATTTATAACAACTAATTTAGAAAATAAAGGAAATGTTATTGGTAATCATTATTTAGTAGAACTTACATCTATTTTACTAACAATAGCTACATTTAAATTTGATAATGATAAAGAGGAATTTCAATATTATCAAAATGAACTTTTATCTCAGTTAAATAACCAATTTTATGAAGATGGAACTAATTTTGAGGGATCCAGTCACTATTCTGCTTTTGTAACAGAAGCTCTTATAATTTGTAAGCTTGCAATTGAAGAAGTAGACATCAACTCTAATCTTATTCCCAAAATTGACAATATAGTCAAAACAAACAGATTTCTTTTATCAAAACTAATCAATAATGATGAGTTATCACAAATTGGAGATAATGATTCTGGAAGATTATTTTACTTTAAATTTGATGAAGAAGCCCCTTTAAAAATGACTTGGTTAATTGATTTAATTGGAAGTCTTTATCTTAACTCTGAAATTGAGGAAGAGTATAAAAAATTTAACTATGAGATTACATCTAGCCCACCCTTGTTTGATACCTTTAATAAAGTTACTCATAAACCAATCAAAGTATTTACAAAAGATTATAAGAGTTACAGTTTTAAAGAGTTTGGTATTTATATATGGAGAAATGATTATGAATATTTCAGTATTCGATGTGGGCCTATAGGTCAAAATGGAATAGGTGGACATTCTCACTATGATCAACTTTCAATAGAGTGCTTTGCTGACAGTAAATGGATAGCTAGAGATCCTGGTACTGGTACATATACCGATGATATTGAAATTAGAAATAGATTTAGATCACTTGAATACCATTGGGGACCAAAACCTAAAATGAAATTTCCCAAAGAAGATGAGTTTGATTGTTTTAAATTGAACTATATGAGTGATGGGGAAGTATTGCATTTTGATAAAGAAAGCTTTTTAGGTTCTGTTGAATTTAATGGAAAAAAAGTCTACCGCAAAATATCTATAAGCGATGGAAAAGTAAGTATTGAAGATTTCTCAAATGATGTTGAATTAGAGGAATATACTTCATGGGGTGAGGAAAATGAAGGAGTTAAAGTCCAATTTTCTAATGGATACAAGAGGATAAGTTGAATTTAAAATATTCAAATATATTGTTATATTCACTCAGTGCATTTTTAGTATTTGAGGGACTGGATGCTTTTTCAATTCAAAATATTCCAATATACTGGATCGGAGTATCTTTTTTATCGGTAGTTTATTTAATTTGTTACTTTTTAGGGTTAAGAACATTTAATTTAAATTTATTCTCAATAAGAAATTGGATTATTTATGGAATTTTTATTACTTTAATTCAATCTTTTTTTAATGATCTAATACTTCCAAAATATGCAAGCACCTCTTACTTCCAATATATAAGTTTAAGGCTCTTGAGATTACTCCTTTTCTTGATTGTTATTTATTCGATAAATTATATTTTACAAAAACACGATTTTGAAAAAATACTTAAATTCTTTTTGATATCTAGCATTGTTATATCAACACTCTCTATTGTTAGTTACTTTTCGTATATCTATGGCTATAGTGATTTTCCAAGAACAAGACCAGGTTCTGGAGGTTGGACTCAGCCTATTCAAAGAGCATGCAATATTTTAAGAAATTATGGAACTTTTAGAGAACCTAGTTTCTTAGCTATATGGACTGTTCCATTCATTCCGTATTTCTTTTATTTAGGTAAGAAAAATAAGGTATGGTATGCTCTCTCCTTAATTCCTATTTTTAGTGTTGTTTTAAGTAGAAGTTTGACTGGAATAATAGCATTTGTTGCCGCAATCATCATAGTTACTGTTTTGCTTTACCTACTACATAAGAAGTTTGAATTAAATATTATATCAATGCTGTCTATCTTCTTGTTAGTAATTTTTACTTCTGGTATTTTTTCATATCAATTTCCACCTGATGAAAATACTTGTAATGCTAATAGTTTAGAGTGTGTTTGCACACCAGAGGATAGGTTAGACGAGTTAAAGAATTCATCTAGTTTTTCAGAAGGTACCTTTGGTCGCTTTAGGGAAATAAGCTCTCAAGGTCTGGATGCCTTTGGTAACACAGCTTTTCTTCTAGAATATATTCAAAATGCTGGCTTTTCCTTATTTGGAGAAGGCTATGGATATTCAAATATTGCTTTTTCTTATGCTGCTGATGAAGCTGGAAAGCAGTTAGTTGAAAATCAAATTATCTATAGAAATCCTGGGCAGGTGGTGTCATTTAATAATCTATATGCAAATATTTTAATGTCTACAGGTTTGGTGGGCTTACTTTGGTTTTTATATATTTTGATAGAAATTTTAAGAAAGATAGTGTTTAAACCAACGCCATTACAGCCGTATCTATTAATTAGTTTTATTACAACTTTATTTGTATATTCTTACCAAGCAGAGGAATTGGCAACACATTTGGCAATAGCTATATCTTTTGGACTAAATTTAAAAAATTATGAAAAATAAAAAAATACTAATTGTTACACACCAATTTTTACCACATGTAAGTCCGAGAACTACAAGGTGGAGCTTATTAATTGATTACCTTGTAGATCAAGGTAATGATATTACAGTTCTTTCAGGTACTAGACCCCAAGCATCTGCTAAGAATTACAAGGTGTTATATTTTGGCAATAAGAGCATATCAGGTGTCATTAATACTGTTCGACAAAATTCTAATGATTCAAGAAGTTCTAACTTAAAAAAGTTGATATTTAGAATTCTAAAGCATATATATCGTTTTCTTTTTAAAACTTTTGCTTGGCCTGACTATGCGATGTTTTGGATTTTTACAATTTACAAAAATAAAAAAAAGATTCATGATGACTATGACATAATAATATCAATTAGTCTTCCTTTTACCTCTCACGTATGTGCTTACTTGCTAACTAAAAGGTTAAATGCAGAATGGTATATGGATATAGGAGATCCTTTTTCATTGAAAAAATTTTCATCTGAAAATAACAAGTTTCTTTTTTCATTTATCAATCGTTTTATTGAAAAAAAATATTATAAAAATGCTTCAAAAATTATTTTCACACATAAAGAAGCATCAGAATTACATATGAAATATTTTGATATTCCAGCATCAAAAGTAGTGAATGGATACCCGATAGGGTTAATTGACAAAAACTCACTTTCAAAATCAATAAATTATAATTATTCTCAGAAACCTTTGAAGATAGGATACTTTGGAATTTTTACTGATAGAGTTAGAGACCCTGAAAACTATTTAAAACTTGTCCATAATTTTTATAGTGATAAATTTGAACATTTTTGGTATACGAACCAAGAATCAAAAAAATTCTTAAATAAAATTAGTATCAATCAGATTCATAATATTTATGATTTAGTTTCAAGAGATAAAGCAACAAAGATTATGTTAGAAGAAATGCATATTCTTCTCTCTATTGGTAATTTTAATAAATATCAATTACCAAGTAAGGTTATTGAATATATATCCCTAGGTAAACCAGTCTTGCATTTTGCAGAAATTAAAGATGACCCTTTATATGAATTTGAAGATTTATTTAAAAATTTTAAAATTATTAACAAAAATACATCAAATGAAGAAATTGATAAATTTTTAAAAGTGTTTGAACTTGGTGAGTTTAATTTTGATTACAAAACTTTTGATAGTAATTTCACTTCTAAAAAAATTATTAATGATTTAAGTTAATTTCCAATCTTCAAAATAAATAGGGACTTCTTCAAACTCACTTTTTTTATTTGCTGAATCCAAACAAGCTTGAATAATTGACTCAATATCACCAATTTTATATTTATAAATATTTGGATTTTCAATAGAAATGTAATCTTTTTTTGGAACAACTACTTTGAGACCACTGTTAAGTGCTTCATAAATTGGTAAGCCTACAGTTTCATAATCACTGGCATGAATATATGTTTGGTTTTTGTTAAAAACTTCTAGTAGTTCTTCATGACTAGGACTTATTACAACTTTTGCCTTATTTGAAATAGTAAATTTTGAGGTATTGATTACGGTAACTTTAAAATTTAATTCAATTAACTTGTCTACTACCCTTATTAAAAAATTTGGATTTTTATTTATATTATCTTCAATTATTACAACAAATCCACCAACGTTGTTCTGCTTTATTTTTTTATAAATTATGTTTCCAATTATTTTCGTTTTACTTGAACTTATAAGTTCAGCCACATGTTTTTGCTGAACGATGATTTCATCAGATATAGAAAAGTTAAATTTATAGAGAATTCTTAGAAAAAGATTTCTAAAAGAAGAGAAGGGTGTCACTAATGGAAGTATGTTTTGAATAAAAGTTAAACTTTTAATTTTTGATTTAAATCCAAAATTTCCAAAGTGAATTATTAAATCGTGTCCGTTAATTTTTTTTCTTGTTGCTTTACTTATGAACAAGCTTAAAAAGGGATGTAAATAACGTGGAATATTTATGAATTTTTTTTCATACTTTTCAATGAATTCATAAAATTCTTCGTTATCAAAGATTATAAATAGGCTTAGATGATCATTATTTTTAATAAAGTCTTTTGCAATATTAATACCACCTTTAGATTTAATACCGCATAAATTAAGTACAACTCTTTTCACTGATTCAATAATAGTTAATAATTTGATTATTAATACCTACTAATATAGTAAACGTGACAAAAACAAAATATGATACTGCAATGATTGTTGGTGCTAGACCAAATTTTGTAAAAGTAGCACCGCTTTTGCGTTATTTCGAAGAGCAAAACAAAAAAGTACTATTTATCCATACCGGTCAACACTGGGATAAAAATATGTCTGAAGATATTTTTAAAGATATTGGATTAAGAAAACCGGATATTAATTTGGACATACATAACCAATCTATGAACATTCAACTGGGAAGCATAATTAATGGATTAGATGATTACATAAATCTTAATACAACAAAAAGTTTATTTGTATTTGGAGATGTTACCTCAACTTTGTCAGGTGCAATAGTAGCAAAAAATAATTCAGTTGACTGTTTTCATGTAGAAGCAGGATTAAGGTCAAATAATTTAAATATGCCAGAAGAAAGAAATCGAATAATGGTCGATTCAATATGCGATAAATTATTTACCCCTTCTCCAGATGCTGTAGATAATCTATTAAATGAAAATATTTCCATGGAAAAAATTTCTAATGTTGGCAATATTATGATAGATACCTTAGTTGATAATTATGAAAAAATTACTTCAAGTAAAAATAAAATCTCATCAGAATTTTCAATCAATAGAGATTATTTTGTTTTGACGCTTCATCGTCCAGCAAATCTTATTGATGAAAAACTATCGATAATTTTTGATGGACTTTTAGAATTTACAGATAATCATGACATTGTTATACCTGCACATCCAAGATTAAAGGCTTTCATTCAAGAAAATAATTTTAATACTTCTAGATTTAAAGTAATTGATCCACAACCTTATATAAAATTTCTTTCCCTTGTTTATAATTCAACACTGTGTCTTACTGATTCAGGAGGCCTACAGGAGGAAACTACTTATTTAAACAAAAAGTGTCTAACTTTAAGAGATGAGACTGAAAGACCTATCACAGTTGAATTGGGTACCAATAAAGTAATTGGAGTTAACAAAAATATTATAAGTGAAATAAACACCTCACTGATTACTAAACTATCGAATAATAATAAAATTGATTTTTGGGATGGAAAAACATCTCAGAGAATATATGAGGAAATATATGTCTGAAGAAACATCTTTTATTTATGATCTAGGAGTTGTAGGTTTGGGGTATGTCGGCTTGCCTTTAGCAGTTGAATCAGCAAATCGAAATCTCTCTGTTCTTGGATTTGATATTGATGAATCTAGAATTAACGATATTAATAAAGGACTATCACCAATAGAAGATGTTAGTGATAGTGAGTTAGCTGATGTATTAAAAAACTTCACTGCAACATCTGATTCTTCAAAACTTGCAAACTGTAATAATGTAGTTATTAGCGTTCCAACACCGCTAACTGATTACCAGCCTGATCTTTCATATGTTATATCTGCTGCAAAAGCAGTAGGAGAAAATTTAGTTAAAAACCAAGTTATTATTTTAGAATCAACTACTTATCCTGGAACAACTATTGAGGTATTAATTCCAAATCTTGAAAAATACTCAGGTCTTAAAGCAGGAGATGATTTTTTTGTAGGCTACTCTCCTGAAAGAATCGATCCAGGAAACCAAGAGTGGAAGTTTAAAAATACTCCTAAAGTTATTAGTGGTATTGATGCAAATTCTTTAGAAAAAATTAAAATTTTTTATGAGTCTATTATTGATGAAACTGTAATAGTAAATGGAACCAAAGAAGCTGAAATGGTTAAGTTGCTGGAAAATACTTACAGACATGTAAATATTGCACTAATAAATGAATTAGCAATGCTTTGCAAAATGTTAGAAATTGATATCTGGGAAGTTGTTAATGCTGCAAAAACAAAACCTTTTGGCTTTCAATCTTTCACTCCAGGACCTGGTGTAGGGGGTCATTGCATACCAGTTGATCCAGAATATTTATCATTTAAAACTCGTCAAATTGGTAAACCAGTTAGATTTGTTGAATTAGCTCAAGAAATAAATAATTCCATGCCCTCCTATGTTGTTACTAGAGTAAGTGAGTTGTTAAATTCTAAAGATAAAATTTTAAAAAATTCTAAAATTTTAATATTAGGTGTGGCATATAAAAAAGATATTAGTGACATGAGGGAATCACCGGCGCTTGATATTATTGAACTTCTAATAGAAAAGAATTCAGATGTATCTTTTTATGATCCTTTTGTTGATAATGTAGTAATTTCTGATACAAATGTAACTAAAGAATTGTCGGTAGGTAATTTTAAAAATTATGACATGCTTTTAGTCTTAACACCTCACACCCAATTTGCTAATATAAATTTTGAAGCGTTTGAAAATATAGTTTTCGACACTACAGGAAGTAAATTTATTAAAAGTACTGAAAGGATTTAATATAATCGTTAATTTTCATACATTGCCAGTAACTATTAAGCTTCTTGGAAATGAATTAGGAAATGTAATAAAAGAACAGGCTGGAATAAAATACTATAAAATTGTAGAAAAAATTAGATTAAACTCCAAAAAATATCGCTCAACAAAAGATGAAAAATATTTAAAGAATATATTTACTCTTTTAAACAAATTAAATCCTGATGAAATTTTTATAATTACTAAATCTTTTACGATATTTTTTTATCTCTCTAATATCGCAGAACAGGTATTTCGAGAACATTTTCTTGAAAATAAAAAAGTAAAAATAAGAAAAACACAAAAAACAGAACTGTCATTTACTCCTGTGTTTACCGCTCATCCAACAGAAAGTTCAAGACAGTCTACGTTAAAAAAAATATATAAAATTGGTGAACTAATAGAGAAAAACTCATCAAATGATATGAGTGAAATAAATACTTTGATATCACAACTTTGGTATACAAGAGATATAAGATCAACCAAGCCAGATCCTCTAGATGAAGTAAAATCTTTAATTTACTATCTTGAAATCCTGTATACAGATGTTTATGAAAACATAGTTAATGATGATGAAATTAAAACCAGTACCAATAAATTTAATATTAATTTTGGTTCTTGGGTGGGAGCTGACAAGGATGGAAATCCATTTATCACCACTAGGGTTACAAAGGATGCTTTAAAAATCTACTCCAATCAAATCATTAATATATATAAAAGAAAAATTATTGAATTATCAGAAGAGTTTAGTATTTCAACAGACTTTGTTAAATGTCCAAAATCTTTAGAAATATCAATAAAAAATTACTCAAAGTTATTACCAAATGAATATAGGCATTACTCAAGTATAAATTTTGATGAGCCTTTTAGAATTTTTTTATCACTCGTTTTTCATAGATTAGATAATTTTCAAAAAAATAAAAAAGGGTATCAATATTTTGATGAATTTCATAAAGATGTATTAATTTTTAGAGATTCTGTAAACAGTGTATTTGGAAATAAGATGCAAATTAATAAATTAAATAAATTTATTAATTATATTGAACAGTTTGAATTTCATGGTGTCTCTTTAGACATAAGACAAAATTCATCTGTGATCAATTCAAAAAAAGGAAAATTACATTCTGATTTTTCAAATCTATTGGCTGAGATACCTAAATTACAACAAATATATGGCAATAATGTATTTAAATCCTTAATTTTATCTATGACTAAATCTCATTTAGATATAATCAATCTTTTTAATTTATGTAAAGAAAACATGCCTATAAAAAATATTCCATCATTAACACCATTAATTGAAGAGATTGATGATTTGGATTTATCTGCTTCAATAATAGATGACTTATTTAAAACATCTTCTTACATTAAGTTCCTAAAAGAGCATAAAAATGGAACTCAAGAGATAATGCTAGGTTATTCAGACTCAAATAAAGATGGTGGTATTGTTGCTTCACAATGGAGTGTTTATAAAGCCCAAATCGCAATTTATGAAGTCGGGATAAATAATAATATTGTTATTAACTATTTCCATGGCAGGGGAGGAACAATTAGTAGAGGAGGTGGACCTACATATAATTCTATTATGTCTCAGCCTAAAGGAACAATTTCAAATGAGATAAGATATACAGAACAAGGTGAAGTTATTTCAGATAAATATTCAACACCATACTTAGCATTTGAAAACCTAAAACTGGGTGTTGCAGCTTTTATAAATAGATCTTCTAGTAGTAAAGCGATGAAATTGAAGCACCAAAAATTATTAAATGAGTTGGCGGAAGTCTCTTTTAATTCATATAGGCAATTTATTCAGCAAGATGGATTAATTAATTTTTTTGAAAATGGTACTCCAGTTAATTTATTATCGATTTTAAATATTGGATCAAGACCAAGTAAAAGAAGTCAGTCCAGTAGTTCATTAGAAAATTATAGAGCGATACCTTGGGTATTTGGGTGGGCTCAAACAAGAAATACATTAACAGGTTGGTATGGTTCAGGAACGGCACTTGATTATATGATTAATAAATACGGCATAGAAGAAATCAGAAGAATTTATAAAAACTCAGAATTTCTTCAAAATGTTATAAGCAATGTAGAAATGACAGTATTTAAATCTGACTTAAAAATATCAAAACTTTATGTAAATGCACTATTAAACAAGCAAAGTTTAAAAATCCATAAAAATATAGCTAAAGAAGCAAAACTAGTAAAAAGTTCTATTAAGAACATTAAGCAAACTAACGATTTACTTTCTGATAATACGGTTTTAAAGAATACATTGAATGTAAGAAATGCCTACTTAGACCCTCTCTCATTAATACAGATTACGCTGATGAAAAAAATGCAAAATACTAAATTATCTGAAAAAGAAGAAAGAGCATTATTGTTATCAATAAATGGTTTAGCTGCTGGCCTTAGAAATACTGGCTGATAAATCTCTTAATTCAAAGTGCATTTCGTCAGGTGAAGTCCAAGTACCACCCCAAGCAAACCCCCATGAGTTAAATATATCAACTATTCTTGGCGGGTAACCTGATTTTGTATTTATATCTATTGCTATACCCCAAGCATGTCTAGATATACTACCACCTGCATCAAATCTGCTAATTCTCCTAGGGGCATAACATCCACCAGCAGATTTCCACTCTTCAATTGATAAGTATTCTTCAAGGCCCTCCTCAAGAATTTGATTTAATGCACCTTCAAGTGGTTCCCACATTAATCTATGGCATCTTGTAATTCCTAATATAGGCATTCTTTTATTCTGAATATTTTTCTCTCTCCATTGAGGCTCTGTTGTAATCCAAACACCATCTCTCTCTTTAATTTGAAAATCGCCAAACATTTCTTTTACAAGTGCATTTGGTAATACCCAATTTTTATTTGGAGTTATATTTTTATACGAAAATTTAACTTTTTTGTATTTAATATTTTTATGAAGTTCTATTAAGAAATTCTCATTTACCTTACTGTCCCATATGATTGCTTGTATATTTCTGAAAATTCCTAATTTATACCCAATTTCTTTATTTACGACCATTTCAAACCAACCAAGAGTTGAGTCTTTTATAATTTTTCCAACTTCTATAGAAATTTTTTCATTATTTAATCCGACAAAATTCACTATGTCGCCAACTTCAAGTTGATAGCGTTCTGCGGTTAAATTTGATACAACTAACATTCCACTATTTATAACATCAGCAGTGTCAGTAGAATAAAACATATTTGTTACTTTGGAATCTATTGTTTTAACGGATACAGAATATAGAAAATTCTCTAATGTGCTTACTTTAATTTCTTCGTTAGGTGCTGTTGTCGATTCTAGACCAACATTTGCTCTTCCTATAAATGTTACATTTGATTCTAAATTTTTAACACTTTCTATTATTTGATTTGTGACACTATAAAATAAACTTCCAGACTGGGAGATTGTTATAACTTCATAATTATCTATTTTGTTTTTAGCTTGATGAATTGACTCTTGACCATTTGTAGATGGCATGGATGAAAAGTTGATTAGGACAGAAACTAAAAGTGAATAAATCATTATTGTAAGTTTAATTTTTTTTTCAATTTACATATATTTAACATTAATAAATACCGCTAATTTATAATTTAGGTTATTCTCTTAATTTATGAAACTTTTGACAAACTTTTTTACTTCAGCAGCAATAAAGTTCCCAGTAGTTACAATAATTGTAATTCTTGGTATAACTGGTTTTTTTGGATTTATGACTACGCAAGCAGAAGAGCTTGATACAGGTTTTGGAGGAGAACTAGATACCCCTGAAATAGAAGCACAGGGAAAACTATCCGATTATTTTGGCGGATCAGGTACCCAGAGTGTTATGCAATTAATCTTTGAGGGTGAAGATGTTTTAACTGTAGAAGGTTATGAGGCATATCTATCCGCTATCAAAGTTATTGAGCAAAGCGAAATATACAAATATTTAGTAAATGATCCAAATCAAGGACTAGTTCAAGGATTTTACGCACCTATAGACCTTGCAAGAGCATTCAATCCTACTCTTGATGTAAGCAGTCTTACTAATGAACAATTTAAACAATTATATAAAAATACATCTTCACAAATGCCTCCTGAATTTCAACAGTTTGCCTCTGCACTTCTTTCTAGTTCTTATGATGAAGAAGCAGTTACAGCATCTGCTGGTTTAGGGATTGTAACTGTTAATTCCGCCTTAATTGGAGCTGAATTTGGATTTGAAGGAGTCTTTGTAGAGCAACCAAGATTAGAGGTGGCTTTAAACAAAGAACTAATTGAGTTAAGTGATAATTTTGAAAATATAAACTTAGCAGGATTTTCTTTGTCTCTCCTTTTTGGAGATGAACAAGATGACTTTTTACAGGAAGTTACACAGCTTTTCGGGGCTGCTTTTTTAATTATATTTTTTGTTTTAGCATTTATATTTTTTATAAGACCAACAAAAACTTTTGGATTCTTTAAATCTTCAAGACGAACACTTGCTGATATTTTTAACAGCTTAACTGCCATACTGTTAGCAATTTTATGGATGCAAGGAATAGGAGTTGTACTCGGACCTGGATACTTAGATATTATTGGTGCTCCTAATCAACTTTCTCAAATTTCAACAATAATCATTCTTGGTTTGGGGGTTGATTATGCAATTCACTTCACTGGAAGATATCGAGAAGAGTTAGGATTAAAAAATTCTGTAAATAAATCCGCATCTATAACACTAGGTTCAGTTGGTATTGCACTTACACTGGCAACACTAGGAACCATGGTTGGTTTTCTAACAAATATAGTATCTCCGCTAACTCAATTACAAGATTTTGGAATTACAACAGCTCTTGGAATATTTTATGCATTTATATTAGTTATGACTTTAGTTCCAGCTATTCGAACATTACTCGACAAAAGATCAGAAAAAAAGAATACGATTGATGCAGACGCATTTGCATCATCTGGAGAAAAATTATTTAATAAAATATCTGCTTCAACTTCAATTATTCCTAAAAAGTTAAAAATTTTAGCGATCGCACTAATTTTGGGTATTGGTGGTTATGGATACTATGGTTTTACAAATATATCTACAGTTTTTGAATTTACTGATTTCTTACCTTCTGACAATCCAACTGTAAAAACTTTTAACACACTTCAAGATGAATTTGGTGGGGGATTTGGAGAGACCACTAGTGTTTTAATAGAATCAGATAATATTGCTACACCTGAAATTCATAACGCTTTAATTGATTCATTAAATAACTTAACTGATGTTGAAAATGTACTTGTTTTTGCTGGTAATGCAGCTGCAGAATCTGTAGTAGGTTCTCTTGGAGCAATGCTTGTTCCGCCATCTGCAAATCCACAGGCACCGCCACCAATGCCAGATATGGCATTAATTGGACAATTAAGTGGATTTGGAGTCCAGATCATGAATGGTCAAGGTTTAGACGCACTTAGAGTAAGTTCCTCAGGTGACGTAGAAGGACTTTACACATACCTATTAGAAACAGATAATGATTTATTTAGTACAAGCCTTTATATTGACGAAACAGATAGCATTTCTGCGATGCAAGTAAGGATAACAACTTCAGCAGGAACTTCTGGTGCTGCTCAAATTAGAGATGATTTGTATACTGCATTTGAACCACTTTCAAATCTGGGAATATTTGTTGGAGTCACTTCAGATAATATCGCCACTGAAAGTATTAATGAATTAATAAATTCTTCCCAATTTCAGTCGTTAGTATTTGCAATCTTAGCCTCAATGGTATTTCTTGTTTTATATTATTTGATAGATATGAGAAGACCATTCTTAGGCGTAATAACAGTTCTGCCTGTAGCAGCAATTGTTCTTGGGACCTATATGGGTATGTACCTTTTAGATATCCCATTAAACCCAGTGACCTCAACATTATCTGGTCTAGCAATTGGTATTGGAGTTCCTTTTGTTATTCATGTTACTAATAGATTTAGAGAAACAATTTCAACTGGTATTGAACCTGTAGAAGCAATTCGTTCAACATTAAAGACCACTGGAGGTTCACTTTTTGGTAGCGCATTTACCACAATGGCAGGTTTCGGTATTCTCACTACATCCTCATTAGTACCATTTCAACAAATGGGAACGGTCATTCTGGTTTCAATTGGTTTTGCTCTTATTGCTTCATTACTAATTCTCCCAACATTTTTAGTACTTTGGGCAAATTATCACAATAGAAAAACTGCTAAATCTTTATAAAATTAGTTATTACTATTAAATAAGTGAATGTAGCAAAATTACAAGATATCATAAATTCTTTGGTACCTCTTGATCATGCCTTTGAAGATGACTTTGTAGGGATTACATTAGGCTCAGAAGATTATGAAGTAAATGGATTAGCTGTTGCTCACGAATTAGATAACCAAGTTTTAGATTATTTAATAGCTAATAATGTAAATACTTTAATTACATATCATCCACCATCTATGAAAAAAAATTTAAAAGAAGATGGTACTGAAAGTGTTGAAGAAGACACGATGACATCTAAGTTCAGCGAAGCTGGAATAAATGTTATTACTTTACATACAGCACAGGATGTTTGTAAAGGTGGAAATGCAGACTTACTTGTTGACTTATTTGAAATGACCAATACTAAAGTATTTGCCCATACTATTGGGGAGTTTGGAGCAGGTCGTATAGGTGAAATACAAAAAATATCTTCAGCAGAGTTTCTAAAAGTAATTGAATCAAAGCTTAATACAAGTATCGTGAGGACTAATAAATATTTTCAGACATTAAAAGGGTTAAATAGTATTGCAGTTTTACCTGGTTCAGGCACTCAGTTTTTAGATGAAGTTATAACAAAAACAGATGTATTTATAACTGGTGACATATCTCATAGATACTTACTAAAGGGTGATGAAATGAATTTAGGATTAATTCAAGTCAACCACTTATCTACAGAAATTCCAGGGATGAAGAAATTTGTTCAAAAATTAAGTATCGAACTAGGAACCCAGTTAGAGTATTTTTATAACAAGTATTATGAATGAACCTTTCCTACTTAGTAATTTGATCGATCTTCAAGATCTTGATAATGAAATTACAAAATTAATAACTAAAAAGTCAG
>JAOMBT010000030.1 GCA_028344675.1 Acidimicrobiaceae bacterium | reverse complement strand
AAAAGAATTTGGCAACTGCTCAATTTCCTTTTGAGGAAATACATTAGGATTATTGTTCATCAGTAACCATGTTAACACTTGTTAACTAAATGAGACTAAATTTTTAAAAAGCGGGACAACCTACAGCAAATGTTAAACCAAAAAATAAAAACCAGATTATAGGCTCATACTTTCTTACGAGTTTTGGATCTTTTTGCATTATTTATATTCTACTATTTCATGTATAATATAAGTAATATGATGTGTCCTTACGCTTACGTGCTTGCTGGATTTATGTGGTTTGTCCGCAATGGTGGCAAGTTTGTAATAAAATCATTTAGTTACAAAAAATTAAGTAAATCAACAACTCTCCACTAGTTCTTCTAAAAGCTTAATAGTGTCTTCAGAATCATTTAAGCAAGGTATATAAGTCATTTTTCTACCCCCAGCTTTAAAAAAAGTTTCCCTGCCACGGATATCAATTTCTTCTAATGTTTCTAAACAATCAGATATAAATGATGGACATAGTACCGCAATATTATCTTTTCCTTCTTTAGGGAGTTCAGCTAATCTTTTATCTGTAAATGGTGTCAACCAACCTGGACCTATTCTTGATTGATATGCTATTTCCCACTGATCTTCTCTAAGGCCTAGGTGCTTAGCAGTTAAGTCTGATGCGATTCTTGTATGCGATCTGTAACAATCTTTTGAACCACTAACTTCTAACTCGCAGCATTCAGAAGTAGAAAAACAATGTGAGCCGGTTTCGTCAGTTTTCTTGGCTTGTCTCTTAGGTATCCCATGATAACTAAATATAATTTTGTCAAAGGAGGCGTTTTCTAAATATGGTCTAATTGAATTAGACATGGCATTTATATAAATTTCATTATCATAAAAAGGTTTTGTAAATATTAATTCAAAATCTTCAGATACTTGGTTAGCAATTACTCTTGTTTCTAGCTCAGTAGTAATTGTGGTTGCCATTGCGTTATGTGGATAAAGAGAAATTACATAAACTTTATTTAAACCGTTATTTTTTAATCTGGTTAATGCTCGTTCTATACTTGGTTCTTCATATCTCATTGCATATTCAACATTCCAACCAGTTTTCTTTGATAATTTTTTTGAAATACTTTCCGTTGAAATTATTAAAGGAGAACCCTTTGATGTCCAAATCTTTTCGTATGCTTCTAATGTTTTTTTTGGCCTGAAGGGGAGTATGAATAATCGAAGAATCATCTGTTGTATAATTTTAGGTAAATCTATAACATTGTCGTCAGACAAGAAAACCCTTAAATATTCCCTCACAGATTTTTTACTTAATTCTTTTGGGGATCCAAGATTGATTAAAAGAACTCCTTCATTATTTTTTAAAGCCATGAAAAAATCATAAAAGAAATACAAAGTAATATTAAATTCTTAGGTCCTTTTTTTCTAAATAAATTACCATTAACTTATTTTGTTAAGTACTATTAACAAAGTTAATTAAAGAAAAGGTTGAAATGAATAAAAAAATGACAATCATTTTGATTGCTTCCATGATGGTTTTAACAGCTTGTTCACCTACAGCAGGAGAGCAAGGACCAGCAGGAGAAGTAGGACCAGCAGGATCAGAAGGTCCAGCAGGGTCAGTATCACAAGAAGCTATTGATGCTGCTGTTGAAGCAGCATTGGCAGAGCCAGAAGCCGAAGTCGGCGGAACTCTTGTTATTTATAGCGGAAGAAAAGAGAGCCTAGTCGCTGATATTATCGCAGAATTTGCTGCAACTTCAGGAGTTGAAGTTGAAGTAAGGTATGACAAAAGTACAGCATTAGCAGGAACAGTAGTTCTTGAAGGCGCAATCAGCCCAGCTGATGTATTCTTTTCTCAAGATCCAGTAAGTCTTGGTGTAATAGCCAAAGAAGGTCTTTTTGACAGACTTCCAGCAGGCGTTTTAGATAACGTTCCAGCATGGGCTGTTGACAAAAATGGCTACTGGGTAGGTACTTCAGGAAGATCAAGATCACTCGTTGTTGATACTAGAGATGTTACAGATGCAGAATTGCCAAGTGACATTTATGGTTTAGCTGACGAAAAATTTA
>JAOMBT010000003.1 GCA_028344675.1 Acidimicrobiaceae bacterium | reverse complement strand
AATGACCAATAATTGGTAATCCCGGAACTTTAGGTACTAACATATGTATATTTTACATACACAAACTTAAGTTCAAAATAGAATATTGTTTCTATTAAAGATTGATTTCTAAAAGATCTTTTCCTATGACAATTTCTCCTGAGTAATGTTCTTTTATTTCCCTATCTAATTTCTCTTCATTAAAAACTGGAGGTACGAAATGATTCAAAATCAGCTTCTTAACTTTTGCATTCTCTGCCAATAGCCCCACTTCTTTCGGGCTTGTATGATAATCAGTTACATTTGTAACAGTCTCTTCTGTCATTCTTGTTTTATTAAAAGGTAGGTCAACTAATACCTCGTGAATAAGATAATCAGCATTATGTGATGCCCGCTCAAGATTTTTACAATATCTCGTATCTCCTGAGTAAATAACTTTGGTGGTGTCTAATTTAATTTCATAACCAAATGCTGGTTCGACAGGATAATGGTCTACATCAATCTTATTAACTGAAATATGTTCTAGTGTTAAAACTGAAGTTGAGTCAATTTCATTTACTGAATAGTTTAATCCAGAATTATTTGGTCTATTCTCCCAATCTCTTCTAAGAGATAATTCAGGATTATACGCCTCAAGTGTTGTTTCGAAAAAAGCTTTAAGACCTTTTGGCCCATGTATTTTGAAGGTTTCTGTTCTACCTGTATGCCATCCAGAAATATATAACTGATATAAATCAACTATATGGTCTGAATGCAGATGGGTAATTAATATATGATTAATTTCGGATGGTTGTATTCCAACCTCGCTTAATCTTTGGGTAACTCCAGAACCAGCGTCAATAAGTAAGTTAACTCCTTGATATGAAATCAATGTGCTTGGTCCAAATCTAATGTGGCTTGGACTGGGACAGCCAGTTCCAAGTAAAATAATTTTATTCAAGAGACTACATCTCCACAGATAATTTTGCGAATACTGTCTGAGGTCTCATTCCTGAAGTAATATCAAGCATGGCTTTTTCAATTGCTTCAGCTTCCCTAAATGATTGCTTTGTTATTTCAGAACTAAAAATGAAGGAATTTGTTAAATATGAAATACTCTTAACTATTAAGAGGTTTAATGTCATGCCAGATTGCTCATCAATTACCTCATGGATTTCTTTACACTCATTAATTATTTGAAATGCTTTTGAAAAATCTTTAAGATCATTTTTCCACTCTAACAGTAGGGTCAACATTTTATTAAAATTTAAGTTTGTATCAATATACTGATTGTCTAAAAATTTTATAAAATCCTCGGAAGAATAATTGAATTCTAAATTTCTTTCGGTATCAAGATATATAGATCTACACCTACTCTTAATTGTAGAAAGTATTTGATTATTTGAATCATCACGCGCATGAGACCAAAATACCCCACTAGATAAAATGAGAAAAATACTTGATTCAGATGGCTCTTCAATAGTTTTTAGTAATGCATTTGATGCTTCTTCAGTTAAGGATTTGAAAGGTGGAAAAATAACAACTTTGTATTTTCCTTCAATTGGAGAAAGATTATCTTTACTAATTATTTCTCTAATATCATCTACACCTAAAGTGTATAAATTTTCTGATTCAACTATTTTGATATCAGGATGTTCATCAATACTTTCGTTGTCGAAAGCAATGAAACTAGCAAATTTTTTTGCTTGACTAATTAATTCAGTTGATGAATTTGAAAACAGTAAATAAGCATGAAAGATATTATCTAATTCTTTGAAAAGAGAATTATTTAGAGTTTTCAACTTTTAACCACATACAAATTTTTTGTAAATTGTCACTCAAGTCTTCTTCAGCATTTATGATCAGAAAATTATTCTCAAATTCTTCTGCCAGTCTTAAATATCCTTCTCTTACTTTTTTAAAAAAATCTACTTTATCACTTCCAATACGATCAGCCACTCTTTGTCTAGAGAGAGATATTGTTGGGTCGATATCTAGTAAAACAACTTTCTCAGGCCAGTATGAATTTACAGCAATATCATTTAACTGATAGATAGTTTCATAACCTAGCCCCCTTCCAACTCCCTGGTATGCAACTGATGAATACGCACTTCTGTCTGAAAGAATTTTGGTTCCCTTATTAATTTCTGGTTTTATTATTTCTGTAACAAGTTGTGATCTCTGAGAGCAAAAAAGTAGAGCTTCTGTAAGTGCATCGACATCATATTCATGACTCAACAAAAGCTCCCTTATCCCTTCACCAACTTTTGTTCCTCCAGGTTCACGAACTATTTTATTATCAATATTTTGACTGGTAAGAATTTCAGAAAGACTTCTAATTAGACTTGATTTTCCGGATCCATCTATGCCTTCAAAAGCTAAATAATTACAAATCATATATTTTTATCATCTTCACTATCAAGATTTAATGTTAACTTATTAAAATTAGAATTTTCAAATCCAAAATCTTTAATTATCTTTTTATATCCTCTGAAGAAAGTAATTAGTCCCGATAAAAGAATGAATCCTGCGCTTATTCGAAGAACCAAAAGAACACCATCCAAATCTAAATACTGGTTTGCAAAACTTGCAGCAAAGCCAGAGACTAAAAGTGAAATTAATAAAGAGAGCCGTCCAATTGTATAAAAATTCCCAAATACCCTTCCTCTTAATTTTTTTTCAGTTGTACTTTGTAAATAGCTTATTGTTAATAAGTACACAGCTCCTGAACCAATTCCTGAAATAAAAATTGAAAAAATTATTGTAGAAAACTCAGATGAATTAAAGGCAAACAATAGAGAGACTCCAGTAAGCATCATACTAAGTCCTATAAAAAATGGGATTCTGCTAAATGTTGTAACAAAGTAACTCAAAATAACCATTGTAAAAATAATTCCAAATCCAAAGGAAGCAATCACAAAACCAAATGAACTCTGAGAAAAACTCAATGACTGTGTTAAGTAGGTATTTCCAAGAACAAATAATGAACCTGCTCCAATTAAACTAAGTGATATAGAGGTAGTTACAGATCTCAAATCTGAGACACTAAAAAAATACTTTACTCCCTCTTTAAGGTCTCCTATAACATTACTTTTCTTTTTAACTGATTGGTATGAGGTATCTGCTTTAAGAAAAAAGAGTAAATATGAAGAAATAAAAAAGGTTACAGCATCGATAAGGAAAACGATTGAGCCATTCCAGCTATTTCCATAAGAAACAATATTCTCAAGAACTGTATTGTCAGATATGAATCCAAAGAATAAAGATGCTGTGGGTAGCATTGCATAGGTTCCAACAGCAAATAAAGAATTGGCTTTAACTAAATATTCGTCACTAACTATATCAGGAACTATTGATTCACGTGAGGGTTGTCTTGTCAAAGAAAATATCTCTGAAATAAAATTTATTATAAATAACTGAATGAGAGTTGTAGTAAAAAATAATCCTAGAACAATTATCATTCTTGATATATCGCATATAATCATTACATTTCTTTTGTTGAATCTGTCTGCCAATATACCCGCAAATGAAGACATGAAAGCCGGAATAATTCGAGCAATAACTGGAACAACTGAAGTTAGTTCAGAATTCCCTGAATCAGCACCTAGGTAGCTTGCTAAAGCTACAGAAGCAAATAATGTAGCCCAATCCCCAAAACTAGAGAGAGTGCCAGACCACCAAAGTATGGAAAATTGTGACTTAGAAAATATTTTTACTGATTTCATTATCTCTACATCATCCTAGTAAAGGTTTAGAATACTTTTTTTCGTAAATCCTGTACATTTTGCAAAAATGGTGTTATCAATAAAGACATGTCAAAACCTTTAGTAATAGTAGAGTCGCCAACAAAAGTTAAAACTATATCCAAAATACTTGGGTCCGAATATATTGTAAAATCAAGTGTTGGCCATATCCGAGATCTTCCTAGGAACTCAAAATCTATTCCATCCCAATTTGATAGTAAAAAAATTTTATGGGGTGCGGTAAAGCCAACAGGTTTTGAAAATATATACGTAATCCCAGATGATAGAAAAAAAATTGTAAGTGAGCTAAAAGAGATAGCTGACAAAGCACCCGAAGTTTACCTGGCAACTGACGACGATAGAGAAGGAGAGGCTATTGCCTATCATCTAAAAGAAGCTCTAGAGCTTCAAGGCAATCCAAAACGTATAAAATTTAATGAAATAACAGAAGCTGCAGTTACAAATGCTATTAACAATCCTGGAAAGTTGGATATAGGAAAATTTAAATCTTATGAAGCAAGAAGAACTCTAGACAGAATGATTGGATATGAAATTTCTCCTAAAGTGAGAGATCTTGGTGGTGCTTTTATCTCAACAGGAAGGGTACAAGGTCCAGCAATAAGACTGATTGTAGAAAGAGAAGAAGAAAGAGTTAAGTTTATAAAATCAAAATACTTTGAAATTCGGGCAAGGTGCGCTAGTAATAATGCTGAATTTGATGCATCTTTAAAAAAAGTGCAAAATTTAAGAATTGCGACATCTTCAGATTTTGATGACAGAGGTAATAAGACTAGTGAAGAAAAGCGTTACTTAGAGGAATTAGAGGTTAATGAGATAGTAAACATACTTTCAAATTCAGCAGCAAAAATATCAAAAATTAAAGAATCATCAAGAAGTGGGAAGCCTCCTAAGCCATTTAAAACTACAAGTCTACAAACATCTGCAAAGAGTAATTTAGGTTTCCAGCCCAGAAAAACTATGGGTATTGCACAAAGGCTTTATCAAGAGGGTTTGATTACATACATGAGAACAGATTCAATACGATTGTCAGATGTAGCAGTTAAAGCAGCTAGATTATATATTTCAGAAAACTTTTCTGAATCGCATCTACCGAATAAAGCAAACTTATATGGTGATAGTAAAAATGCACAAGCAGCACATGAAGCTATTCGGCCTTCGGGTGACAAATTTATTAAACCAGAAGAGCTTCTTTCCAGACATAAAGAAGAAAGCGATGAGTATAAATTATACAAATTAATATTCAACACCACCGTTGCCTCACAAATGACTGCTGCAAAAGGAATAACAAAAACAATTGAAATCGAAGTTATAGATACTATTTTTTCACCTTTAACACTTAGCATATCTGGTACAACCTGGACTTTTGGAGGGTACAGAGATCTTATTAAAGATGCTACTGAAAAATCTCAAGAGCTTCCAGATCTTAATGAAAATGATGAAATTAAAATAATCAATGCGAGCAGCGAAGAAAAGTACACTAATCCACCAAATAGATACTCATCTACTTCACTAATTAACAAGCTTGAAGAACTTGGAATTGGAAGACCTTCAACTTATGTTTCTATAATCGAAAGCATAACTTCTGTATTTATTAATTCGGACTCAAGTCTGAAACCTAGGATTTTAGCTATTGCTTTAATCAATAATTTTATGAAACCCTACTTTAATAATTATATTGATTACGAATTTTCGAAGTCTATGGAAGATGAACTTGATAAAATTCTGGAAAGTGAAAATCCTGATAAATCAAAAGTTGATTTCCTTGAACATTCCCACAACACTATAAAAAATCATATAAGTGATTACGGAATTCAAGATCCTTTAGCTCTGACAACGATAAACCTCCCATTTGAATCAAGATATGTCATCAAGACAGGTAGGATTCAAGGCAAAGTTCCTTATCCTTATTTATTGAGAGATGATGATTTTAAAGTAGGTCTTCCACCTGAGATAACTCTTGAAGAAATTAAAAATGACTATATTAAAGAACTTGAAGTAAATCAGGAGGAGAGTTTAAAAAAAGAAAGAACTGTTTCAAACTGCGGAGATTGTTCATCATCCATATACATAAAATTAGGGCCAAATGGAAGTTTTTATATTCAACACGGTATTAAGCAAAAAGGAGTCAGGCAAGAAAAGTGTGAGTATAAAAATCTTATTGGGCCCATTTTTGAAGATGAAGATCCGGATAAGTTATCTCCTGAAGAATGTAAAAGTAGGTTTTCTTTATCAGCTAAAAATCCAAGAAAAGTTACTAAAAATGGAGAATGGACATATTCATCTGCTGTGGGACCTTACGGAGGGTATGCGATGAAACAAAGAGGCAGAACAGTTTTTAATATAGATGAACTTACTGATATTACAAAAGAAGATATTAGAGAACTAATTGAAAATGAAAAATATAAAAAAATATCAAATTATCTTGGTGGAGAAATTCTTAAAATACCTAAAAGTGTAACTAAACAAAAAATGATTGAATTAATTCTTGATCACTATAAATTAGATGAAAAATACATCAAAAAGCTCTCAAAAGACCACTTAGTCGGTCTTGCAAAGTCACTTGAAATCGTTTTCTACCGAGGCAGATTTCGTATGAAACCAGAAGATGCAACTAAAGACAATCTCATAAATAAAATTCTTGTTGAAAAGAAGAATAAACCTTTAGAGAACCCTAGAGATGCATTGACTGTGGGGTCCATAGAAATAATGTCATTGTTTGGGGATGCTAAACCTAGTTAACTTCTGATATAAATTTTTCCATTGTGCTTTTCCACGAAAATTTTTCTTCAACAAATTTTTTTGAGTTAATACCAAAGTTTTCTATTTCTTCAATATTTTCAGCGAAAAATTTTACTCCATCATAGATTTCTTTTCTTGAGTCAACAATAAAACCAGTTTTTCCAGGGATAATAGTTTCAAATGCACCACCAGAAGTCCCCACAAGTAACGGCAATCCATAACTTGCTGCCTCTAGATAAACTAAACCCAGCCCTTCGTACTCTTTACCAAAAAATCGAGATTTTGCCGGCATGACAAATAGATCCAAATTTTTATAAAATTCTATAAGTGAATCTTCATTTTCATCATCATAAAATGTAACTTCCTGGGAAGATACTTCGCCTAATTTTTTTAAATACTTTTCTAGTTTGCCAAAACCAAATATGTTTAATTCAACATTTACTCCATCAAGCTTTAAGTCATGGAGTGCATCTATGACCCAGTCAATTTTTTTTCTAGAAACAAATCTGCTGCTAACTCCTACAGATATTTTTTCACTTACTTTATATTCTTTTTTAAAGTCATTTTTTTCAATACCTGCTCCAATTAAAACAATCTCTGTATCTGTAATCTCTTCTAATTTTCTTGAAGTAAAAAAACTAACTGTAAATATTTTTTCAAGAGAATTGAAGCTTTTCTGCATAATTTTTTTAAGTACAGGAACTGAGTTAATAATATTGAATTCAGCACCATGAACTAACATGAATTGCTTAATTCCTAAATAATTTAATTTATTCACAAGTAGAAATTGTGGATTACTTGAGGCATGTAGAATTATCTCTATATTGTTCTGAATAACAATTTCGTTTATTTCTCTAATATATTTTTTTGTAAAGAAAATAAAATTGAACTTTGATTTTGTTACATTCTCACCAGTAGCCCAATTAGGAGCATAAATAATTTTTTCAAATTCTAAGTTATCCTCAAAAGATTTAATATATGTAGATATGCCACCTTTTTTAGGTGGGTAATCATTGGTTATAACTAATGTTTTCATATCCTATTTTTCCTACATTATATGACCAAAGAAAATATTTGTTTTCTTTCAGAACCAAGCAGCAAACACCCAAATTATTAGGAATTGTAAATGAAGAAGCTGCTTTGTTTTCTGGAGCTTTAAGTAGGTTCGTAACTCCAGCTTTAATTGTTCCTCCGTGACTAGCCATTAAAAGATTTTTTTCAGCGTATTCTTTTAAAAGATTTTCTACTCTAACACCAGCTTCGTGTGTAGATTCACCATTAATTCCGTATTTACATTTATAATCTAAAAAAAGTGCGTTGATAAAATCATCATGATATTGTTCCATTATTTCTAAAGTGGTCAAACCTTCCCAATTTCCTAAATTCATTTCAATTAAATTTTCTGAAGTTAATATATCCTCACCTTCTACCACTAGAGATAAGGTTTCTAGTGCTCTTTGGTATGTTGATGAAAGATACACATCATACTGATCGAATGTATTCCTAAGTTTCTGAGCAGTATTTTTACCAATTTCATTTAGTGGATTGTCAATATGTCCCTGCCATATGCCACTTTTATTAGAATCTGTTTGGCCATGTCTTATAAATGTAATCTTGTTTTCTGTTGTTTCCCTAGGGAAATCAATATTTAATTCAGAGAGATGAAGTGAGTCATTAAATTTATTCACTTGAATAATTGAATCCCTTTTAATAAGTGTTGAAATAGAAGTATTTTCTATATTCCCAATAGGAAAAGGGTAATTACTAAAACCTATAGTGAGTCCTATTGCAGTTCCAATAAAAAAACCGTGGGTGACAACTATGGCCTCTGAGCCATTTTCAATATTTTCAAAGATAAAATCCAGTTCATTTTTTACTCTTTGTTTAAACTCCTTTACTGTTTCGCCATTAGGAAATTGATAAGAGTCATCTTGAAGAGACTCAAAAATTTCATTATTTGATGAAAAAGTTTGACCTACTGACTTGCCTGTAAAATCACCAACATTAATCTCCCTTAGGGTTTCCCTAAGTTCAATTTTTTTGGAAAGAAATGAAGCTGTTTCTGAAGCTCTTTTTAGATCAGATGAATAAACAAGTGCGTTTGAATCCTTTAATCTTGAAGCTAATAGATTTGCTTGTTGTAACCCTGTCTTATTTAATGATGTATCTGTATGCCCTTGCCACACTTTTAAAACATTTTGCTCAGTTTCACCATGCCTTATTAAATGAACTGTTTTCAATTAATTTAAAAAGCAGATGCAAATATGAGACTTACAATAGTCATAACTTTTATAACAATATTCATTGCAGGACCAGAAGTATCTTTAAATGGATCACCTATTGTATCACCAATCACAGCAGCTTTATGTTCGTCAGAACCTTTACCTGCTCCACCTCCAGCTTCAATATATTTTTTAGCATTGTCCCAAGCACCACCAGAGTTTGCCATAAATATTGCCAAGAGAAATCCAGTAACCAGTGATCCAGCTAAGAAGCCTCCAAGTGCTTCCTTATCCCAAAAACCAATTATTAATGGAAGGGCAATGGCTAAGCCACCTGGTAGTAACATTTCTTTTAATGCCGCAGTTGTTGCTATATCTACACACTTTGTGTAGTCAGGAACAACTCCTTCTTTTCCTTCTCTCAAACCAGGGATTTCATTAAATTGTCGTCTTACTTCTTCAATCATTTTAAATGCTGCTCTTCCAACTGCGTTAATAGTCATAGCTGCAAACAAAAATGGAAACATACCTCCCAAAAATAAACCTAAAGTTACTTCCACTTCTGTAATATCTAATTTTTCGATTCCCGCACTTTGCACAAAAGCTGAGAATAAAGCTAACGCGGTAACCGCTGCGGAACCAATTGCAAAACCCTTTGCGATTGCTGCTGTTGTATTTCCTAGAGAGTCTAATTCATCAGTAGCTTCTCTTACTTCTGGAGGTAGGTGTGCCATTTCAGCAATTCCTCCAGCATTGTCGGCGATTGGACCATAAGCATCTACTGCTACGGTTATGCCTAATGTAGACAAAACTCCAATTGCTGCAATAGCAATACCATAAACTCCACCATCAGCACCTAATGCCCAGTCTCCTGCTGTGTAAGCACCGTAAATTCCAAAAACAACTACAACAACCGAAAAAGCTGCTGATCGCATACCTTCAGATATTCCTGATAATACAAGAGTTGCTGGACCAGTCTTTGCTTGATCTGCAATATTCTTAACAATTGAATAATGATCAGATGTAAACCATTCTGAAATTTGACCTACTAATAGTCCAACACCAAGCCCAATAATAACTGAAAAAAACAATCCGATAGGATTTTCAGCATAATCAGCAAACATATAGTCACTTAAAAAATAAACACCAATAACAGTAAGGAAGGCGGCACTGTATGTACCCCTATGAAGCGCTTGTGCAAGCTTTCCTTCTTTAGGCACAACTAAAAATGAGGAGAGAATTGATGCTCCCATTCCTATTGTTCCAACAGCTAGTGGGAAAAGTAATAAAGAAGGGAGTACACTTTGCCCAGCAAAAACAATTGCAGCATAGGCAAGAGGAGCAACAAGTGAGCCGACATAGCTTTCAAATAAATCTGCACCCATTCCTGCAACATCACCTACATTGTCTCCAACATTGTCAGCTATAGTTGCAGGGTTTCTTGGATCGTCCTCAGGAATTCCTGCTTCAACCTTACCTACCAAGTCTGCCCCTACATCTGCTGCTTTTGTATAAATTCCACCACCAACTCTAGCAAAAAGAGCTATCGATGAACCTCCAAGACCAATTGCTGCTAGTACATCATATCCATTGGGAAGATCAAGTACTTCGATAAATAAAAAATATCCTAGAGCTACTCCCAGTAAACCCAAGCCTGCAACTGTGAAACCCATAACTGCTCCACCTCTAAATGCTACAGGTAATGCTTTAAGAGTTCCTCCGTCTCTGGCAGCTTCTGTAGTTCTACCGTTTGCTGCAGTTGCAATTCTCATACCAACGAATCCTGCTAATGAAGAAAGTAATGCACCTGCAACGAATGCTACAGAGCCCCATGGATAACCCCACTCAGTAAGCGTGGAAATTAAAACAGCCAAAATTACGACAAAGACGCTAATCCATGAATACATTCTTTTTAAAAAAGCCATTGAACCTTGTCTGATGGCGGTAGAAAGCTCTTCTACTCTTGAATCAGTTACTTTTATTGATAAAACTTTATTTGCGTAATATGCTGCAAGTATAAGCCCGGCAGCGGCAGCAACCATTGAATTAATTAGCATTTGTTTTCCCCTTATTGTGACTCATAATATGATACTAAAAATCTAAATTATTGGAGTGTTTTTGCTATTCAACGACAGGTGATTCAAACCTTTCATCATCATCTCTTTCTGATAATGGTACTTTTTGTAAGATTCTATTCAACAATATGGGAGCGATTACTGTTGTTACTATTACCATCCATATAATTATTGAGATAATATCTGCAGTAATTACCTCGGAGAGAGTAGTTGTTGCAACGGCAACAAAAATTAAGCCAACTTCTCCTCTTGGTGACATACCTATTCCAATGAGTGAGGTATTTAGCCCTTTGCCCATAGCACCTAATGCGGAAACATACTTACCCACAAAAGCTAAAAGACTTACCAACATTCCATATAAAAATACATCTAATGAAGCAAGTGTTTGTATATTTACTTCAGAACCAATATAAACAAAAAAGATTGGAACAAGTAAGAAATTTAAAGGCTTCATCTCTTCTCTAATTCTATGTGTCATTCCTGACTCTCCAGCAACTACTCCACCTGCAAATGCTCCTACAATTGGATGCAAGCCAACAAAATGGGCTGCTGCACCTAATAACATTGCGAATATAAAGCTGCCTGTTACAAATGTTCCAGGTGATGGTATTTTTACAAAAAAGTTAAAAATCGGTTTAGAAAGCTTTCTACCTATAATTACTACTGCTATTAAAAAACCAATTGCCTTAGCACTAATTACACCAAGATCTACTAATGAAAAATCACCTGAGCTACCTAAAACTCCTGCGACAACAGTTAAAATTAGAAGGCCTAAAATATCGTCAACAACTGCAGCACCAATTATAGTTTTTGCCTCTTTTGACTTAAGAGCACCTAAGTCGCCAAATACTCTTGCTGTTATTCCGACTGAAGTTGCAGTCATTGCAGCCCCTACAAATAAAGCAACTTCAAATTGATTTTCTCCACCTAAGCCAAGTGCAAAAATTGAACCAAAACCAAGTGCAAATGGTGCAACGACACCTATTAAGGCAACAAGCAATGCAGTGGAACCAAGCTCAATAAATTCATCTAAATTAGTCTCTAAACCAACTTCAAACAATAAAAGAATGACTCCGATTTCAGCCAAGGTTGAGACAACATCACCTGATTTAAAATGAGGCAGTAAGCCTAGACCGTAATACCCAATAATAATTCCGATAACCAACTCACCTATTACTGCGGGTTGGTTTATCCTTCTCATAATTTCGGCCCCAAATTTAGCAGCAATTAAAATAATTGCTATTTCCAAAAACTTCTCAATAATTGTTTCCATGATGTTTTTATTTTAAATCAATAGGGATTAAATGATAATAAATAAAAAATACGAACAAAGAATATCTCTATAGATTATTTAAAGAAAAAAATATATAATTTATATCTAAATGGGAAAAACATTATTTGATAAAATTTGGGACAAGCACATTGTTGCATCTATAGACGAGAGCACAAATTTAATTTTTATTGATCTGCATCTTGTTCACGAAGTTACATCACCTCAAGCATTTGATAGTTTAAGAATGGCTAAAAGAAAGGTCAAACATCCTGAATTGACTCTTGCAACTGTAGACCACGGTGTACCAACTTCTAATAGAATGTTAGGAATTAAAGATCCCCTTTCAAAAATTCAAATTGAAGCATTAGAAAATAATTGTGATGAATTTGGAGTAACTTTGTTTGGCATTAATGACCCACGTCAAGGAATTGTGCATGTAATTGGACCAGAGCAAGGTATAACTCAACCAGGAATGACCATTGTATGTGGAGATAGCCATACAGCAACCCATGGTGCGTTTGGAGCGTTAGCATTTGGCATTGGAACGTCAGAAGTAGAACATGTCCTAGCAACCCAAACTTTAGCGATGGGAAAACCAAAAACTATGAAGGTTGAGGTCGTTGGAGACGTTTCCGAAGGTGTGGGGCCAAAAGATATAATTTTAGGAATTATTCGAAAAATTGGAACTGGCGGAGGTGCTGGCCATGTAATTGAATATGTGGGTGATGTTATTAAAAATATGAGTATGGAAAATAGAATGACAATTTGTAATATGTCTATCGAAGGAGGAGCAAGGGCTGGGATGATTGCACCGGATCAAGTTACTTTTAATTATTTAAAAAGTAAGAATTATGCTCCTAAAGATGATGACTGGAATGATGCAATTGCAGAATGGAGTAATTTGTATTCTGATGAGGATGCCTCTTTTGACAAAGTGGTTACCATAAATGCTGATGAACTTGAGCCTTCAATATCTTGGGGAACAAATCCTTCACAAGTAATTTTTATAAATGACACTATCCCTCATCCTGATGATTATGAAGTAGAGTCTGAAAAAGAAGCAGCTGCTAGAGCCTTAGAGTATATGGACTTAGAACCAGGAAAAAAAATTAGTGAAATATCTCTAGACAGAGTGTTTATAGGTAGTTGTACCAATGGACGTATTGAAGATTTAAGAGAAGCCGCAGAAGTTGTGAAGGGAAAAAAAGTTGCTGAAAATATTGGAGCAATGATTGTGCCAGGGTCTACGCTGGTCAAAAAACAAGCAGAAGAAGAAGGTCTGGATAAGATTTTTACAGATGCAGGTTTTGACTGGAGAGAGGCTGGTTGTTCAATGTGTCTGGGAATGAATCCTGATATTTTAAGCCCTGGAGAAAGGTGCGCATCAACATCAAATAGAAATTATGAAGGACGGCAAGGAGCTGGTGGTCGAACACATTTGGTGAGCCCAAAAATGGCTGCTGCTGCTGCGTTGCACGGGCAATTTGTTGACATAAGAGAATTGTAAAATGAAAAAAATAGAAAATATAAATTCAACAATGCTCCCGCTTAATATGTCTAATGTTGATACAGATCAAATAATGCCTAAACAATTTTTAAAACGAGTCGAACGTTCTGGCTATGGTGAATATTTATTTTACGATTGGAAAAAAGATCCAAAATTTCCATTAAATAATGATATTTATAAGAATTCAAAAGTTTTAGTAGCAGGTGACAATTTTGGAACAGGGTCTTCAAGAGAACATGCACCATGGGGACTTCAAGACTGGGGCTTTGATGCAATTATTTCAACTAAATTCGCAGACATTTTTAGATTAAATTCTATCAATATAGGGCTTTTACCTATTGAAGCTAGTCAAGAAGATGTTGAGGGACTTTTTAAGAAAATTGAAAATAATCCAAACACACAGATAAAGATATCAGTTGGGAACAAGTCAGTAGAGTGTGAAGATATAAATTTTTCATTTGATCTAGATGATTTTTCTCAAAAAAGAATTGTTAAGGGTATAGATAAGATTGACATAACACTTGGTTATGAAAATCAAATTGAAAAATATAGTAATTCGAGAAAAAGCTGGAAGCCTAAACTAACTTAGATAGGGTTAAGCTTAAGCTGTCAGCGACCTCTTCAGAAAGTAAAAGACCCTTATGTATTTGTAGAGAAGGTAACAAGCTTTCATTATTTTTGTATTCTTCAAACCAGTTTTCAACTAAAAGGTTATCAACATAATTTTGTAAGTTTGTTGAAAGCTCCATAGAGGAAGTTTTGGGAACTGCACCAGGCAAGTTTGCAATTGCAGATACTATTACGCCATTTCGAATTTCAAAAGGATCACTATGAGTGTTCGGACTTACCCCTTCGACACAACCACCTTGGTCAATTGCAACATCTATAATGACAGTTCCTTTTTCCATATATTTGATATCTTCTTCTGTAATGACAGTTGGTGGTTTTCTTCCTGGTAGCAGGACTGCTCCTACGACTAAATCAGCTGATCTGATTTCGCTTATCGCTTCATCTGTTCCACTTAAAAGTGTTCTAATGTTTTCCCCATATTTATTTTTTAAATCTTTCAAAATATCTTCATTTAAGTCAATTGCGGTTACTGAAGCACCAACTTGTATAGATTTATGTATTGAACTTTTACCAACCTCACCACATCCAATCACAACTACCTTGGAATTTTTTTCTCCTGAAATTGAAGATAGAAGAACGCCTTTTCCTTGAGATGAATACTCTAAAAATTGCATACCTTTTTGAACAGCTAAGTTACCAGCAATCTTTGACATTGGTATCAATAAAGGATACTCTTTACCGTCCATTATCATTTCAGTAGCGATGCCTGTTAACTTTTTTTCTAAAAGTGTCTTCGTCAATGATAAGTTTGAGGCTAAATGAAGGTATCCAAATAGAACATGTGAGGAGTTTAACATTTCAAGCTCCTCAGGTTGAGGTTCCTTCACCTTACATATAATTTCAGAAACTTCGTAAAGCTCCCTAGCAGTAGTTACTATTTTTGCTCCAGCAGCTTCATAATCTTTATCTGTAAAACCAGAACCCAGTCCAGCTTCAGTTTCTACGAAAATATCAGCTAAACCAGTAAATTGAGTTATATGTTGAGGGATTAATGAAATTCTTCCCTCATCTTTTTTTACCTCTTTTGGAATTCCAAGCTTTTTAATCATCTGATGGTACAGTCTCCTGTAAATGCTTGTCTAAATATTTCATAAACGGAGTTCCTCCTGTACCAACAATATTTGAGTTTGAATTATTTGTTAAAGACTGCTCATAAATGTATATCCTCGCATATTCGAGGTGCTTGTTTCTGAAGATATGTACTTCCTTTATCAAATCATTTATTAATTCGACTGATTCTTCATCAATGTCTAATTTTCTTCTATCCTTTTCTGACCATTCATCTAATCCATTAAGGAGATCTCTGTGCTCTTTAGGCATGTAAAGTCTCATTTCGTCTAAATACTCTCTTAATGGGTCATTTGAATGAGTAACACCAAGAAGTGCGTCCAACGCAGGCACGATTGAGCTTTGTGCACCCGTTTCACCTCGGAAAAGTTGTGGCTCTCCAGCATATTGTTCAACACCCTCATAAATTACTCCATCAGGGGTAGCTGGATTATTTTTCCATCCAAAGATATAGGGTCTTACTCGATTGTAATAAATGAAAGGATCACATTTTTCAGGCATTCTATTCATAATTGAATTAATTTTTTGGATGCTTTCTAATGAGTTAAGTAAATAAGATTGGTCTAACTTTTCTTCCAGAAAATAGGATTTCAAATTTGAAAGTATTTTTTTTGCTTCGTACTCAATTGCTACGTGAATCATAATAAACCAGTCTTCATCAACCCCTCCTAAAAAATTTTGCATAATCACAATATTTTCTAAATCAAAAGGTTTTGTTTCATCAAGCATCTTCCAATTATTTAAAGCGTATGATGCATAGGACAATATTGGAGGTCTATCTAGCTTTTCAGAGATAGCAAACCAAGTCAGAGAAAGTTGAGATGGAATTATATTTTCAACCTCTTTTTTGCCCCACATATATGCATGTGCAATATAAGAATATAAAAGCATTGCCCTTTCAAGCTCACTTGAAGTTAGTTGACTAATATCTTTATGTAATTCCAATTGATTTACTCTTTGAACAATTTGTTCATTAGCGAGGACTTTTGGAAGCTCGCTAGCCAGTTTTTCTATATCCTCAAAACCTGTTGGAAGCTTTTCACATATTTCATTTGGTATAAAACCGCTATCTAGTGTTTCATGATTCATTTTCCCCCTTTATGCTGAGTAGAATTATAGCTTCTACATCACAATGGTAAACTATTCTTGATAAAGATGGAAAGTAAATTTTTTGTAATACTTGGAAATCAATTATTTGATCCTAATATTTTAAAAAAAAATAAATGTAATGAAGTCTTTATGGCTGAAGATTATGAACTTTGCACATACTTCAAACATCATAAATTAAAACTTTTTCTTTTTCTCACAGCCATGCGCGAATATAGGGATGAACTAAAAAATAAGTCTATTTCTGTAAATTATTTTGAATTATCAAATCGAAAAGTAAATGAAAATTATGTTGACTGTCTCATAAAATTTTTAAAAAATAAAAAAATATCAGAGATTAATATTTTTGAGATTGAAGATACGAGTTTTGAAAATCAATTCCTCAAAGCATTGGCTGCGGTGGGTGTGGAAGTAAATATTATTAAGTCGCCGATGTTTTTATTTGAAAGAAATGACTTCGTTTCTATGGCAAAAGGTAAAAAGGTTTACAGAATGTCTTCTTTTTATCAAAAAGCAAGAAAAAATATGAAGATCTTAATCGATGAAAATAATAAACCGATTGGTGGAAAGTGGTCTTTTGATGAAGAGAATAGAAAAAAAATACCAAAAAATGTGTCTCCTCCTGAAATGAATGCTTTTAATGAATCAAAATATAGTGATGAAGTGAAAAATCTCATAGATAATAGCTTTGATGATCACCCTGGAAATCTAAATGATATTTGGTTTCCTGTTGACAGAGCAGGGGCACAAAAACAACTTGATAATTTTCTTAAATTTCGTTTCGAAAACTTTGGTATTTATGAAGATGCAATGCTTGAAAACAAAAATTTTCTATTCCATAGTTGTATAAGTCCTTTTTTGAATATTGGTCTTTTAACCCCTGATAAGGTGATAGATAAAACTATACAATTTGCTGAAAAAAACAACATTCCTATGAACTCTGTAGAAGGTTTTGTAAGACAAATAATTGGCTGGAGAGAATTTATAAGAGGAATTTATCATGAAGAAGGCGAAGTGCAGCTTAATAGTAATTACTGGAAACACACAAAGAAGTTAACTCAATCTTGGTATGACGGAACTACTGGTATTGACCCACTTGATGATTGTATTAAGACAACCATCAAAGATGGTTATATACATCATATTCCTCGTCTTATGGTCATCAGTAATATTATGAATTTATGTGGAATAGATCCAAGAGAAATATACAAATGGTTTATGGAAATGTATATTGACTCTTCAGATTGGGTAATGGTACCGAACGTATTTGGTATGGCCACCTATGCTGACGGTGGAATGATGTCAACAAAACCTTACACATGTGGTTCAAACTATATTTTAAAAATGAGCAACTATAAAAGGGGTGACTGGTGTGACACACTCGATGGTTTATATTGGAAATTTACGGAAAAAAACAGAAAATTTTATGAAAACAATCCTAGATTGGCTTTGCTAGTAAGGTCTCTTGATAGGCTTGAACCATCAAGAAAAAAACATATTTTCATACAAGCTGAAAATTTTATAAAACAAAATACTGTTTAAAGATACTTAAATTAGTTTAAGTATTCACGAAACAAAATTGGTTCATCGGTGATAATACCGTCACACCCAATTTCTAAACAAGTTTTAAGATTTTCAATAGTATTTACTGTCCATATGTGCAGTTGAAGATTATTTATTTTACAAAATTTTACTAGCTTTTTGGAATGAACTTGAATTCCTTTCCATCTAAAAGGTGCCTGTAATGCTTGAACTTTGAAGTTTCTTTTTTGCAGAGGAAGAAATCTGGCAATAGCGTTCTCTCTAAAAGTTCCTGAAGTTAATATATCTCCCCTACTTTCTATCAAAAACTCATCTAATCTTCTTGGACTAAAGGATGAAACTAAAACTCTTTCTTTTGCATTTAGTGAGTTTATAATTTCTACAACTTTTTTTGCCATGCCTGTTTGCTTTAGATCTAGATTAAATTTCAACCTATGATTCATCATTAATGCATCGACTAATCTCACAAACTTTGTTTTTTTTCCTTTTTGGTTAGTTTTTTCATAAAATTTATATCCAGCATTAATTTTAGAAATTTCACTCCAATTGAAATCTTGAACTTTTCCAGAAACATTTGTCGTTCTATCAAAAGTATCATCATGATGAAGAAATATTTCTCCATCTTTAGACATTCTCAAATCAGTTTCAAAGTGTGAAAAACCTTCTCTAATTGCTAGCTCTAAACCATGAAGTGTGTTCTCTGGTACTAAATTTGAACCTCCACGATGAGGAATGATTAATGGTTTATCACCATCAAAATATGATTTATTATCCAGAAACCCCACCCGTAAAATTAAATTCCTTTAAATGTAGAGCTGGAACTTTTAACATTCCTTCTCCGAATTCTGAATCTGCATATCTCGACTTATCTCCAACAGATACAATATTTCCTGGAGCAAGTGAAGCCATAAAGCTTTGTGTAAATCGTAATCTACCAACTGGTTTTATTATTTTTCCATTTTCAATTAAAAAAGAACCGTTTCGGTTTAGGCCAGTTACAACCTGGGTAATTGGATCTAAAACTCTGCAATACCAAAACTCATTTATGTATATGCCTCTTTTAATGCTTTTAATCATTTCTTCCTGGGGAACATTTCCTTCTAAGAGTTTTATATTGGTCCCAATTCCCCCAAAATTTTCTCCCCAGCCGAATAACTCATGGAAAGTATTTTTTGTATTTAATTCTTTTGCGGTTCGTCGAGTATGAAAGTACGTTTTTGAAACTCCATCTTTTACAATTTCTAAATTCCTTTTCTTGGATCCAGAAGCGTCTATTTTAAAACCGATTGAATCATCATCTTCTGGTGTGTCGAGTAAATTTATTTGATCATCAAACTGCTTTTCATCTATGTTGATTGGACTCATTCCATCAATTTTGCTTTTTGCATTAAAACCGTAAACGCCAAGAAAAACTAATATTGTACTTACTGCTTCATGACCAAGAATTACCTCATAATTTCCTGGATCAATATCTTCCGGATTTTCTCCATCAGTAGCTAGTTTTGCTGCCTCACTACCAGCTTGTTGAGCTTCTATGTCTGATAATAATATTCCTCCCCTGTGGGAAGAACCAGCTGATGATTCAGTTCTAAAAATCCCATCAATAAATGCACTACTGGAGGAATCAGATGAATTTAGACCATTAGTATTCCAAACAAAATAATTATTTATATAACTTGAACAATATCCTGCTGCATTCATTTTCTTTCCTTGAGAAACGAAATCATTAACTTTATTGGCTCTCTCATCAGGTGTTGATTCATCAATGGTGGAAAGACCGTTGAATGATTGCGAAGACTTTGGAAGACCAGCCCATCCTTTATCTAATGGGCTATTATTTAGTGATTCTATTGCTCTAGAAACAAAATCCTTTGGATTTTTTAATGCAGTTAAGTTTGTTGAAATAGTTATAGTTTTAGAGTCCTTATGTAGTGTCAAAAACACATCAGCAGATTCTTCATCTACATTTTGATGAATTTGCGAATTAGCAAACCTAGTTAAGGCACTTTTGGAGTGCATCATTTTTAATTCACATTCTGCCCCAGATGGAATATTTTTTTCAATATCTTGCAGCAAGTCCTCCCAAATTTTCATCCTCGTACTCCAATTCGTGTATTTTTAAATCTAGCGGGTGATGCAGGATGTCCGGTATGTCCTATCTGGCTTGGCTGACCTTTGCCACAGTTTGGAGTTCCCCAAAAAACCCACTCATCTTCTCCTGATAGCATGTCCATATTTCCCCAAAATTCAGGAGTAATTCCGGTATATGTTGGGTTTTTTACCATATCTATAATTTTTCCATTTTTTACTAACCAGCCAGCCTCACAACCAAATTGAAAATTTAATCTTATGTCATCAATAGACCAAGATCGGTTGGTTTCCATATATATACCATTATCAGTTGCCTGTATAATTTCTTCTAATGATGAATCTCCTGGAAGTAGTCCTACGTTTGTCATTCTTACCATTGGTAATCTTCCAAAACCATCTGCACGAACCATACCTCCGGGATCTACACCTGCAACAGCTGCACTGTCACGTCCTGAAAGCACTCCAGTCCATATTCCTTCTTTAACAATGTCTACTCGTTGAGCTGGGGTTCCCTCATCATCATACTTAAATGTCGCTAATGCTCCTGGAAGAGTTGCATCTGCAACAATGTTCATTAAATCAGAACCATATCTGTGTTTATTTAATTTTTCTAACTCTAAATGAGAAGTCCCAGCATATGCAGCTTCCCAGCCTAAAATTCTATCGAGTTCAATTGCATGTCCAACTGACTCGTGTATTTGAAGAGCTAGTTGACTTCCTTCTAAAATTAAATCCATTGTTCCTTCTGGACATTGTGGAGCAACCAATAATCTTTGAGACTCTTCAGCCAATCTTTCTATATGATTTTCGAATTCAAAACTTTTTACTACCTCCCAACCCCCAGTTCTGTATTCACCAAAAGATTGTGGATAAGATCTAATTTGAGTTTCTCCATCACCAACTGATAGAGAAGAAATCCCACCACCTGATTCAATTATGTTTTGATAAATTTTATGACCCTGACTTGATGCAAACCACTTTTCTGTATCCCAAAAATCAAGTCTTCCAAACGCACGCGAACTACCTAGCTTTTTCATTTTTTCAGTAGATTCAATTAATAAATTGATTTGGTCAGAACTTGACACAGAAAAAGGATTTTCATTATGAGGTGTGGTGTAGCTATCTTGAATTACAGGCACATCAGCAAAAGGCATATCTTTACCAGAAACTATAGCTGATGCTTTAGCAATTTCGTACGATTTCTTACCAGCAAGCTTTAATGATTCATTTGATAAGTTATAAGTTGAATAAAAACCCCAGGATGAACCAACTAATGCTCTAATTCCAATCCCTATTTTTTCATTTTCATTAAAGTTTTCAATTTCTCCATTTTTTGCTGCAATGCTTCTGGATTTTGAAATCAATACTCGCGCGTCAGAGTATTTTGCACCACTTTCAATAGCTGAATCTATTGCGATATCGAGATATTCGAACATGTAATATAGATTAACAATTTAACAAAAAGTAATGAAATGAAATTAAATAATAAAAATTAGACTAAGTCTTGTTCTCTGATTCCAAATGAAGGGTGTCTTAATCTACACAGAGCTAATTTTTCAAGCTGTCTAATTCTTTCACGGGTTAAATCAAACTCTTCACCTATTTCTTCAAGTGTCCTTGGTACTCCATCATAAAAACCATATCTTAAAGCGAGTATTCTGCCTTCCCTATCAGGAAGTCTACTAATACTGTCCCTTAGGCTCTCAGCTACATCTAGGTCTTGAACAATTAAAGATGGATCACTCGCATCTTCATCTTGAATAAAATCACCAAGTTGTGCTCCATCTTCACCAACAGGCTGTTCTAGTGAAACTGTATCAGCAACACTCAAGGCTAGTTCAACTTTATCAACACCTACACCAGCTTCTTTTGCAATTTCTTGGGGTTTTGGATCTCTACCCAATTCTGCTTTTAGTTGAGCTTGTGCGGCTCGAACAGCCGCCATTGTGTCATGAAGGTGAACTGGAATTCTTACAGTCCTAGATTTGTCAGCTATTGCTCTTGTAATTGCCTGTCTTATCCACCATGTTGCGTAAGTCGAAAATTTAAATCCTTTACGCCAGTCAAATTTTTCAACTGCTCGAATTAAACCGAGGTTTCCCTCTTGAATTAAGTCAAGAAAGTCAATACCAGAGGTGTTTGCATATCGTCTTGCATTTGCAACAACTAATCGCAGATTTGCTGTAAGAAATGCATCTTTTGCTTCAGCGCCTTTTTTTCTATCTCTCTTTAATCTTATTTCACCTTTTTTATCCTTGAATTGTTTTTTTCCAAGCTTAATAGATGCTTTTTCTCCAGATTCAATTTTTTGTGCCAACTCAACTTCTTGCTCAGCTGTCAAAAGATCAAAGTTTCCAATTGCTGTTAAATATTGGCTTACTAAGTCAGTTGTTAGCTTTCCTTTATCATCTGCAAGTTTTTTTGTAAGTGATTTAGCTTTTTCTCTTGCTGCTTTTTCCTGTTCAGGAGTTAAAGTTGTATCTTCATTAGAAAGGTCAGCCTCTTTAGTGTTGGGCTTTGGCTTTGAAGGTATTGTTTTTGTTACCATTATTATTTTGACTTCCCATAGTTGTATCTAGTTACAGAGATGAAGTTTATAACTGTGCTGTAATTAAAGCTAATTAATCGCTGATTTATTTTTTATCTTATCCATACTTACATATATATATGTAATCCACAATAAATCAGCGATTGCAAGATGGAAAATGCTCAAGAAAAGTACAATATTAAACAAAACATTCATTATGCCAAGAGTTACGGCAATAATTACGAGTAATTGTAAAAATTTAACATCAATTTTGTAATCTTTTTTAATTTTTCTTGATTCAATTATTAACACTGCTGATAAACCAGATGCTACTACTGGGTGAAGAATTCTTAATCTTGTTAAAAGCTCCGAGGTTCTATCGAAGTCTTCCATAAGTCCCTCGTAGAATGAAGAACTTGGAAATAAAACATCTGCTAAAGCTGTGATTGAACCTGTTGCCCCGCTAAGTAAAAATAAAAAAGCTACAAAAATAAATCGTCTATCCCAAAGCTGGTTAATATTTTTAAAATTATTAAGTAGAATTTTATAAAGTATGGCGTAACTTGCAAGCAATCCAAAAGTATTGACTAAATGTATTGGAACAGCAATGATCCTAGGAAGAGAACTATTTAACCCAACCCATTCATATAAAACAATAACTGCCCCTATAGCAGCCTCAAAGACAACAAAAAATGTTAAAAAATTTACAGTTCTTCTGGCAATACTTCCTTTACTAATTTTTCTTGATTTAATAAAAATTAAGAGTGTAACAATGAGTAAGATTCCACTAATTGATCGGTGAGAAAATTCTATTACTTCAGATGTGTCTGATAATTGGGGAATAATTTTTCCTTTACATGTAGGCCATGTTGAACCACAGCCATCTCCCGAACCAGTGGCTCTAACAAATGCTCCTGCCAAAATAGATAATATTGATAAGACAATACCAAGCTTTGTATAGGTAATTAACTTCACAATATATTGTTAATGAAGAGATTGAATGATTCCCAAAAAAGTCTGAAAAAACTAATAATTACTAAACCTAAAATAGAAAGTAAACCCACAGTTTTAATATTTCTAGATATATAAAACCCAAGTTGCTTATCATCGTACAAATACGGTTGTTCTGAATTGTTTTCTTCATTGACTATTGCTCTTTTTGGAAGCGCTTGATTGTCAAAAGAGATTTCAAAGTCTGAATCATAATTAAAGTCGTTATTAGATTGAGTTTCACGTTGAAAAATATTTCGAAGTCTGTCAATTCTTGTATTAGAAACCTCAAGCTTTTCATTATTAACTTTAAATATCTCATCTTCTGAACCAATTAAAGAAGAAGATCTATTCTCTTTAGTCTTAAAACCTTCAAGAGACTTAGTTATCTCGGTTCCCAATATGCCCTCTAAAGCATTAACAACTTTGATGTCTGTAGGAAAACTTGTACCTGTCTCCCATTTCTTAACTTCTTTAATCTTTACACCAGTAAATGAAGCTACCTGCTTATTACTAAGCTCTCTTTCCTTTTTTAATTGATTAAAAGTATTTTTAAAATTACTCATCATTCTTAATTCTATTCCAATAATATTTTTTTATATAACTAGTCTTAATAATGGAGGTGAATGAGCGCCTGGTGGGCTCCACAGTCTTCAAAACTGTTGAAAGGTGTAAAAGTCTTTGGCGGGTTCGATTCCTGTCCACCTCCGCTAATTTATAGTTTTTTTATGTTTATTATAAGAAAATGATAGAAGATAAGGATTTACTCGAAGACATCCAGTTTGCTCCGGCAGGTTTTAAAGTTTCTCCAGGTTGGAGAGTTGGACACTTAAGAGAAGAAACGATTACAAAGTCGGGGCTTTTAGTTCCTGCAGGAAGTGAAAAAACTTCAGAAGCTCTTCCACTAATTGATGTGGATACTGAAAAGCAATTCTGGGCTGTTGCAAGCGGTGCTTGGAAATTTATATGGCCACCAACAGGGAAGGTAGTTTTAGCTGTAAGAGAATCCCAAATTATTGCAGAAGAAGAGATTTCAAATACATCTGATAATGGTCAACTACCAATAATGAAATAATTGAATCAAAGAAATAACCCAAATCAATCTGATAAAAAGTTACTTACGGTATCAGATAGAGATATATTTGTAACAACTCAAAAAGCCTTGTTAGTTGGCATAATTCTTAAAAATGAAACAAGAGCAGACAAAGAAGAATCCTTAAAAGAATTGGTAAATTTAGTCAAGACCGCAGGATCTAGTCCCACTATCATACAAACAAAACGAGTAGAAAAAGTTGACCCAAAGACATTTATTGGAAAAGGGTCAATTGCTGAATTAGTTGATATATCAAAATCAAATGATATTGATGTAGTCTTATTTGATTGTGAGCTAACACCCAATCAGCAAAAAGAATTACGAACCCTGTTTCAATGCGATGTTGTAGATAGAACAGGCTTAATTCTTGATATATTTGCACTTCATGCCCAATCTAAAGAAGCAACCTTGCAAGTTGAATTGGCTTTAACTACTTATTTAAAACCACGTTTGGCTGGTTTGGGCAAAACACTAAACCAACAAGGTGGTGGAATTGGCACAAGGGGTCCTGGGGAAGCAAAGCTTGAAACTGATAGTAGATTAATTGACAACAGAATTAACAGACTAAAAAGAGAAATTAAAAAAGTTGCAAAACAAAGACAGGTTCAATCTAGTTTCAGAAGAAAAAATAATACACCGCTTGTATCAATTGTAGGTTACACAAATGCAGGAAAATCAACTTTGCTTGAAAAGATTACATCCTCAAAAACCTACGTTGCAAACGAGTTGTTTGCTACTGTTGATTCTCTGCAGAGGGAATTAAAGATAGATGAAATAACCGAGCCTATTATTATCTCAGATACAGTTGGCTTTATTCAAAATCTACCTACTACATTAATTGAATCTTTTAAGTCCACGCTCACCGTAGTTAAAGATGCTAATTTACTTATTCATGTAGTCGATGCCGCATCAGCAATCCCACAAATGCACATAAATACAGTTCATGAAATATTAGATCAGATTGAATCTAACGTTCAAGAAATACTAGTTTTTAATAAAATAGACAGAATTGATACAGCTTCTTTAAATTTTTTAAAAGAAAAATATGAAGATGCATATTTTATTTCATCAACAGAGGGTACGAATTTAGATAAATTGGTTTCAGAAATTACATTTCAAATTCTTGGAGATTTACAAACAGTTACACTTTTAACCTCTCCAAAAAATCTGGACTCTCTTCACAAGTACTCAAAAATTAAAAATGTAATTAATAGTGAGAATCAGCTTGAAGTTGATGTTGAAATAAGAAACTACTATCTTAACAATTTACTTGAAAGAGAAGTTGTTAAAATCTTATCATGAACAACCACATTGGAATTGTTGGAATAGGAGTAATGGGCAGGAATATTGCTCTTAATTTTTCCGACAATGGCGCAAATGTGAGTGTTTATAACAAATCTCAAAACAAAATTAATCAACTCATTTCAGAAGACTCATCTAATAATATTTCTGGTTTTACAGATTTAGACGAATTTGTTAAAAGCATTCCAAAGCCTAGAAAAATTTTAATACTTGTTCCATCTGGTGAAGCGACAAACAGTGTTGTAGAAAATTTATTTAATTTTATAGAGGAAAAAGACACATTAATTGATGGGGGTAATGCATATTACCTAGATAGTATCGATTTAGGGAAGAGGTGTAATGAACAAGGAATAGAATTTATTGGAATGGGTATTTCTGGTGGCGAGACAGGTGCTAGGACAGGTCCTGCATTGATGCTTGGCTATGAAAAAGAAATTCCGGAAGATTTGATATCTTTGATTAGTAAAGTTGCAGCAAAAGCTGACGGTCGAGAATGTGTTGGGCTGTATAAAGGATTCGGTACTGGGCATTTTATTAAAATGCTTCATAATGGAATTGAATATGCTGAAATGCAAATACTTGCTGAAGCATATAACATATTAAGAAATGCAGGATTTAATAATATTGCTGCATCAGAATTTTTTAATAACTTAAAAAAAGAACAACAGTCTTCATACTTGATTGAAATTACATCTAAGATATTAAAAACTCAAAAAGATGGTGAATTTTTAATAGATAAAATTAAGCCTAATGCAAACCATAAAGGAACAGGCAAGCTTACTGTTGAAACTAGTTTAAATTATGGTTTTCCGCTTCCAAGTATTTTTGAAGCGTTCAACGCAAGGGTGGAAAGCAATTACCAAAAAATTTGGCCAATCACTACAAAGAATATAAAAATAAAAATTAATCCTAATGAACTGAAAGAAGCTATTTATTTTTCTCGCCTCTCAACACTAACTCAAGGTATCTTATTTATTGAGTACTTTAGTAAACAAGAAAATCTTGAAATTAAAATTGAGGACGTTATGCAAAATTGGTTAGAGGGGTGCATTATTCGTTCAGACCTATTAAAAGAAATCAAATCATTTTTAAAAGATAGTCCTCCTAATAAATCTATAGTTGAATCAAAACAAATTCAAAACAACCTAGATTCAAGACTCAAAAATACAAAAAATTTATTATCAAGTTGTATTGAAAATAATATTCCTACACCTGTTATGTACTCATCTCTTAACTGGTATATCACTTCATCTTCAGAGTTCAATCCATCATCTTTGATACAAGCTCAAAGAGATTACTTTGGTGCTCATAGAGTTCAGCTTCATGAAAGTAATGAATTTTTACACTTGAACTGGGATTGATTTCAAAATTAACTAATATTTGTAAATGAATCAAAATATATTACTTCCAAAATTAGCAATTCCAAATAGGTATGAAATCCATTTAGATATTGACCTTGAAAATTTTACATACAATGGTTCAGAAACCATCTTTATTGAAGTTGTTGAGGACACAACAGAATTACAACTTAATTCAGTAGGGTTAACAGTAAATAGCTGCTTTGTTGAAAATGACAACGGAGCACATATTGATGGATCAGTAAACTATCTCAAAGATGATGAGAAAATTCTTCTTAACTTTGAAGATAGCATAGAGACTGGCGACTGGAAGTTGTACATAGATTTTACTGGAAATGTTGTTGATGACTTAAGAGGTTTTTATAGAAGTAAGTTTATAGACAAAAATGATGAAGAAAAGTCGATTGCAACAACACAGTTTGAACCAACTGCTGCAAGAATGGCTTTCCTTGTTGGGATGAACCTGAATTTAAATCAGTATTTTCTATTACGTTAACTTCAAATGAAAGCGATATAAGAATTAGTAATGAGGCTGTGTTAAGTCAATCAAATAAAGACGGTAGAGCTACTACGAAGTTTGTTGATTCAATGCGAATGTCCACTTATTTAGTAGCTTTTATTGTAGGACCTCTTGAGATTACGGAAATTGGAAAATCTAGATCAACTAATGTCAGAGTTGTGCATAGACCGGGATTCAGTCACCAAACCAAATTTGCCGGAGAAGCTGCAATAAAAATTTTGGATTTTTTTGAAAACTATTATGATATAAAATACCCTGGTTCAAAACTTGACTTGATAGCAATTCCTGATTTTGCAATGGGTGCTATGGAAAATGTGGGTGCAGTTACATTCCGAGAGACCCTTCTCTTGATTGACGTAGAAAAAGCTACAAGAGCAGAGCTTTCAAGATCTGTAGAGGTAGTTGCACATGAACTAGCACATATGTGGTTTGGTGATTTAGTAACAATGAAATGGTGGGATGGGATTTGGCTTAATGAAGCATTTGCAAGTTTAATGGAAGTCATAGCATCTGAAGCTACATATCCAGAATTCAAGTTATGGAATGAATTAAATTTGGCAAGAAGTCAAGGCTTTAATGTAGACTCACTGAAATCATCTAGGCCTGTTGAATTTGAAGTAGCAACACCAGAAGAAGCTGAAGAGATGTTTGATGTTTTAACCTATCAAAAGGGCTCAACTGTTTTGAGGATGTTTGAAACGTTTATTGGAGAAGATAATTTTAAATCTGGAGTCAGGAATTATTTAAAAAAATATCAGTTTAAGAACACACACTCAACAGATCTTTGGAATGAGTTAACTGAAGCTTCGGAGTACGAATTAAATAAAATACTTCCAACATGGATTAAGCAAGAGGGGTATCCAATTGTGTCGGTAGAAATCCAAGATTCTTCTTTGAAATTATCTCAAAGAAAATTTTTGATTGATGGAAGTACTGATGACTCACTTTGGCACATACCAATAAATATTAAATATTTAGATACAAAACGTGAGAGTAAATTATTGCTTGAAAGTGTATCTGAAAATTTTGAAAGTAAAGGAAGTGTTCCTTACATTAACAATGGAGGGTGGGCTTTTTTTCATACTGCGTATAGCAGTGAACTTCTACAGGAGATATCTTCCCATTTCAAAGAGCTTGACATAAATGAAAAATATCGACTTTTAGAAGACTCCTGGATGTCATTAAGAATCGACCAAATATCTTTTGATGACTTCATGGAATTATTAGCTCTATATAAACATGAAAAAGATAAAAATATTTGGGCCCTTGTCTCGGGAATATTTTCAACAATGTATAAAATTTTTCCTGATAAAAACTTAGGGTTATTTATTGGAAAATTTTGTGAACCAAGCCTGGATGTGTTAGGTAAAGAATACAATGAAAATTCAAGCCAAGAAGAGTCTCAACTCAGATCAATAGTATGTGGCCTGTATGCAAAATATTCAAGTGATAAAGAATTTAATAATTATTTTGTAGATTTATTTGAGTCTAATAAATATGAAGAATACGATGATGGAAATTACTACAATCTTGTCCTTTCAATAGCTGGAATGGATCAATCAGTGTCTGTTACAAAATATCTTGATAAATTCATAGAAGCAGAGACTCCACAAATTGAAGGAAGATATAGGTCAATGTTATGGGGATTAAGTGACCCAAAGACTCCAAAAACTGTTTTAAATGCCATTTTAGAAGGCACTATTAGAGGAGCAGATGCACCATATATTATTTCTGGGTTAATTTCCCACACAGAAAATGGAGAGGCTGCTTGGATGATTGTAAAAGAGAACTGGGACGACCTGTTAAAAGTTATGCCTGAATGGACATCCTCAAGGATACTTGATGGTCTTCCGTCAATTTATAACGAATTACTTGGAAATGATATAGAGAAGTTTGTGGAGTTAAATCCTCTTCCATCAGCTGAAAAAGTTACAAAACAAAAAATTGAACGCTTAAAAGCAAATATTAAATTTAAAAATTTAATTATTAATTCATTAAAAATGACTAGATTTGAATAATAGAGGAGAAAAATGAAACCAAGAATAGCCGCATTTTTACAACCACAACATGCCGAATATGACCAAATTAGATCTGCTGCTTTAGAGGCAGAGAAAATTGGAGCTGATGTAATTTATAATTGGGATCATTTCTACCCCCTTTATAAGGAAGATGGGACTCAGTGGTCTGAAGGTGAAAGAAGAGAAGGAAAACATTTTGAATGTTGGACTATGCTTGCAAGCTGGGCAGAAGCTACCAGTGAAGTTGAGATTGGACCACTTGTTACTTGCAATTCTTATCGTAATCCAGAATTATTAGCTGATATGGCCAGAACTGTTGACCATATTTCTGATGGTAGATTAATCTTAGGAATTGGCTCAGGGTGGTTTGAACAAGACTACGAGGAATATGGATATGAGTTTGGGACAGCTATCTGGAGATTAAAAGAGCTTGAGAAGTCCCTCGCACGGATAGTAAATAGGTTAGAAAAATTAGATCCTCAACCCAAAAGAAAAATCCCAATATTGATTGGTGGAGGCGGGGAAAAAGTCACACTGAGACTAGTAGCTCAATACGCTGATATATGGCATGGGTTTGCAACAAAAACAGAAGACAGGAGTGGGATTGAAACAGTTGCTCACAAAAACTCTGTGTTAAACAAGTGGTGTGATGAAGTTGGCAGGAATCCACATGATATCCAAAGATCAATTGGTATAGACATAAATAGAATTGACTTAGCAGATGAACTTTTAGAAGCTGGTGCCACTGAGATTACTCTTGCGGTTAATGGACCAGGCTATGACTTAACTAAAGTTAAAGAATGGATTTCTTGGAGAGACTCAAAAGAATAGATTACTAAATATGGACATATTGATTCTTTTATTTGGTTTTGCGCTTGGATTAATTTTTCTTGTTAAGGGTGCTGACGAAATGGTCAGCTCAGCTGTCCAAATTGCCGTTAAGTTTAAAATTCCTAATTCGATTATAGGAGCTACCTTTATTGGGTTTGGTACTTCTACACCTGAACTCTTTGCAAGTACAGGAGCAGCCTTAAACGGTGATTTGGATCTTGCAATAGGTAATATTGTTGGCTCGAATATTGCCAACTCTTTATTAGTAATTGCTGTTTTATTTTTAGCTATTCCAAAGGACTTCAATAAAAAAATTAAAATTAACCATACAAGTCCATTATGGATGACTGTATTAACAACTATTTTTGTTTCAACAAATATTTTTACTAAAAATTTTCCTTTTGAATTAGGTGTTGTTTTATTGATTCTCATAGTTTTTGTAACATACAAAATGGTTAGTAGTGAAGGTGTTGAAGATGATGAAATGTTTGTTGATGAAAAAAAATATATATGGCTGAGAGGATTTCTATCTCTTGCTGCGACTCTATATGGAAGTCAGCTTGTTGTTGACAACGCAGTCAAACTTGCTGAAGTATTTGGAGTTTCATCTCTAGTTATTGGATCTACTATTATTGCTATTGGAACAAGTCTTCCTGAGGTTGCTGGGACAATAGCTGCAGCAAAGTTAAAGAAGCCAGATATTGTATTTGGCAATATATTCGGTTCAAATCTTTTTAATATCGGATTAGTTGGTGGCGTTGCAATAGTAGTAAGTCCTGGTGAGATTGAAACACAAGTTGACTATCAGTTATTTTTGATGTATATCGTTTCATTTTTAGTAATATTTTTATCAAGAAATACCCTCAAAAGAAATCCAATTTTAGGTTATGTACTTATGAGCCTATACGTATTGTTTCTAATTAGTTTGTTCTAATATTTTTATTTTTAAAGAAAAATATTATTCCTAGGAGTGCCAAAAGTGTTCCACCAACTTGGTTCCACGTAAGGGTACCTATGGTTGCATCACCCATTCCAAATCTTAGTGTGTCAAGAAATGCCCTTTGGGTTCCATACCAGAAAGCCCACAAGCCAATCCATGCACCCTTGCCAAATATAAATTTTTGTTGGAAATATCTAAAAATAAAAAATACTCCTAATGCAAGAAATAAATCATACATAGCTACGTGATGAAAAGATCCGCAAGTAATTAAAGGTTCCGCACACTCCAAAGAATTATGCTGTGGGGCTAAATCATAACCAGGTTTAACTTCATATCCTAAAAAAAAGTCTGTTTGCCGACCTAGGTGTTCTACTATCGCTAAATCACCAATTCTTCCTATAACGGTTCCCAATATAAGACCAGTAGCCGCGTAATCACCATACTGTTTAAAATCTTCTTTATTTAAAATACTAATTTTAATGTAAGCAGCTATTATCCCACCAGCCATTCCTCCCATAATTGAATAGCTTCCAGTGAGAGTAAATATATCTCCCCAACCATAACTTGGACTGTTATACAATTGAGCTGGTATTGTAAAGAATCTTGCACCTAGTATGGCACCAAAAATTGCCCAGGTAAGAGCATCAGAAAACAAAATGCTGTCAGCACCATCTTTATCAGATAGTTTTAATGCATGACTTGCCCCAATATAAAAACCTATAGCCGCAAACACTCCATGTAATGATAAGGATACGGGCCCAACTTGAGTTATTGGAATTGGAGGATAAGTTATTGAAAGCAAAACTTCTTGCATATTTAGATACTACCTAATGTTATAAATATGTCACCAACCATTGATAGGAATATAGCGGCCAAGTAAGTATTTGAAAATATAAAGTAGGATATAGGTTTTACTTTATCGAGATAAAGTCCATAAGATTTATACATTAAATATACTCCAAAGATAAGTGCAAGAACAAGATAGGTAATTCCTAATTGAAGAATTGGTGCTAAAAGTATTGAGGTTATGACTGTTGCACATGAGTAAACTCCAATAAAGATAGTTGTTCTCTTTTTAGATTCTTGAGTTGGTAACATTGGGAAGTCAGCATCTTTATAATCATCTATGTTTTCTAACGACAAAGCCCAAAAGTGAGCCGGTGTCCATAAAAAAACCAGTAAAAATAATAACCACGAACCAATTTCAAGCTCAGAACCAGTTGCAGCCCACCCAATTAATACTGGGGCTGCACCTGCTGCTCCTCCTATAACAATATTCTGATTTGTTCTTGGTTTGAGAATTAAGGTATAGATAAATGAGTAAAAAATATTTGCAGATAGTGCAATATTTGCTGCAAGAATTGTTGATTGAGTATATAAGATCAAATATCCGATAAGTCCAAGAGAAATTGAGTAAATATAGGCATTTTTTTTACTTACTTCTCCAGTTACTAATGGCCTGTTTACTGTCCTTTCCATTAAGCTGTCAGTTGAGATTTCGAATATCTGATTTAAAACATTTGCACTTACGGCAAGTAAAGTTCCCCCAAGTACAGTAGCTAATATAAGTTCTAGAGGAGGGAATCCGTAAATAGAGACAACCATAGAAGGTACTGTGGTTATTAGTAATAATTCAACTATGCGCAATTTGGAAAGTTTAAGATACTTCGCTGCAACTTTTTTACTATCGGATTTCATACTGACATAGTACTTAAAATTACACTATATATTGTTTCAACGCTATCCTTAAATATTGTTAATAAAATATGTTTGTGAAAAAAATTTTAAATATTAAAAACCTGAAATTTGCTCCATTTATTCTTCTATCTGCTTGTATAGAAAACGCTCCATTAGACTCTCTCAGTCCTGAAGGACCGTATGCAAGATCTATAGATGAACTATTTTGGATAACTTTCTGGATTGCTGTTGGTGTTTTTGTAATTGTTCAAGGAGCACTACTTTTGTCTGTTTTTGTTTATAAAGAAAAGCCAGAAAGTCCAGAACCTAAGCAGATTCATGGAAATACAAAATTAGAAATAGTGTGGACTGTAATCCCTGTTTTAATTCTGGCAGCAATTGCTGTTCCAACAGTTCAAACGATTTTTGATCTGGCAAGAGAACCTGAAGACGCTTTGAAAATAGAAGTAATTGGCCACCAGTGGTGGTTTGAATATAAATATCCAGATTATGGAATAACAACAGCAAATGTTTTAGTAATACCTGCGGATAAACCAGTGAGGTTAGAGATGTGGTCGAATGATGTTCTTCACAATTATTGGGTACCAAAGCTAAATGGAAAGAGATACCTTGTACCCGGACAAACAACTTATTTGAATCTTCATGCTGATTCCCCCAATGAATTTTGGGCACAGTGTGGAGAATTTTGTGGTTTAAGCCATTCAAAAATGCGAGGTCGAGTCTTATCACTATCACAAGAAGATTTTGAGAACTGGGTTGCAAATGAACAAAAAAACGCGATTGCGTTCAGTAATGAAGATATATCTTTAGCTGCTGAAGGACAACAGGTTTATTTAAATGCTGGGTGTACTCAGTGTCACGTTGTAAATGGTGTTTGGGATGTTCAAGGAGATAGAATTGCACCAAACCTTACACATTTTGCAGTTAGAAATGTATTTGCTGGTGCTGCGTTAAAAAACAATAGAGAAAATTTAACTAGATGGTTGGCTAATCCCGCAGAGATAAAACCTGGTACATTTATGCCTAACCTGGAATTGACCGAATCAGAAATAAATGCTTTAATTGCTTATCTGGAGACATTGAAATGACAAAAATTATTGAACCAAAAAAACAGAGTAATATTTTTCGAAGGCCATCTTCTGAAACAGGTATTTGGAGTTGGATTACAACTGTAGATCATAAACGAATTGGTATTATGTATGGATATGCTGCATTCTTTTTTCTTCTAATAGGAGGGCTTGAAGCATTGGTTCTTAGAATTCAACTTTCACAACCAGATAACAATTTTCTTACAGCAGCTGAATATAACGCCATGTTTACAATGCACGGTACAACGATGATTTTTCTTGCAATTATGCCTATTAGTGCTGCTTTCTTTAATTACTTACTTCCACTCCAGATTGGTGCAAGGGATGTTGCTTTTCCAAGATTAAATGCATTATCTTTCTGGATTTTTATATTTGGTGGTGCCTTTCTTTATTCAACATTTATTTTTGGTACTGCTGGAGCCCCAGAGGGAGGATATTTGGCTGAGGAGGTTGGTTGGCTTGGCTCAGCTCCAAATGGTGGTTGGTTTGGCTACCAACCAAATGCAGGGATGAAGTATTCTCCTGGAACAGCAATGGATTTTTGGGCAATAGGTCTTCAAATTCTTGGTATAGCTTCTCTAATTTCTGCGTTTAACTTTATAACTACAATTATTAATATGCGTACAGAAGGCATGCGTTTTATGAGGATGCCAGTATTTACATGGATGACATTTGCTGTTTCTTTCCTTTTAGCTTTCTCATTACCAATAATTGCTATTGCTCTTTTTTATGTAACATTTGATAGAAAATTTGGAACTACATTTTTTTTAACTGAGGGTGGCGGTGATCCAGTTTTGTGGCAGCACCTTTTCTGGCTATTTGGACATCCGGAAGTTTATATTTTGATCCTTCCAGCATTCGGAATAGTCTCTGAAGTCTTACCAACGTTTTCAAGAAAACCACTATTTGGATATGCAGCAATAGTATTTGCTGGTTTTGGAATAGCTTTTATTGGTTTTGGAGTATGGGCACATCACATGTTTGCATCTGCAATTAGTCCAGTTGCACAAGCTGGATTTGGTTTGTCAACGATGGTAATTGCGGTACCCACGGGTGTAAAAATATTTAATTGGCTAGGCACTATATGGGGAGGCAAACTTAAGTTGAATACACCTATGCTGTTCTCTCTTGGGTTTATAGGAATGTTTGTAATTGGGGGTCTTAGTGGAGTCACCCACTCTGTAGTACCAGCAGATACACAACAAACAGATACTTATTATGTGGTCGCACATTTTCATTATGTATTATTTGGTGGTGCACTATTTGGAATATTTTCTGGACTTTATTACTGGTTTCCTAAAGTGTGGGGGAAAATGTATAACGAAACACTTGGAAAAATACATTTTTGGACAATGTTAATTGGTTTTAACTTAACCTTTGGTCCTATGCATTGGCTAGGACTACAAGGTCAAGTAAGGCGTACATGGGTCTATGCTGAAGAAACAAACTTAGCATTTTGGAATGTTGTTGTTACTGTGGGGGCTTTCATAATTGCGTTATCAATTATTGTATTTATGATAAATTGGATCTTTTCTAAAAGAAATGGTGAAAAAGCACCTTTCGATCCATGGGATGCGAGAACAATTGAGTGGACAATTCCATCTCCAACTCCTGTATGGAATTTTTCAAAGGCACCAGTAGTAAAATCTTTAGATGATTTTTGGCATGCAAAGTACGGCGAAGATGACGAAGGAAGATCAGTAAGAAGAGACAGCGCTGACCAGCTCCTTCAAGAACTAGAAGAAGAAGGCCTTAATCCAAGCGAAGATATTGAACTACCTAATCCATCTTATTATCCGATTATATTGGCATCTGGATTGCCATTTTTAGGCTATGCAGTTATTTATTATTCTGTACCTCTAGCAATTGTCGGCACACTTCTATTATTAATCGGAGGTTTTGGTTGGGGTACCGAGCCATTAGAAGAGGCTATAGAAGAATTAGAACATGAGTAGTTCTCACACATATCCTCACGAACCAACCGGTGTAGAGACTAGAAAACTTGGCATGTGGGTGTTTTTATCCACTGAAATTTTATTTTTTGGAACACTTATTACAACATTTATGATATTTAAAGGAAGAGATTTTCCTGGAATGAAACTGACGGATGTTTATGACATTCCTTTTACATCAATTAGCTCTTTTATCTTACTGATGAGTTCTTTAACAATGGTGCTTGCTCATAATGCCCTTGAAGCAAATGATCAGGAAAAAACAAGAGTTTGGCTACTAGCAACAGCAATGCTTGGAGCTGTTTTTTTAGCTGGTCAAATATATGAATTTACTGAGTTTTATCATAAGGGCTTTGAATTAGGCACTAACATTTTTAGTTCTACTTTTTATGTTTTAACAGGTTTTCATGGACTACACGTTTTCATAGGTGTTGTACTTCTCTTAGCTTTATGGAGTATTGGACAAAGACAAAAAGGTTTGACTCTAGAAGGTGGAATGAACCTAGAGTTTGTTGCTCTATACTGGCACTTTGTAGATATAGTGTGGATAGTGTTGTTTACAGTTGTTTATTTAATTTAGTATGTCTGAGAACCACATAGAACACCCATCACCGAAAAAATATGTCCAAATAGCTATTGTTCTTGGTGTGCTTACAGCCATCGAAATTGCCCTCTACTACACAGAAGATATTGTTGGTGTGTTTACAGATCCTTTATTAATAATTTTAGCTGTTGGTAAGTTCGTAATTGTTGTTGGTTGGTTTATGCACTTACGTTTTGAAAATAAACTTATTAATAGATTCTTTACCGGTGGGATGATACTTGCATTAATCTTATTTGCCATTGTTATGTTTGAACGAGCATCAGCGAATTTTTTATAGAATAAATGCAAAACTTACCATGGCACCCACACTACGATGTATGGGCATTAATTTTCTCACTTATAATATTTTTTGAATTTTCTACAAAAAATAAATCTACTAAAAGTGAAAAGAGAAAATTGTGGTACTCAGGAATAATTATTCTTTGGGTTTTTACTGATTATCCATTACACGATATCGGAGAAAAATATCTATTCTCTGTCCACTCAGTCGAGCATCTTGTTTTAGCCTTAGTTTCTCCACCTCTTCTATTGCTTGGAATGCATAAAGAAATGAAAAAAATAATAGCAATAAAACCTTTCATTTTCGTTTTAAAAATTACTTCAAAGCCTGTTGTTGCATTTTTCTTATTTAATTTTGTTATGGTAGGAATGCATTGGTCTTCCGTTGTAAATTTAATGGTAACAAATACTATTTTTCATTTCTTTATACATTCAATCATGCTTCTTGTTTCTATAAATATGTGGGTTCCTGTAATTGGATTTAATGAAGAAATAAAACCAATAAATTCAGCTGCAAGAATAGGTTACCTCTTTCTCCAGTCCCTCTTGCCAACAATCCCTGCAAGTTTTCTTGCTTTTGGAACAGAACCTTTATATACGGCTTACTTGAATAATGATAATATTTTTAATATTTCTGTTATAAATGATCAAACACTAGCTGGATTGATATTAAAGCTTGGTGGCGGAATTATTTTATGGATTTCTATTTTAATAATTTGGATGAAGTGGTATCAGGATGAAAAAACATTTGACGATGTAGTTAGAAATAACACATCTGACTAGACTTATATAGATTTTTAAAAAATGGATAAAAAACAATTACAACAATTAAGTAGCTCGAGTGGAATACCCTTAGAACTTTTATCTAGATCAGTTCAAGCAAGAGCTGAATCCTCTGGAGTATCTCCAGCAGATATATTAAATAGTTGGTCTGGTGGTGGGGCTATTGATCCTCTTCCTGTTTCTAAAGAAAAAGTCATTGTAGTGGAAGAAGCTGCAAATGAAGTATCCGATAATGCTAATACTGCTGGTGAAACTATAGAAGAGCAACTTGAAGAACCCGTATTTGAAGAAAATATAAATCATGAGAAAGCTTCCTCAGTTGCAGTGATACAAGAAGATATAGCTGCTCCTGTGACTATAAGTCAAAAAATAATTAAATCTCTAAGATACGGTGTAGGTTTTGGAGTTGTTGTAGGTTTTATTCAAGGCCTGTTAGCAAGTTCTTACTTATATGATGGGCTCATTCTTGAAGCTGAAACACAGAACTTAATTGCTGAATATAGTCCAGTATCATTTGTAGCAATCGTATCACTTTCTACAGCATTTTTTAGTATTTTAAACTCACTAAATCTGAAAAAGATACTTGACTCAAATTTTGAAGGATTTGGGGTTCTGACTACAGACAGAGAGTCTATTTACACAGGAGCAGGGCTGGGTCTAGTTTTTGGTTCTACTATTTCGTTCTATATTATAAATAGCATTGGTCAAAGAATTGAGGGAATTCTTCCAGAAGACCCTGTTGTTAACCTAATAAGTGTCAGTGGAGCAATATGGAGAATAATTATTCTTTCAGCCATTATCCAAGCTTTAGTATCTATAATTTCAATGCTTCTTGGAGTTCCTAAGGGACTAGATAGATATGAAGATCTTGAGGCAAATAAGATACGCAGCAGGATCGTGGGGTCAATTGTTATACCCCTTGGATCTATAGTGGTTGGAGGTATTATTGCAGTAGCTATTGCTCAAATTTTTCTCAGATTTCATGAATATGCTCCTCTTTTTGCACTAATAATTTCGGCAGCTATTTTGCTATTTGCGAGTGTTATGAGTTCTGCTCCAAAAATTAAAATAACTAGAAGTGAAGTTCTTATCGCTTCTGCTGGAGTATTGACGCTAATTATTATTATTGCAAGCGTTGCAGCAAGCCAACTTTAATAAATGAGTAATAATTTTGATAGCTTAGAAAGTATAGAATCTTACCTTTCTAATCCAAGATGGGAAAATATTAAAAGAGACTACGACGCTAAGGGTATTAGTTCATTAAGGAGCCCCTTCCACATTGTAAATACTATTTCAGAAGAAGGGTCTAAGTCTTTAATAAACTTGCTTCAGAGAGATGACTGTTGGGTTTCAGGCTTAGGTGCAGCTACAACACAGCAGGCAGTTCAGATGTTTAATCTTAATTACGAAATTATCTATATAAGTGGCTGGCAAGTTGCTGCAGAAAGTAATAATGGTGAGAATACTTATCCTGATCTTTCACTATACCCATCTAACTCGACGCCTAATTTTGTTAATAAAATCAACAACACTCTAGTTAGGAAAATTTCTGAACATAAAAAAGGTGCTCTGCCTCCTGTTCTTGCTGATGCTGAATCAGGGTTTGGTGGTGTTTACAGTGTTTTTAATTTGACTTCACAATTTATTAAAGCTGGAGTGTCTGGTTTACATTTTGAAGATCAACTTGCTTCTGAAAAAAAATGTGGCCACATGGGAGGTAAGGTAGTAATTCCTACACATGAGTACATAAAAAAATTAAATTCTTCTCGGCTTGCATCAGATGTGCTGGGAAGTCCAATTGTACTAGTAGCGAGAACAGATGCACTACATGCTTCTTTAATCACTTCTGATTTTGATGATGATGATAGGGAGTTTTTAAGTAATAAAAGAACTAGTGATGGCTATTTTACCATTAAAGATAACCATGGCTTAGCAGTAAGAAAAGCTATAAGGTATGCCGAATATGCTGATGTTATTTGGTGTGAAACAAATACGCCAGATCTAGGGTTTGCTAAAGAATTTGCTGATGAAATTAGGAACGTGTTTCCAAACAAAATACTAGCCTATAACTGTTCTCCCTCTTTTAACTGGGTTGGTAAATTTAATGAAAATGATATAAAAGAGTTTCAAAAAAACCTATTCGAACTCGGTTACAAACTCCAATTTGTTTCACTTGCTGGTTTTCACTCGTTAGCCAGCTCAATGTATGAACTAGCAAAAGATTACAAAGGCGGAGATATGAGCGCAATCGTAAGTCTTCAAGAAAAAGAAATACAACTATCAGAAGAAGGGTACACAGCTATAAAGCATCAGCAAGAAGTTGGTAGTAATTACTACGAAACTATAGGTGAGGTTCTTTTAGGTGAAGAATCTGAACTACTTTCAACAAAAGACTCTACAGAATCTGATCAGTTTTAATAGAATATATTTATGACAAATTTTAAAAACAAAACGATAATTATGAGTGGTGGGTCAAGAGGTGTGGGTCTTGAAATTGCAAAAGCATTAGGAAAAGATGGAGCCAATATTGTTATACTTGCTAAAACAACTGAGCCTCATCCAACACTTCCAGGTACGATTTTTACTGCTGCTGAAGAAATAGAGAAAGTCGGTGGTACTGCTTTACCGGTTGTTTGTGACATTAGGTTCGAAGAACAAGTAGAAAGTGCTGTTACTCAAGCTGTAGAAAAGTTTGGTGGAATAGATATATGTATTAATAATGCAAGTGCTATTCACTTAACGGATACAATTAATACCCCTATGAAAAGATACGATTTAATGCATAATATCAATGTAAGAGGTACCTTTATGTTAAGCCAAAAATGTATCCCCCATCTCAAAGAAGGTAACAATCCTCATATCTTAACTCTATCTCCACCAATTGATATTGATAGAAAGTGGTTTGGGTTAACTCTGGCTTACACTACGGCAAAGTACGGAATGTCTCTTGTTGCTCATGGACTGGCTGAAGAATTACAAAAATATAATATTGCTTCTAATTGTTTATGGCCAAGAACTTCACTTGATACAGCAGCTGTTAGAAATGTAATAGGATCTGAATTAATTAAAGGTTCACGAAAACCTTCAATATATGCAGATGCTGCTTATGCAGTATTAAAAAGAGAGTCTTCAACCTGTACTGGAAATTTCTTTTTAGACCAAGATGTTCTTGAAGAAGAAGGGGTTACAGATTTTGATAAGTATGCCATCGATCCAGACGCTACACTAGTTTCAGACTTTTTTTGTAGACGATAATCCTGAAGATTGGATTCAAGCTTTATAATCAGTATGGGTAAGTTACTTAAATTAGTACTTCTATCTTCTTCTTTACTACTATTTGCATGCAGTTCTGAAAGTGCAGCTAGCCTTGACCCACAAATGATCAGAGTTGTTGATGATGAATTTTCTCCAAAAGTACTAAGAGTCGAGCCTGGAACAACTGTAATTTGGGAATCTGGTGGCGCTAACAATCATAATGTAATTGCAAGTGACGGATCTTGGCAAGCTATTTCATCTGATTATTTTGATTATGGAATAATTACAAAGGGCGATCAATACGAACACACTTTTAATGAACCTGGTATTTATGAATATTATTGTCCTTATCACGGGACTAACAACAAGGGAATGGTTGGAACAATTATTGTTGGTGATGCAGAGTACACAGTAGAACCAGAAAAAATAATTGTAGAGCTAAGTAAAAATGTCCTAGAGGTTGGCGAAACTAAAAATTTTTCAAATATTCAAGACGCAGTTGACTCAGCTATAGAAGGTGATTTAATTCTAATTGATGAAGGGGTTTATAACGAAAGTGTGACTATTACAACTTCATATCTTACTATCAGGGGAACCAATAGAAATAATGTAATTATTGACGGTGAGTTTATGAGAGAAAATGGAATACAAATTTATGATACCGATGGAGTTACTGTTGAGAACTTATCTGTTAGAAACTTTTCTTTAAATGGAGTCTACTGGAATGGCTCTAAAGGATTTAGAGGTTCTTATCTTACTGTTTACAACAACGGAGATTACGGAGTATATGCATTTGACTCAACTGATGGTGTATTTGATAATGTATATGCATCTGGACATCCAGACAGTGGTATTTATATTGGACAATGTTATCCATGTAATACTCTTATCTTTGATAACGTAGTTGAGGGTAATGCATTAGGATATTCTGGAACAAACGCAGGAGGTCATTTATATCTCTTTAGTAATATTTGGAGAGATAATATGTCAGGCATAGTTCCCAATACTCTTGACTCAGAGTTAAACCCCCCTGGTCGTGAAACAACTATTGTTGGTAACTTAGTAATAGATAATAATAACTATGAAGCTCCTACAAATAGATTCGGACTTGTGGCTAAAGGCATGGGAATTGTTGTTCCTGGAAGAGTGGGAGATGTAATTGAAAAAAATCTTGTAATTAATCACGATAGGTATGGAATTGTTGCAAGTCCTATGCTTGATACCAATTTATATTTTTCGCAGCATGTACATGTTAAAAATAATGTAGTCCTTGATTCTGGATATACAGATTTAGCACTAGCTGGTCCGTGGGGTCCTGGTAATTGTTTTGAAGAAAATGTTTATCAAACAAGTACTCCTCCAATGCTCGAACAACTTCATAATTGTAGTAATTTAAACTCCTCGAATTTACTAGCAAGACTTCCTTTACAAGGAGATCCTTCAGGATTAATGATGCTTGCTGGATTTTTTGCTGATGCTCAAACAGCAAATCTCGATAAAAATTTATATAAAGAATATCCTTGGCCAAAAGAACAGATAACTATGGAGTTTCAGAATATATCAGCACCTTCACCTGCAATAAACTTATTTTATGTTCCAAATACTGAGGAAATAGAAATTCCTTTTAATTTATTAGAAAAAGATTTTGAAAATTACTACAAAGCAGAAAAGGAGATAATTATGAGCGGAGTACCCATTTCAAGTCCAACCTTGTGGCAGTTGTTATTTCAACTATATGGATACCTAATGCCATTTGTGCTGTATGCAGCATGGGCAGCTTTAGCAATCAAAGATATTGATACTAATGACAAAGTTAAAGGTGGGATGAAATATGTATGGCTTGCAATTGTATACTTAGTTCCATTTTTTGGAGTTTTAATGTATCATCTTGCAGGTCCAAGCAATATATCTAGAGCTATGAAGTTTGGAGCAATTATTGGCGGTTTATTTAGTTATATTGCAATTCTTGTAGCTGGTGCAATAATTAGTGGCTTAGTCTAAGATTTTTAGTTAAAAATATAAATAATGTCATTTAAAAATGTGCTTTGTTTTGGATCTTTAAACCCTGACTTGGTTTACTTTATAGACAAACTTCCAAGCCCAGGTGGAGATATACAAAGTAAAAAATACTTTATTCGGCCTGGAGGAACTGCAATAAACTGTGCTGAAAATATTGCAATGTGGAATATTAATACTGCAGTAAGGGGAAACAGTATTGGTAATGATGAGTTGGGAACTTATCTAATTAAACACCTTAATAATTTAAAAATAGTTCATAAAGATGTTACTAAAGACAATACTATAACTCCAACTTGTTCAATTTATATAGATGGAAGTGGAGAAAGAACTATTATCTCTTCAGGATATGAGGAGAGTAATTGGAGTAGCTTAAATACAATTCAAGACTATGACTCGTTATTAATTGATAGATATTCGATTAAATATGTGAAGGAAGAACTAAAAAAAGTTAAAAAGAATAATGATATTTTTCTGACTCAAGCTGGCTATGAGGAAGAAATTGATTATAAAATTGATTTTTTAGTAGTTAGCAAAAATGAAATTGAAGTAAAAGAAGCAAATGAAATACTCGAAAAGGGAATGGCAAAATGGATATTACTTACCTCTTCTAACTTACCTGCAAGACTACTGAGCACAGATGGTGTACTAGAAATTGTTCCTCCTGACTTCCAAACAATTAATGCAACAGGTGCCGGTGATGCTACTGCAGCTTATATCTCTGCATTTGGAATCGATGATGTTGTTGATTCTGTAAAAAAAGCATGCGCAGCTGGTGCAATAGTAGCTGGAACTAATGACAAACCAAGTTTAAAAATGATAGATGAAATAAGTAAATTAGTTGAGATCAACCCAAGATAATCAATTTAGTGTTTTTAAATATTTAGACTAAGATAATATTTATGGCTGTTGCATATAAAGCTCCCGTTAAAGATATAGTTTTCGGTTACGAGGTAATTGACTCATACAATGTTTTAAATAAAATAGCTGCCTTTAGTGATTTTTCTGCAGATATTGTCGTACCAACTATGGAAGAGTGTGCAAAGTTTTCTGAAGAAGTTCTAGCTCCAATCAATGCTATTGGTGATCAACAAGGAGCTACAATCGACAATGGTGTAGTTACCATGCCAGAAGAATTTGTAAATGCATATAAGAAATTTTCTGATGCTGGATGGGCATCAATCTCACTACCTGAAGATATTGGTGGTGGAGGGATGCCAATCACCTTATCTGGGGGGACTTTAGAAATCTTAAGTACTGCTAACTTAGCTTTTGGATTAGCTCCAGGGCTTAGTGCAGGAGCAATTTCTGCAATCAATTTTCATGGAAGCCAAGAACAGAAAGATAAATTTTTACCTAAATTAGTTTCTGGAGAATGGACTGGAACTATGAATCTAAGTGAACCTCAATCAGGATCTGACTTAGGCACAATAACTACAAAAGCAGAACCACAAGAAGATGGTACTTATAAAGTCACAGGTACAAAGGTTTGGATAACTTTTGGTGAACATAATATGACAGAAAATATAGTACACCTTGTTTTAGCAAAAGTTCCAGGATCGCCAGAGGGAACAAAAGGAATATCTATGTTTATTGTTCCAAAATTTATTATTAATGACGATGGAAGTCTGGGTGAAAATAACAATGTTTCGTGCATCTCAATTGAGGAAAAACTAGGTATTCATGCAAGTCCAACTTGTGTAATGGAGTATGACGGATCTGTTGGTTACTTAGTTGGAGAAGAAAATAGAGGCTTAACCTATATGTTTACAATGATGAACGAAGCAAGGGTGTGGGTTGGTGGACAAGGCTTGGCGTGTGCCTCTGGGGCGCTTCAAGGTGCGGCTCAGTATGCCCGCGATAGAGTACAGGGAAGACCTGTTGGAATGTCAAAAGAAGATGCCAAAAGCTCTACAATTATGGACCATGCTGACGTAAGAAGAATGCTTTTAACTATTAAAGCTTATGTTGATGCAATGAGGTATCTAATGTATGACAATCAACTAATGTTAGATTTGGAGTACTTTGGAGAAGGTGAACTTAAAGAGTTTGGTGAAGAGAGGTGTGGAATCTTAACACCCATAACCAAAGCATGGATTTCCGACCTTGGTGTTGAGTTGTCATCAATTGCTATTCAAGTTTATGGTGGAATGGGTTATGTAGAAGAAACTGGAGTTGCTCAATACCTTCGAGATGCTCGGATTGCTCCAATATATGAAGGTACAAACGGCATCCAAGCATTAGATTTAATATTTAGAAAACTTCCTCTAGATAGTGGGCAGGCTATGCAAAGACTCCTAGGAGATGTGAATAGTGTTATTGATGAAATGAGTCAAGCAGGTGACGTCCTTTCTTCAATGTCAGAAAAACTAAAAGTAGAAGTAGATAAGCTCTCTGATGTAACCCTTTGGCTGGGATCAAAAATGTTAGAAGGTGAACTTGTTGATGCAAGCGCTGGTGCTTCTCCTTATATAAAAATGTTTGGACAGGTATTAGGTGGATACTATATGGGCAAAGCTGCTTTATTAGCTACAAAAAAATATGAAGAAACTGGCGATGAATACTATGCTGAAAAAATTACATTATCAAAGTTTTATATAGAGCAACTTTTACCACTTGCATCAGGTTATGCTTCTGCAGTTACTGCAGGAAAAGAAGACTTATACAATATTAAGGCTGAAAACTTTTAATTGATTGATTCCTTAAAAGATAAAGATAATTTAATTGCTTTAATTGGTGCTAGTAATGATAAAAATAAGTACGGAAACAAAATTTTATTAGATCTATTGGCTAAAAACTATAATGTTGTCCCTATCAATCATAAAGAAGATTCTATCGCTGGATTAAAAGCATACTCAAAAGTGCAAGACCTGCCCTCTCGTCCTTCGATTATTAATTTTGTTGTCCCTCCAGAGGTTGGCCTGAATATCACAAAAGAATTAGTTGAGGAAGGTTATAATCATTTTTGGTATCAACCTGGTGCCGAGAGTGAAAATCTCTCGAATCTGTTAACCCAAGAAGATAAAGATTTTATTGATGATAAATGCATAATGGTAGTTACAAGGCTATCTAGTAACTACTAGTCACTAAGTTTCTTATTTACCTCGTCAAGCTCTTCGAATGACTTTTCTAATTTGTTTACGCGAGTTGACTTTAAAGAATCAAAAGCTTTAACAGTTTGATCTAGTTTTTTTGTAGTTTCATCAAATGAATCTATAAACTTTCTTATTTCGTTCTTAACTTTTTCATGAGTGGATAAAATATTTTTTGTATCAGTCTGCAGACTAAATAATTTCATTGAATGCCTGATGGTTTCAAGGTATGCCATAAGAGTTTGAGGGCTTACAAGGATTACTTTTTGTGCAAATGCATATTGAATCACTGGAGTATTCTTTGCTCCTATGGTTGATGTAAGAAGGAAATGATACAAATTTTCCAAGGGTATATACATCAAAACAAAATCAACAGTGTCTTCTTCTGGGGATATGTATCCTTCTCTTGTTGAAGTTTCGTCAATTTTGTTCTTTATTGCTCTATCTAGAAATTCTTTATTTTTGTTTTTAATTAAATCTGTGATGTCTCTTCTGGAAATCTCATCTAAAGAGTCGTCTTCTAAATCTCTGTTCAATTTTGATATTTCCATATAAATCGTTAAAGGAAATTTAGAATCCATATTAATCGTTTTATCATCTGGAAGATAAAAAGTAAAATCAGGCTTATTTCCACTGCTCATAATTTTTTGAGTCTCATAATGAATACCGTCTTTATATTCCATGATGCCAAGTAAGTCTTCCACTTGAAATTCAGCCCATTGACCTCTACTTTGATTGTTATTAAGTACTGATATTAAGTTCCTAGTTTGCTGATCAACACCTGTAATTGAACTCTTAATTTCACCCGTTTTCTCTAATAATTCTCTCACAGTTTTATCTGATTTGTTTAAAAGTTTATGAATTTGTGATTCTTCATTATCAATAAGTTCACTAACAATTCCCTTTATTAAGTATTCATCCTCTTTTTCATCACTATTGTCTTTTCTTGTTACAAAATATAAATTTGCAGCCAAAAGTAGAACAACTACAGCATAAAATAAAATTTCCATACTAAAAGAATAGCAACAGGGATAGACAATTTTATTTTCTTATTAGATTTATAAGTTTTAGTTAACTAAATCAAATAGCTTCTTATATCCAAATTTAAAATTTTCAATTGTATGGTTTTGAGTTACAAAACTTTTTCCATTTAAACCGACTTGAACTGAGTGCTGCTGATTATCAATTATATTTTTAATTTTGTCTTTTAAATCCTCTAAGTTATCATTTTCAAAAATATAACCTGTTTCATGATCAATGATTAAATCCACTGCTCCTGTATTACTAGAAACTAAGACTGGACATCCTGTTGCTTGAGCTTCGATAACTACTCGACCCAAGCCCTCTGATTTTGATGGCAATATAAATAGATCTGCATTTGAGTATTTTTCTATAAGTTCATCAATAGCAATGAAGGGGGTCAACAAGATATTTTTTTTATGTTGAGAATTAGATATAGATTTTTTTAATTCATTAAGGTAAGTCTTGTTAGGAGTTGGGCCTATTATTTCTAAAGATATTTCATCATCTAATTCACTAATTGCCTTAACAATTAAGTCAGGGTTTTTTCTGTCTGTAACGCTACCAACAAATATTATCTTAAAATCGTCATGTTTATCTCTAATAGTTTTTGCTTCTAAAAACTTAGAAAGATTTATCCACGCAGGAAATCTAACAAAGTTGTCTTTATATCCATAAACTTTGACTTGTTCTTCAGTAAATGAAGAGATAGTTCTAATGAGGTCAGCATTTTTAATAGAGTAAGATGCAAAAAATTTAAATAATTTTTTATAGATGCTTGGAATTAGCAGTTCTTTTTCAAGTGCAATCGTTTCAATAAAATCTCCATGAGTCTCAAGTACAATTTTTACTTTAGAGTTCCTTAGTTTTAAAGATTTTATAGCAAAATAACTTGTGACAGGATCTTGAAGGCAAATAATATCAATCTGGTTCTGTTTTATTTTTTTAGGTACAATAAATCCAAAAAGATAAATTATTTTGAGATAATTTAAAAATCTACTATTTAATTTTTTATAAAGAATTAAATTTGTATTTCCGACTGCAGTTGTTTTTTTCTTATTACTAAATGCAAATACAAATGGTTTGCAAATCTCTGACAATATTACAAATTTACTTTTTAGATCTTCCTTAATTGGGTAATTATATTTTGTAGGTGCGACAAAAAGTACTTTATTCATTATCTAGAAAGTTATTTACTTCTTTCATCAGTTCATCAGAGTGGGTCCATGGGATTGAGTGTCCAGCATCTGCAATGACTTTAGATTCTACGTTTATCAAATTTTTGATTACTTCATTAGATGTCTCTTCAGGAACTAATTTATCCTTTCCACCCGTAATTACAAGTGTTGGACATTCAATTTGATTAATCCATGGCCTTGCATCATATGGAACAACAAACCTTCCTCCGTCTGCATAGATAAAATCATCTTTTGATTTATGTAGGTTGTTCCATGCCCATTCTGTATATTCATCTTCAATGGAATTTGATTTTTTAAGAAATGAATACTTTGACTGTGGGTTAAAATTTGGAAATAATCTTTCCCTAATTCTTACAAAACTGACAAAAATTTTAAATGCAACTTTTTCGTTGTAAACAGCTCCACCAAGCCAACTAAATGGAGTAATAAGAATAAGTTTTCTTAATAAATTTTTTTGTTTTTTTGCAATAGACATACCCACAGCACTTCCCATAGACCACCCAATTAAATCACATGACTCAATATTTAATTGCTTTAAAATACTTATCACGATATCTGCATTTTCATCCACATCCCATCTTTTCCAACTCGAATCAGATTTTCCATGGTTTCTTAAATCAATAGCAATAAAAGACTTTTTTCCTTTGATCTGTGGTAAAACTTTAAACCAACTTCCCAAAGAATCAGTACCCCAGCTGTGTAGAAAAACTACTGGATGTGTGCCATCAATATAGGACTCTCTTATGAAATATTCTTTTTCTCGTACAAAGACTGTTCTACCTGGATACTTACTGGGATGAATTTGAGTAGTTCCTGTGATATCACCCTTCTTGGTTTCAAGCAAATTTTTAAGTATTGTTACAAATGCAAATATTTTTGTGATTGTTTTTATCATTAAGACTTAATAATATTGACTTTATTTTTATATTTCGAAACAATATTTCCTATTTCCCATATTTCAATTCCTATTTTTTGACAAATAGAGTCAATATTTTCAGAAGTTTTTTTCGGAGATGAAAACAGTAAACCTCCACTGGTTTGTGCATCTGCCATTAGGTTTACTATTGATTCGTCACTTTTATCAAAATGTATATGTTCTCTAATAGACTCTAAGTTTCTAGTGCTTCCAGAAGGATAAATCCCCTGTTCTAGATATTTTTCTGCATATTCAAGAAACGGTATTTTATTTGAAAATAGGTTAACAGACAAGTCATTTTCACCAACCATTTCAATCAAATGCCCCAGTAAACCAAAACCAGTAACATCCGTAATTGCATTAGCGTTCATTTCAGATGCTAACTGAAGAGCTTTGTCATTCAGAGTTGTCATTAAATCCGTTACTTCTTTAATGCAATCTTTGCTTGCGATATTCTTTTTAATTGCTGATGAGATAATTCCTGATCCAAGAGGTTTAGTTAAATATAAGCTATCACCTTCTTTTATATTTGTCTTTCTGTAAATATTATCTTCGATGATTCCAGTAACTGCAAAACCATATTTGGGTTCTTTGTCATCTATGCTGTGTCCGCCAATAATAGTACAGCCGGCTTGATTCATTATTTGCAAACCACCATTTAGTACTTCTGAAAGTATCTCAAATGATAAGTCTTCTCTTGGCCATGAAACAAGCTGTAAAGCTGATAATGGTTTACCTCCCATTGCATATATATCAGATAGGGCATTTGCTGCCGCGACCCTTCCCCAATCAAAAGGATTATCTAATATGGGTGTAAAGAAATCAACGGTCTGTATAATTTTAACACCACTTTGTAATTCAATTACCCCTCCATCATCAGGAGTGTCAAGACCAACAAGTATTTTATGAGAGTCTGATTTATTTTGTTGTTTAAAGTGCTTCAGTACCTGAGCAAGTTCTTTCTGAGAAAGTTTACATGCTCAACCAGCACCATGAGAATACTCTGTAAGTCTCATATAACCTCCTTTTAATTTGTACGTTCTGTCCTTATTTGCTCAGTAAAAGTATTCTGAATTTCTGTAATTAAATTATGGTCTGGGTATTCAATATCATTTATTTTAAATACAGGAACTGCGTGTTTTGCAGTTGATAAAACAAAACAAGCATCAATTTTATCCAAATCACTTGTTTTAATTCTATCTTCCAAAACTGTAAGTTTTTTTTCAACTCCAAATTTAATTAGATACTGCCTTGTGATTGAGTCTAGGATTCCAAGTTTCAAATCTGGAACATATATTTTATCATTCTTAATCCAGCCAAACGTAAATGTAGGACCTTCTAAAATAATTTCATCTTTGTTCACAAGAAGTGCATCTGTAAAGCCATCATGCTCTGCTGCCCTTGTATGACTTATATTCATTCCATACGAAGTTGATTTTGTTCCGATATTAAATGTTGATTTTAAATCATAGTCTCCGCCACTTTGCCAAAAGGCTTTTTGTGTTTGTAATGAAAATTTATGTGAAATTGAGATTGGTGGTTGATAAAAACAAAATATATCATGACTACTTTGTTCACTTCGTAAAATTAATGTACGAACATAACCATCTTTATACTTATTAGCGATAAAAATTATATCTTCTTTTATTTTTTTATAATCAATATTTTCAAAAAATACCTTTAAGCAAGACTTTGAAAGTCTTTCAATATGATGGTCTATTGCAAATGGATATCCATTGTGAATTTTAATAGCTTCAAACACCCCATCGCCTCTCCAAACTCCCATGTTTTCTACAGGAATAATAAAATCTTTTTTTTCTACTTGAACACTATTAATTAAATACACAGTTAATCTCTTTGCCTTATGTATGTGTTAGTAATTGGCATTCTGCGATCTTTGCCGAATGCTTTTTCAGTCAATTTAACACCTGGAGCTACCTGTTTTCTCTTATATTCATTTTTGTCTACTTTTTCTAAAACTTCATAAACTAGAGAAGCATCGATTCCTGTTCGGATTATTGATTCTGATGAACTATCGTTTTCAATATACAGATTAAGTATTGTATCCAATACCTTGTAGTCGGGTAAGGAATCTTTATCGAGTTGGTTTGGTCTTAGTTCTGCGCTAGGTTCTTTCAAAATTATACTCTCTGGTATTACATTAGAAATACCGTTTCTAAAATTAGATAAGTCATACACCTTGGTTTTGTAAAGATCTTTAAGTAATGCGTATCCACCAGCTAGATCGCCATATAAGGTTGAGTATCCAACTGCCATTTCTGATTTATTTCCAGTTGAAACAACCATAGCTCCTGTCTGATTTGATAGGCCCATCAAAATATTCCCCCTAACTCTAGATTGAATATTCTCATCTGTAACTTGGGATAATTTATTCGCTACTGCTGAAGATAGAGTACTTCTGAAGGTCTCTACAAGTGGCTCAATTTCAATTACTTTTAACTCCATATTTAAATTTTTTGACAAAGCTATAGCATCATTTAAAGATTCATTTGAATTATATTTTGATGGCATTGCAACACCCGTTACGTTTTCAGGCCCTAAAGCATCAACGCATATAGCTGCAGTCAAGGCAGAATCAATTCCTCCAGAGATCCCAATGAGTACTTTTTTAAAGTTATTCTTTGTAACATAGTCAAATAAACCAAGTTTTAATGCTGAATAAATAGATTCACTCTGAGTCAGTGTTGGTGTTAAAACCATACTGTCTAACTCTATTGATTTTTCTCTCAACTCTAAGTTTGGTTTATCTGTAGACCTCTTAATAAGTAGATCTAAATCTAAGTGAAATACTTCTTCCTCAAACTGGCTTGCTTGATAAATAACTTCTCCAGTTTCGTCAACTACAAAAGACCCTCCATCAAAAACAAGTTCATCTTGTCCACCGACCATATTCAAGTAAATAATTGGGACGTTTAACTTAGCAGCTTTATTTCTTACAATTTCTTTTCTTGATTCACTTTTATTTATATCATACGGAGAAGCATTAATATTAATAATTAAAGAAGCACCACTTTGAACCTGCTCTTCGGCTGGTCCATCTTCAATCCAAATATCCTCACAAATATTAATTCCAATTGCTACATCCTCATACCAGAACAATTGATTTGATTCCGTACCTTTAGAAAAATACCTTGCTTCATCGAATACAGAATAATTCGGTAAAAATGTTTTATGATATATTCCCCTGACGTCACCATTTTGAATAATTGCAGCAGCATTAGCGATAGGTCTACTATTTTTATCTGAGCTATTGTTATCTAGTTTCCTATCTACAAAACCTATAATCCCGCTTGTTTTGGATGAAAATTCTGCAATTTCTTCAAGAACAGCAAAATTTTTTCCTATAAAACTTTCTCTTAAGAGTAAATCTTCTGGTGGATATCCAGTGATAGCAAGTTCGGGGAAAATAATAATATCCGACTGAACTGATTCAGCTTTTTCAAAACATTTAAGAATTTTATTCTTGTTTTGTTGAATTGCACCAACAGAAAATGAGCATTGTGCTCCAGTAATTCTAACTGTTTTTTTATTCACATCTTAATAATAGATAGTACGAATTATTAAGAAGAAACCTTAATCTCTATATCTTTAGAATCCTCTATCCATTTATTAACTCTTTTAAGTGAAGGCATTCTTTCTACTATTTTTGCTTTTACATTTATATGATCCATAGACTCGTGAAGAGATTCAGGATTTCTTCTTCTTAATTCTGATACACTCTCTACCCCGGCAGCTTCAAGAAGGTCAGCATAGTCTCTTCCTAAGTTTTTGATTTTCATTAATTCAGCTCTTCTTGCCCAGTGGAGTAACTTAGGTGAGCTGATACCAGTTTCTTTAGTTAGTAATGCTCGTCCTGATCTTGATGATGCTATTTGTAAAAATGTAGTTGTTGTTCTGACTCTTGCTCTTCTTAATTTTGTTGCTTCAGTGTGAGTCATGCCATTTATTGAATTAATTGAATTCATGTTTTAAATTTTACAAAATTTTCAACATAAACAAATGGTTTTTTATATAAGATTTTCCCACTCTCAAAAATCTTTTTCCTCATCATAATCAGTAGGGCTTAAAAAATTAAAATTTAACTTTTCAACTTTTGTTTCCGAAGAAATAAAATAATCAACCAAATCAAAATCTTTATAAACTGAAGGTTCTATTTCTCGACTATCTTCTTGTGTTAATAGTTCAAGCTTTGGCCATAATTGTCTTGGAACAAAAATAGGAAAACCTAATTTATATCTATATTGCGGGATTAAAACTTTACTGTCAACTACGTCCTTATTTTGCATTGTTTGGATTACTTCATTCTTAATATCAGGTTGGTCACCTAAGAAGAAAACAATGCCATCAACTTCTTTTTGGTTTTGATAAAAAAATAAAGCTGTTCTGATAGATGAAAGAATTCCTTCATTCCAATTTTCATTAATCAATATATTTGAATTATAAAAATTTATTTTTTCAGTTATAATTTCATTTTCAAATCCTAGAACAACTGATGAAAATTCAAAATAGTTATTTACTTTTTCAACAATTAGCTCAAGAATGGGTTTATCTCTAATTTCAGCTAATTGTTTTAAAAAACCCATTCTAGTAGAGTCTCCAGCAGCAAGAATTACTCCAGCATTCATAATCAAATTGACCCAAGAATAGTAGAACCAAACATCCATGAAACAAGAAGTAGTATAACTTCTATGTTTCTTAGAGAGTAGACCTGTTTCAATCCTGATCCAAAAGTGACAATAGAAAATACAGCAACAAATGTTACTAAAATCCCCTGCACAAAAATTGAAGAGATTACAAATGTTGGTGTTATAAGCAAGGCTGGGACATTTGAATAAAAATATATAATTACTAAATTCTTTGGTTCTGGATCTTGTCTAAGCAAATATTTGAGAACAAAGAAAATAATAATAAGACCTAAACCACTTGAAATTACAGAAGATGTAATTGAGGATGTTATATTAGAAAAAGCATTCTCACTGTTAAAAGCTACTTCAAGTTCATCTATTAAAGATCTAATCATTGAAAATTCCTGAGTAGAAAGCTCTTGCTGAAATGACATTAAATTTTCATTTATAAAATCTACAACTCCATTAATAAACCTAAAAACTCCAAGTGTAAGCAAAATAGATGAAGTTAAATATATAAAAATAGATTTTTGTAAAGAATCTTTTAGAACAAGGAGTTCATTATATATATTTTTATCAAGTCTTAGAATTCTTGAAATAATTTTGCTATCTTTCATTTTTCTTTTTGATTAATTTAAAATCTACAGTATGACTATAACAAAGTTAATTACATACATTATTACTGTATCTATGATTGGGGTAATTTTATGGGCTCAAAGCCAAGTGTCTATTTTTGACTCACCCATTCCGAAACTTCCATGGGGAGTCGTATCACTTGTTGACCTCTATGCAGGTTTTACACTTTTCAGTATTTGGATTTTTTATAAAGAACCATTAAATAAATCTATTATATGGATATTTTTTGTAATGATTCTTGGAAATCTTACAACTGCGATTTATGTTTTGTATAGTTTTAAAACTAGTAAAGGCGATATAAAAAAGTTTTTCTTAGGTAAAAACTCTTAATCTTTTTTAAGATTATCTAATAATATCAGGGATACGTCACGAACTTTTACATTATCCCCATAACCAAGCTCTTTTACTCCATCATCCATCATAATGTAACAAAATGGGCAAGCTACTGCCACTTCATCTGCACCAGTGTCGATTGCTTCTTGTGATCGTTCAATATTGACTTTTGTGCCTGTCGATTCTTCCATCCACATTCTTCCTCCACCAGCACCACAACAAAAACTTTTAGTTCCTTGACGTTTCATTTCTCTTATTTCAATTCCGCCTATAGATCCAACAATCTCTCTAGGGGCAGTGTAGATATCATTATGCCTACCTAGATAACATGAATCGTGGTATGTAATTTTATAAGGCTTGTCACTTGTACCAACTTCTATTCTTCCAGATTGAACTAACTCAGTTAACAATTGGCTATGGTGTATTACTTCATAATTACCTCCCAATTGTGGATACTCATTTGAAATTGTATTGAAGCAGTGTGGACATTGAGTTATAATTTTTTCAACTTTTAAATTATTCATATTTTCAATATTTTGAATAGCTAATTGTTGAAATACAAATTCGTTACCTGTTCTTCTAGCAGAATCTCCTGTGCAAACTTCTTTTGGGCCAAGAACAGCATAGGTCACACCGGCCCTATCTAATAACTTTGCAACTGCCTTAGTCACGGGCACGTTTCTATCATCGAATGCACCAGCACAACCTACCCAATACAAATAGTCATACTCTTCATGATTCTTTTCATCCAAAATAGGGACTTCAAAATCTAAATCTTCTGTCCATTTAAGTCTATCGTTCTGTGAAGCACCCCATGGATTAGATGAGTTTTCCATTGCTACATATGCTTTTCCTAATTCAGAAGGAAAATCTGATTCCATTAATGCTAAATGCCTTCTCATATCCAAAATCTTATCTAATATTTCAATATTGACTGGACATATTTCATCACAAGCCCTGCAAGAAGTACAAGCCCATATTTCTTCAGAAGTGATTCTCTCAAAAACGTTTGAAGAATTTACTCTCAGTGGTCCAGGTGTAGTAACTGTTGCTGTCACTGCTGGGTCACCAGACTCTGACATAACTTGACCAACTTTTAAAATAATTTCTCTAGGATCAAGAGACTTTCCAGTCTGGTTAGCGGGGCATACAGACGTACACCTTCCACAAACTGTACATGCATCTAAATCCATTAATTGTTTCCATGTAAAGTGATCAATTATTCCTGCCCCAACATTATCAATATCTTCTGCTTCCAGTAAGTTTCCAATATCTTTCATTGCACCTTTATGTCTTTCTTTTGGCGACATAAACATATTGATTGGAGAAGTAAATATATGTCTTAATTTAGATAGTGGAATTGCAATAAGAAATACTAAGAAGGATACAACATGTAATATCCATGAAATTCTGTGAAACAAGCTCGGATTTGTTAGGTTAATTAAATCAGCAAAAGCATAGCCTATAAACGACCATCTTTCATAGTCCGGAAAACCTTCTAAAGCAATACGACCTGCTTCTGTGGTAATTCCAGAAATACCTATAAAAATTAGTAGTGAGAGTGTTAAATAATCATCAGATGTTGTTTTTGTTTGAATTCTGTATTCAGCACCTCTTAATCTTCTTACAAGAGCCCAAAATAAACCAGTTAAGTATGCAATAGTTGCGAGTTCTAATGTAAATGAATAAACAATATATGTAGTACCTTGTAAAAACTTTAAAGATGGTGGCATTAAGTGATGAACCTCTAAAGTAACAGTTCCTGCAAATAAACCAAGGAAGCCAATATATATTAACGAATGCATTAAACCAGCAGCCTTAAATCTTAAAACAGTTCTCATAGTTAAGCCATCAAGAAGGCTTAATATTCGTTCACTGAGTTTCACTTTTCTTTTTTCTTCTTTGCCCCTAGTCCAATTTTTAACTCTTAAAGAAAATAAATAACCAGAAATAAAAATTGTTGCAGCACTTAAAACATAGAAAATATATTGAAGAACTTTTGGAATATTTTCAAATACTCTCCTACCACCAACTATTTCTCCCTCTGGAAATATATAGCTTGCACCCCATAAAAAGAGGGTTCCAATAGAAGCCCCAGCAGAAAATAGGAGCACATAATCATTTGCTTTAAAGTTTTTGAATATTTTATTCACTTTTTAACTCTTTTGACAATTCAATTGATCTTTGAGTAGCTTTTTCAATAGCATCTAGGATTATTGTATCAAATGAGTCATTTTGTAGCGAATTGAGACCGGCTTCAGTTGTTCCTTTTGGAGACTTAACTTTTTTGATAAGTTCTGGAAATCTATCACCGGAAGCTATAAGATCTGGAAGGCCATTAATAATCTTATTAACTAGTAATTCTGATTCTTGATTCGAAAGTCCTAATTTGTTACCAGCTTTCACTAATTCATTCGAAAGCGCAAAGAACCATGCAGGTCCACTACCAGATAATGCTGTTATGACTGGAAAGTATTTTTCAGAGAATTCTTTTGTGTCTCCAAGATTGTTAAGAGTTAGTTGAATAAAGTCTAGATAATCATCATCATAATTTTTAGAATACGGGATAAAACCCTTGTTATTTCTGATTAGTAAATTTGGCATTATTCTTATAATTTTATTATTAATTAATTTTGAAATATGATCAATATCCAAACCTGCAATAGGTGAGCAAATTAAAACATCTTCATGAATCGTATATTTAATTTGATCAAATATTTTGTTAATTGTTTGTGGCTTAACACATAGAATTAACACACCAGATTTAACTTGGTCTAAGTTAGTATGATATTTATATTCTGGGTATTTGTTTTTATAAATCTCTAAAACATCATTGTTTAATTCATAAACTTTTATTAAATAATTTTCATCAAAAGACGTAAAGCCTTCAAGAAAAGCAGAGCCAAGGTTCCCAAGACCAATTATATGAATTTCAGTTTTTACCATTAGTTAATACTATCAGGTGAGTGAAAAGTTACTAATTATTGAAAATTTAAAATTTATGTAAAAATATTTTGGATAAATTTCAAAATGTGATATATTTTATTAAATCTAAGTAATTTTACTTAGATTATATATAATGAATTATATAGATTAGGAGAATAAATGAGTGGTACGCTAACAGCATCACAAGTAAAGCCTGGCATTAGAAGATCTAAAAAATATACTTCTGGACGTGTCTGTGAATTTGAATCTTGTGAAACTTTTATAAGTATGTATAACAAGAAGAAGTTTTGCTTTCTTCATGCGCCTGTCTCCTACCCAAGAGTACGTGGTCATCTACCTAGAGAGCAAGAACTTAATTAAACACTTAAGAAAGGATTAAAGATTATGGGAAAAGCCGTTGGAATCGACTTAGGAACTACAAACAGTGTTGTAGCAGTATTAGAAGGTGGCGAGCCGACAGTGGTGGCAAATGCAGAAGGAAATAGAACTACTCCTTCTATTGTTGCCTTTAAGGGTGAGGAAGTTCTTGTGGGAGAGCTTGCTAAAAGACAAGCAATAACAAACCCTGATAACACAATAAGGTCAATTAAAAGAGAGATAGGAACGTCTTGGAAACAAAAATTTGAAGGTAATGAATACACACCTCAAGAAATATCAGCAAGAATTTTGCAAAAATTAAAAAGAGATGCCGAATCATATCTTGGTGAAGATGTAACTGAAGCTGTAATTACAGTTCCAGCATATTTTAATGATGCTGAACGTCAGGCAACAAAAGAAGCGGGAAAGATTGCTGGTCTTAATGTATTAAGAATTATTAATGAGCCGACTGCAGCATCATTAGCTTATGGTTTAGAAAATAGCGAAGATCAAAAAATATTAGTTTATGATCTAGGTGGGGGCACATTTGATGTTTCCGTACTAGAAATATCTGAAGGTGTTTTTGAAGTTAAATCTACAGCTGGTGATTCAAAATTAGGTGGAGATGATTGGGATCAAAAAGTAATGGATTGGCTAGTTGAAAAATTTAAATCATCAACTGGTATCGATATCTCTACTGATAATATGGCCATGCAAAGAATTAAAGAAGGTGCAGAAAAAGCAAAAATTGAACTTTCTTCAACTAGTGAAACAGAAGTAAACTTACCATTTATTACTGCAAATGATGCCGGGCCGCAACATTTACTGGAGAAATTATCTAGAAGTGAATTCGAAAAAATTACTTCTGACTTAGTAGAACGAACAAAAAGACCTGTTGAAAAAGCTATTGAAGATGCTGGCCTATCATATTCTGATATTGATCATATTATTCTAGTCGGTGGGTCAACAAGAATTCCATCAATCCAAGCTTTAGTAAAAAGCATGACTGGTAAAAATCCGCACAAAGGTGTTAATCCAGATGAAGTGGTAGCCTCTGGGGCAGCTATACAGGCTGGCGTTCTTAAAGGTGATGTAAAAGATGTGTTACTTCTTGATGTTACTCCTTTAACTTTAGGAGTTGAAACCAAGGGAGGGATTGTTGCAAAAATGATTGAAAGGAATACTACCATCCCCACCAAGAGATCCGAGACATTTACCACAGCTGAAGATGGACAAACTGAGGTTGAAATTCATGTACTTCAGGGTGAACGAGAAATGGCTTCAGGTAATAAATCTTTAGGTAAATTTAAACTTACAGAAATTCCTACAGCAAAACAAGGGACGCCCCAAATTGAGGTAACTTTTGACATCGATGCAAATGGAATAGTAAATGTTAATGCAAAAGATCTTGGTACTGGTAAAGAACAAAATATTACTATTACGGGAGGAACAGCTCTTGAAGATGATGAAATCGAGAGGATGATTAAAGATGCTGAGACACACGCTAATGAAGATGCTCAAAAAAAAGAGCTCATAGAAACAAGAAACTTAGCTGAAGGAATGATTACTTCTACAGAAAAAATGCTTGATGAGAATAAAGATAAAGCAACTGAAGAAGAAATTGCTTCTATAACTGAGGGTAAAGAAGCTGTATCAAAAGTTCTTGAGAATGAAGATGCTTCTTTAGAAGAGATTAAAAATTCTATAGAGGAATTAACTAAGGCTAGTCAGTCATTTGCTGAAAAGCTTTATGCAGAAGCCCAACAAGAGGCTCAAGAGAATTCGTCTGAAGATGTAGAAAATGATGATGTAGTCGAAGGCGAAGTTGTAGAAGATGAGTAAGGATGACACTAATCATTCCAAAGATTTAGATAAGCCTGAGGAGACACCTGAGGAGACACCTGAGGAGACACCTGAGGAGACACCTGAGGAAAATAGTGTTTCTTTAGAGCAGTATGAAAAAATGAAAGATGACTATTTGAGACTTGCAGCTGATTTTGATAATTTTAAAAAAAGAGCTGAAAAAGAAAAAAGTATGAGTCTGGTTACGTCTCTTTCTATGATTATCTCCTCTTTACTTCCTTTGATAGATAACTTTGAGATTGCTGTTAATCGAGAAGACTCTCCCAATGAGATTGATGCCCTATATAAAATGGCTCAAGCATTTTTAGATACTTTTAATGTAAAAGAGGTTCCTGGTGTTGGAGAGCCTTTTAATCCCTCTTTTCATGAAGCTGTAGAAAAATCTGGAGAGGGTGCTGAAGAACTGGTTGGAGAAGTCCATAGAAAAGGTTATGAAATAGACGGTAGATTACTCAGGCCAGCCATGGTAAAAGTCCATAGTGAATAGAGACTGGCTAGATAAAGATTTTTATAAAGTTCTTGGCGTTACACAAAATGCGTCTACCGATGATATTAAAAAAAGTTATAAAAAGTTAGCCAGAGAAAATCATCCAGACTTAAATCCAGGAGACTCTGAAGCTGAAAAAAGATTCAAAGATATCTCAGAAGCGAGCTCAGTCTTAACAGATCAAAAAAAACGTCAAGAATATGACCAGGTTAGAGCCATGGGGGCCTCTGCATTTAGTGGGCAAGGAGGTTTTAATGTTGACGACCTAGGAGATATTTTTGGTAATTTAGGTGATATTTTTGGTGGTTTTGGTGGAAGTGGAAGAAGGAAGGGTCAAAGCTACCAAACTAATTTAACAATTTCATTCATAGAATCTGCATCTGGTCTTGAAACAAATGTTCCACTTCGAAAAGAAGTTTCTTGTGCCGATTGTAGGGGCAACGGATCGGAAAATGGTACTGCTTATCATACTTGTAATATTTGCAGTGGTTCCGGACAAACAGCTTCAAACCAGGGCTTCTTTTCATTTGCACAACCATGTCAAGCGTGCAGAGGTCAAGGGAGTATTATAGATAAACAATGTAAAACTTGTAAAGCACAAGGTATGGTCATAAAAAATGAAACAGTAAAAGTAAAAATTCCAGCGGGTGTGGATAATGGAACGGTTATAAGACTTCGAGGCTACGGGGGTCCTGGTGATAGCGGGGCTCCAGATGGAGATCTTCTTGTACAGATAGCTGTAGAGCCACACCAATACTTCAAAAGAAATGGTAGTGACTTAGTTTTAGATGTTCCATTGTTGTTTACTGAAGCGGCACTAGGCTCAACAATTAGAATTCCTACACTTAAAAAACAGATTTCTCTAAAAATTCCTGCTGGTACCCCTAGTGGTAAAACCTTTAAAGTGAAGGGTGAAGGCATTTCACCTCAGGGGAGAAGGTCTGGTGACCTATACATTAGGGTGTATTTAAACCCACCACAAAATCTTTCAAGGTCTGCAAAAAAACACCTAGAAAGTTACAGAGATCAATTCGAATCAGGCGATACACCAAGAGATTATCTGTATGAATAAAGAGAGTTCAACTTCAATATACTTCATATCTGTGGCATCCTCTCTTTCAGGAATCCACCATCAAACAATAAGATCTTATGAGGAAAAGGGGCTTATAAAACCCTATAGAACTGGCGGAGGTACTCGAAGATATTCACAAAATGATATAGATAAATTGATACAAATACAAGAGTTATCCCAGAGAGGAATCAACCTTGATGGTATAAAAATTATTTATGAAATGAGAGATAAGATAGAAGAACTTCAAGAAAAGATACTATCTTTACAAGAAGAAGTGAGCCAAGAAAAAATTCAACATATCAAACAAGAAAAAGACATCCATCAGAGTTATAAGAATGAGATAGTCAAAAATTCGAATAAAAATATTAGAAAGAATATATAATTTGAATCATGGATTCTGGAAATATAATTCCATTTTTAAAAAAATTTAGTTTTGGTAGATTAATTGGTTCTGGAATTATTCTCAAAGTTGTAATAGCTATAGTTGATGATATTTTTGGATTAGAAATTAACGAACTTCCAAACTTTAATTTCTATATATTCGGCCTTGCTTTGTCTTACACAATCCTTTGGATGTTTAATAAAAGTTATATCGAAGAAGAATAATTAAATGAACTCTTCTCAAAGAATTACTAACCTCGACTTTATTAGGGGCTTTGCTGTTCTTGGGATACTTGTAATAAATGTAATATCATTTGGTTTACCTATTACAGCTATGATCAATCACTCCGCTTATGGGGCCGAAAACTTACTAGATTGGATTGTTATCGTTATCTCTTCCGTATTTTTCGAATATAAAATGATGGGGTTATTTTCAATGCTTTTTGGTGTTGGGCTCATGATTTTTCTTGATAATGCTAAGCAAAAAGTTAAAAGACCTAAATTACTATCTTTTTGGAGAAACTTTTTATTACTTTTATTTGGCATTGCTCATACATCAATTTGGGAAGGAGATGTTCTCATAATTTATGCTTTGTGCGCTTTTTGCATAGTTTTATTTCCTCAAATTCAAAATAATAAAATAACAATATTTTTTATCACTTTTTTAGTTTTTATAGACCTTTTGCTCATAAATTATGTTGGTTCTTTATATGATAATTCTGGAAATTTAATTTTAGATTCAGCCTGGGTAGTTGCTGCAAGTGAGGGTGGTTCTTTAAATTTAGGAAAGTTTTGGTTTCCTGAGGAATCTGGGTTTGGAAATATATTTATACTTTTGTTTGCTCTAGACCAGATCTTAAGATCAATAACTTTAATGGTTGTTGGAATTTTACTATACAAACTAAATATAATTCAAGGGACTAAGGGGCTCAGTTTTTATAAAAATCTGATGTTTTACGGATTTGCCATAGGTTTGCCTTTTTCAATTTATAGTATTTATTTACCTATTTCGTCTGAATATAGCGCTGCAATTGCAATTACCAGTCGGTTCTGGCAATCTCTCTCATTAATTCCAATGGTGCTTGGTTATGTTGGATTGTTAACAATCATGAATATAAAAATTAGAGAAAGTATTGTAACTAGATTACGTGCATGCGGGAAGATGGCATTTACAAACTATATAACTCAAACATTGCTTGGAGTTTTTTTGCTTGGTGGTTTGTTTGAAATTGGAACTTTTTCAAGGTCTCAATTAGTTCTGTATATAGTCATTATTTGGGGGTTGCAAATATACTGGTCAAAACCAATTTTAGATAAGTGGAGATATGGTCCGCTTGAATGGTTCTGGAGAAAACTTACTTATCTTTTTGTTTAGCTTTTATGCTTTGCAATAAATGTATCAATCTTATTTTCTAAAATTGGAAGCGTTATTCCACCATCACATAAGACTTCATCATGGAAGTATCTAATATCGAACTTATCTCCTAGTTCATTTTCAGCTTTTCTACGTAGCTCTTCAATTTTTAACTGACCCATTTTGTAAGAACATGCTTGACCTGGCCAAGCAATGTATCTGTCAGTCTCAATTTCTGCATTTATTTCCTCAATTGGAGAGTTTGCTTTGAAAAATTCAATTGCTTTATCTCGAGACCAACCCATGCCATGCATTCCTGTATCAAGAACAAGCCGACATGCTCTCCATGCATCATTTCCAAGTCTTCCAAGCTGTTGGATATCATTGGAATAAAGACCCATTTCATTAGCTAATTGTTCTGAATAAAGTCCCCACCCCTCAACAAATGCTGTGGAAGCAACATACTTTTGAAAGTCCGGTACATCTTGAAGCTCGACTGCAATAGTTCTATCTAAATGATGTCCTGGTATCGCCTCATGAAAAGCAACAGATTCTGCTTCAAAAATACTCTTCGTTTCTGCTTTATATGTATTTAGGAAATATGTTCCATCTCTTGATCCATCAGGAAGTGGTGGATAATAATATGCAGGTGGTGCATGTTGTTCAGATGCCTTAGGGACAGGTAATACTTTACAAGGTGATTTTGGAAATACCGTAAACCAATCCCCAAGTGGCTTATAAGCTCTTTCAATAGTATCAACTGCTAATTGAAGCATTTGTTGTTTACTTTCATACCTCATTGATGGTTCTGTCTGCATTTTATGAATGACTTCTTCTGGAGTAGTGACTCCGGGAAATACACTTTCTCCGAACTCAAAAAACTCCTTTTTTAATCTTTCAATTTCAGAAAGCCCTACCTCATGAACTTCTTGAACTGTTATGTCTTTATGCCCTGTGTATTTTCTTAAAGCTCTAAGATATGTTTCTTTTCCACCGTCAATCCACATAATTCCTGACTTTTCATCCAATCGCCCGTTAGGAAGATGCTCTAATTTAAGCTGCTCCATATAAGTCAGTACAGCTGGTCTAACGTTCATTTCAATAATTTTCTTAGCTTTTTCTTTCCATTCTGATATTAGAGACTCAGCTATTTCTGGCGAAAAATTTACAAGCAATAATGGGTCTTTATCTATTTCTGAAGAAAGATAATTTTCTAGCTGATCAATTGTTCTAAGTAAGTTTCTCTCTGTAGCAACTCTATTGTTGGCTAGTCCTACTTTTTGTACAGAAGCTATTTGATTAAACAATCTCTTATACAGCTCTAGTCTTTTCAGCAACATGTCGGCTGACTCTATATCAGGAACAAACATTTGCTGGTTGTAATCAATTAGAAATCCAGTAAAGCCCGACACTCCTGCACCAAATTCCCAACTCTTGTCTAATAGTGAGTCTTTATTTGAACTTAAAGCAAACTCGAGCATGCCATAAGTTACTTTTTCTCTGTGTGATAAAGTGTTTTGGTCAATATTTTCTAACCTAGAAATAAACTCATCGACTACCTCGGCTTCCTTATTAAAAGTTTCATCCGTGAGTTCTTCTAGCTTCTCAAAATATGCTTTATGACCGCGCATAATTGCAGATGTGGGTGAAGAATCTAGAGAGTTTTGAAAAAAATCATTTGATAGTTGTGTAAGTAAATCAGTTGTCATTAAGGTCCTTTTTTAAATTTTTAATCTCTTGTTCAAGTTTATCTAATTTGTCACCTAATTCATTAATAGTTATCTCTTTATCGCTAAAGCTGGTAATAAAGTAGGAAGATACTGCTGCGGTTATTGTGGCAATAAATCCAATGCCCATGACCATTAAAGAGCTTGCAATAATTCTCCCAAGGTTAGTAAGTGGTGTAATATCTCCGTAACCCACTGTAGTAATTGTGACTAATGCCCACCAAATACCATCACCATATGTATTTACAGCTGGTTCAGATATATAAAATAAAAACCCGAAAAACAAAACAATACCAATAGTTGCGTAAACTATAAATCTAAGACCTTTTGAATTAAATATAGATTTAACCGTTGTAGAAAATCTTGTTAGCAAGGCAGCGAGCCTAAAGAATCTAAATGCATTTAAAATCCTCGGTAGTCTTGCAAATCTTAAAAATCCAGAAGACTGCAAACCCTCAGGGACAATAGGAAAAGAAAAGATTACAATGAATAATTCGATTTTATGAGTTTTAATAAACTTAAATTTATTTTCTGCAAAATACAATAAAACGGTATATTCCAAAAGGAAAACAAACCATATTCCCCAATTCAAATAATAAGCAATACTGCTTAAATTTTGCTGAGAGTATTCAATAATTAATACCGGTATAAGCATAAGTACAGATATCATCACTGGTACTTCAAAAAATTTTTCGGCTTTTTTATATCTCTGATTTTCCATACATGCATTATAAAACTCGCAAAATAAGAATTTGTTAAGTATTCTAAAAATAGGCTTATGAACAGGGTAATTTTTTTTGTAGCATTTATACTTCTCCTTTGTGTTCCATTTTCTGTAAATTTTGGAAACGATGAAAGTTTTAGCTATTTAGAGATAGTTAAGAAATTAAAGGATGAAATAATCTCAATCGTAATAAAAACAGAAATAACTAGCCCAAGTGAATTAGTTTTCAGTGAAGAAGACAAAGTATTATTTAATAAAAAATATGAAGAGTTTAAAGTAGCTGAAACTTTGAATTCAGAATATTTTTTTGCTACTTATGCTGAAGAAAGTATTGCAAATAACAAAAATATAAATAAATACTTAGCAAAATTTAAGTGGCTTTCACTTAAAGAAAAAGAAGGTGGGGTCAAAGGTATATATTTAAATGGTTATGATTTCACAAACAAAGACAAGATACAATCAATAACCAATATTCTTTTAAAAACTGAAGTAAACACTGTTGTGTTGGATGTAAAAACAGATAACGGTCATCTTTTATACAACAGCGGGTTGCCAGAAGTAAGTGAACTAAACAACAAAAGAGTCAAGTATGACAAAGATGTACTACTTAAATTTAAAAGTGACTTCAATATATATTTAATAGGTAGGGTAGTGGCATTTCAAGATCCTACTTTTGCAAAAAAATTTGAAAACTCATCTGTTATAAATCCTGAAACTAATTCTCCTTTTACTCAGAATGGGCAATACTTTTTAGATCCAGGTGATGATAAAGCTAGGGATTACGTTCTTAATGTTGCAGCTGAAGCCTGCTCATTGGGTTTCGACGAAATTCAATTTGATTATATACGATATCCAGACACGAACACTAAGGGATTAATTTATGAAGATGAAAATATAACAAAAAATAGAGTTGAAAACATAAATTCTTTTTTAATATCTTCAAAAGACGTTTTAAACGGAATGGGTTGTTTAGTTTCAGCTGACATATTTGGTTATGTTTTACAAAATAAATCAGATAACGGTATAGGTCAACATTTAGAAACAATTGTTGAAACAGTAGATTTTATATCTCCAATGGTTTATCCATCACATTACTCAAAGGGATCTTTTGGATATCAGTATCCAAATAATTTTCCTTATGAAGTAGTTTCTGCTGCACTTAACGATGGGCTTAAAAGAGGCATAGAAAAGGAAAAGATTAGACCATTTCTACAAGGCTTTTGGCATGATTCAGAAGATGTACAAATAACCATAAAAGCAGCTGAAAACAAAAATCTAGATTGGATTATTTGGAACAATTCTAGCCAGTATGAAGTAGAATATTTTACTAAAATTGAATCATGAATAATAAAGACAAATTTAAAAAATCCTTAGATAGTATTTATAAAGGTTTATGTGATGTGAGTGATTGGATGTACCATAATCCAGAACTTGGCTTTGAAGAATATGAAACATCTAAATATTTAGTCGATTTCATAGAGGGTCATTCACAAAAAGTTAATTACCCTTCACACAATCTAGACACTGCTTTTGATATAACTTATGGTGACTCAGGTCCTTTAACTGTCATATGTGTTGAGTATGACGCATTACCTGAAATTGGCCATGCTTGTGGTCATAATATTATCGCTACTGCATCAATAGGAGCTGGCCTTGCATTAAGTAAGTTAGCTAAAGACCTTGAGATAAGGGTAAAGCTATTAGGAACTCCGGCGGAAGAAGGTGGTGGTGGAAAAATTATTCTCTTGGATAATGGAGCATTTGAGGATGCTTCATGTTCTATGATGATTCATCCTGGTTATGAAGACGTTGTTAATCCAACTTTTACAACAATACAGCAATACACTATCGAATATTTTGGGAAAGATGCACATGCTGCAGGAGCTCCAGACCAAGGGATTAATGCTCTTGATGCTCAAATTCAATTATTTGTAAATGCATCAACTTATAGACAGCAAATGGTTCAGAGTAATAGAATGCACGGGGTTATTAGAGATGGTGGTTTTAAACCCAATATTATTCCCTCATATACTAAGTCCGAATGGTATCTAAGATCATTAAACAAAGCAGGATTAGACGAGCTAGAAAAAAATTTTCATAACTTTGTTAACGCTGCTGCAATGTCTACTAAATGTGAAGTTAAAATTACATCTCCTGATTACAGATATGAAGAAATAAACAATAACGAAAAGCTTTACAAATTATTCACTCAGAATGCAAAGGAAGTAGGAAGAGAAATGATTTTACAAAAGAATGCTACGCGTCCTGGTTTAGGTTCTACAGATATGGGTAACATTTCACAAGTTTTTCCTTCAATACATCCAATGCTTTCAATAGGCGAAAAAAAAGCAGTAAATCATCAACCTGAATATGCTGCAGCAACATTGACCGAAGGTGGGCATAGGGCTATATATGATGGTGCTTTTGCTATGGGTGCTTCAATAATTGATCTTGCTGAACAAGACCTTTGGAATAGTCTTTAGAGTATCTGACTAAGAAATAGCTTAGTTCTATCATTTTTTGGATTATCAAAAAATTCATTTGGAGTATTTTCTTCAACCATTAAACCATCATCAAACAACATTACCCTGTCCGCGACTTCCTTTGCAAAACCCATTTCATGTGTAACTACAATCATTGTCATACCAGATTTGGCGAGCTCTTTCATAACATCAAGTACTTCTTTTATCATTTCTGGGTCAAGAGCAGACGTTGGTTCATCAAAAAGCATTATTTTAGGTTCCATAGCAAGAGCTCTTGCTATTGCTACTCTTTGTTGCTGGCCACCAGAGAGTTGTCCAGGAAATTTATGTGCTTGCTCCGGAATACCTACACGCTCTAAAAGTTCCATTGCTTTGACCTCAGAGTCAGATTTACTTTTTTTTCTAACCCATATAGGAGCAAGAGTTATGTTTTGTAAGACTGTAAGGTGTGGAAATAAGTTGAAACTCTGAAAAACCATTCCTACTTCAGATCTGATTGCTTCAATATTTTTAATATCATTAGTCAATTCAATTCCGTCAACAATTATTGACCCTTCTTGGTGTTGCTCTAATCTGTTTATACATCTAATGAAGGTTGATTTTCCAGAACCTGATGGACCACAAACTACAAGTACTTCTCCCTCTTGTATCTCCATAGATATGCCTTTTAGTGCCTGGAAGTCTCCAAACCATTTTTTTACATCTTTAGCTTCAATAATGCTCATATAATTACCTTTCACCTAATCCTAATCGCTTTTCAAACTTCATACTCCTTCTAGATAATGTAAATGTAAAAATCCAATAAACCAACGCAATAAATAGTAAGTTTTCTCTATCATGTCCAATAAAGTTTATGGGGATTGATTGATTGCCGATAACCATTCGGCCAATTGTGAGAAAGTCAAATAATCCAATAATTGTTACGAGGCTAGAATCCTTAAATCCAGTAATGATACTGCTAACTAGAGTTGGAACTATTGCCCTCAAAGCTTGTGGTAGCACAATCAATGACGTCTTTTGCACAGTATTCATGCCAATTGCATCTGCAGCCTCGAATTGTCCTTTGGGTATTGACTGTAGGCCACCTCTAATATTTTCTGCAAAATAAGCACCACTGAAAAAAGCTGTAACAATCAAGACTCTAACTATGAGATTAAACTCTACACCGTCAGGTAAAAATACTGCCATCGTTACGCTGGCAAAAAATAGCCAGGTAATGTATGGGACAGATCTAACAAGTTCAATTATTCCTGTGCAAACACCTTTAATAATTGGAAGAGAAGAGTTTCTGCCTAGAGCTAATAGAACTCCTAGGGGAAAAGACACATATGTCCCAAATATTGCCAATAGCCATGTTAGTGAAAATCCTCCAAAAATACTTGAGCCAGGAACTACTATCTGAGTAGTCGAAGTTCCTCCTTCAAGTAAAAATGCAGTTGTTGTTAAAGATACTATCCACACAATAGTCAAGCTTCTTTTACCTTTTGCAGAAGTAGAAACTGCTGGAATAATAACTGAAAACAGTAAAAGTAATAATAGACCGGCTTTTACAAGTAGGATAACTTTTAAAAACAGAGAAGCTAATGTAACGATCACTAGAAGTCCTAAGTAATAACCATAGAACTTCTCAACAATTTTATTATTAATAAAATATATAGTTAATACGCCTACTAGTAAAAATCCAATAAATACTGGAATATCATTTCTAATAAGTTCATTTAAGTCAATAAGAGGTTTTTTGAAAATCCATGAAAAAATTAACAATGGTAGTAATACCCACGAAATAGAAACTGCAGTTTTAAACTGTTTTTTATTCTTAAAATATATACCAATTAAATAAGCGGCTACGAAAGACATCCATATTAAAGTCCATGGTATTTTTGTAGAATTTGCTATTGGCATTAATGGATCGGGAAATACTCGTTGATTTTCTGCATCTAATTTAATAGTTGGAATTTTCATAAGCCACAAAAAAACTATCGGAACAAATAAATATATTGATACTAAAAATGACTTATTAAAGTTTAGGTTAATTTTTGAGAGTAGAAAAAATACTACTAATAGTCCCAATAATATACTTAATAAAGGAATTCTTTCAGCGTATGAAAAAACATCTACTTGTTCTCTTATTCCAGTAGCTGTACTTACAATAACAGAAGTAGTTGGAGCAATAAGGGTAAGAAAAATAATGCCAAAAATTATTTTTGAAAATGTTAAACACAATTTACTGAGAGATGTTTTTTCACCAGTTTCCCAGAGTCCTACAGAAAGACCGGAAAATATAAAACCTAAACCTACACAAATCCAGATTCTTATAAAATCAGATTCTGGATAAGCTTGAACCATATAAAGTTGCATGTTGTTTAATACTGACAACCAATCTTTATCTGGAGCTGTTGCAAAACCAAACATTCCCCTAAAAAAACTTATCATTATGTAGCTGGTAAGAAACGTTAACAATGTAGATACAGGAGAAGAAAATAAATTTTCTTTTATGACCCTAGTTTGTTTTTTTAAGTCTATATTCATCATCTTTCTACTATCTTTAGTTTTCGATTGTAATAATTGACAATACTTGAAAGGGTTAAACTCACTGTACTAAAAAATATCATCCAAATAAGAAAAACTGGTAGGGTTTGACCTTCTTGATTATATAGTGTTTGTCCAACAGCAACTACCTCTGGAAACCCAACAGCAATTCCTAGAGATGTGTTTTTTGCTAAATTAAGATATTGATTTCCCATTGGGGGGAGCATTATTCTTACCGCTTGTGGAAGAACAATTAGCCTCAAGAGTGCACTTCTTCTTAAACCAAGAGATAAGCCAGCTTCGGATTGACCTTTAGAAACTGCCATAATTCCAGCTCTAACTATTTCAGAAATAAATATTGCTGTATAAATAACAACACCCATCCAGGTAGCAAAATACCCAACAGTTAAACTTTTTCCAACTTCATTAGAATATCTTTTAAATTTTGTTGTTCCAACTTGTTGAATTTCAGCCATATTTAACTCATAAGGAGTACCTGTAATAGACCAATCAAGTGCATTTGAAATTCCACCAAAAAATTGTGGTAGTCCCCAGTCAGATTTAAAGGTTGGTTCGTCTCCAACTAAGAATTTAGCAATACCTTGACCTACAGGAGCAAACATTAATGCGATAAATATTAGAGCGATAACAATAGTAATAATCATTTTAAAGTAGTCATCATCACTATATTTACCCTGTAGTTCTCCAGATCTTTTACTTTGAATCTGTTTTCTTACTGATCTGAATGAAAAATAACCTGCTAAAATAGATAATAAAGCTTGATAAAAAAGACCTGGAAGTAGCTCAAGGCCTTGTGAAATAAAACCAGAGACAAATCCAATTATTCCAACAATCCTATAGCCCCCAAACCAGCCAGCAGCTAATAATATAATTAAAGCTGAAAAAGACCAAAGAAACGGTTTTGTCTCTCTTCCTTCTTCTTCTAATAATTTAACTCTTTGTTTATAAACACGATTACTGATGTAAATGGTTATTAAAAAATAAAGCATAAACATCCATGCTCCATCTTGTCTGTTTGGCCAGGATAGGGCTACTCCTTTTGAACTAGCATGGAACAGTACAGATCCAACATCATAAACTTCTAGTCTTGGTAGTGAAAGAATTAAAGCCTGGAAAAATAAAATTTGAACTAATAAAGGAACATTTCTGACAACCTCTAAGAGAGAAGTAGCAGTCTTTTCTACAATATAGTTATTAGATAATCTTGCAATACCAAGAATCGTACCAAAAAATGTCGCAGCCACTATCCCAGTTACTGTGATACGTAACATATTGAGCATTCCAGTCTGTAGCATTTGAAGACCAGATTTAGGAAGTGTATAAAGTCCTTCAGCAATTGAAACTCCCGGTGTTTCTCCTAAAAATCCCCATGAGAAAGCAATATTTGTATTAGCTAAATTACCAACAGCAATATTTAAATAATTAAAAATAAGAGCAATAAGACCACCGAGAAAAATAAATTGTACTGCCCACTTTAAAACAACAACATTTCTAAAAAATGCTCCTATTTTACTTAGCAATTTCACCATAGAAAAATAGTACTTGATTGAACTCTTAAATGAAACTCAAATTCCTACAAAAGCAAAAAGAGCCCGGAGGCTCTTTTCGCAATAATTTTGTTAACAATTACCTTGCAGGAGGTGCGTAAATTAATCCGCCATCTACCCATCGGTCGTTATCTCCACCTTCTCTAAAGAGACCTAATGGATTTAGGTTTCTTGAAAAGATTTCATCATAGTTTCCGACTTGCTTAATAACGTTATAGTAAGCATCTGCACTAAGACCCATCTTAGTTTGAAGTTCTCCATCGTTTGCACCAAAGAGTCTTCCTAATTCTGGGTTAGCTTCAAGATCAGCTGAATCTACATTTGCAGCAGTAACGCCATATTCGTCAGCGATAATTGTTGCATATACAGTCCAGTTAATGATGTCTGCCCACTGGCTATCATTTGATCTATATGTAGGACCAAGTGGTTCCTTGGAAATTGGTGATGTTGGGAAAATTACCCAATCATTAAGAGCATCATTTACCGCTCTTCTGCCAACAAGTCCAGAACCGTCAGTTGTTACAATGTCACACTCACCAGCAATAAATTTATCAATTGCTTCAGAGAATGCTTCTACTGTAATAAGCTGAATTGTTCCGCCTGCAAGACCAACACGCTCAGTAATATTTTTCTCAGTTGTTGTTCCAGCGTTTGTACATACTCTTAAACCGTCAATATCTGCGACAGTTGAGCTGTTTGACAAACCATCAGCTACTCTACCCATTAATTGTTGACCATCATAATAAGTTGTTGGTCCAAAATCGTTACCTAATTCAGTATCACGACTTTGAGTCCAAGTTGTATTTCTTATTAACACGTCAATTTCGCCAGCGCTAAGTGCTGTAAATCTTTCAGCTGAAGTAAGTTGTTTAAATTCAACTTTACTGTAATCACCAAAGATAGCAGCAGCAACTGCGTAACAGTAGTCAACGTCAAATCCTGAGTAAGAACCGTCGTCCCCTACTTCAGTGAATCCAGTTGCACCGGTGCTAACACCGCACTTAAGGAATCCTCTTTCTTGAACTTGTTCAAGAGTTGATTCCCCTTCGTGGTCATGTTCTTCTTCAGTAGCTTCAACAGCAGCGTCATCAGTTGTGTCTCCACAAGCGACAATTACCATTGCAAATACTAAAAGAAAAACTATTGCTTTTTTATTCAATGTTTATCTCCTTTTAATTAAAAGTAGACAGCTTCATTTAGAAGCCGACTAATTATTAATTTAATACGGTAATGGTTATGATTCAATTAAATAAACCTTTAAAATTTAAACTATTTGCATAATTTTCCAAATTGACTAAGAAATATGTTCTGTTTAATAGAAATAGACATTATTATCTTATGTTGTATCTAAGGAGAAAATTTGTCCACTACCGTAGTTCTTGGGGCCCAGTGGGGTGATGAAGGTAAGGGTAAAGTTACAGATTTTTTTGCATCTTCAGCTGATTATGTAGTTAGGTTTCAAGGTGGCAACAATGCTGGTCATACTATTGTCGTCGAAGATGAAAAAATTGCGTTATCTTTAATACCTTCTGGTGTACTATATCCTAGCTGTATACCTGTAATTGGATCAGGTTGTGTAATAGATATCGGCTTTTTAGAAAAAGAAATCGAAATGCTAAATTCAAAAGATATTAACACAACAAAATTAGCAATTTCTTCAAATGCCCATGTGGTTATGCCTTATCACAAATTACTTGATGAGCTAATTGAAGAAAGCTTGGGAGAAAATAAAATTGGTACAACCAAAAAAGGTATTGGTCCTTGTTATGTAGATAAAATTCAGAGAAATGGGATTAGGATACAAGATTTACTTGATGATAAAATTTTTGAAAAAAAAGTCAAACAAAATGTTGAAGACAAGAATCAATTACTAACTAAAATTTACAATAAAGATCCCTTGAGTCCAGAAGAAATTATCAAAGAATTTAAATCATATAAAAATCTTATTACCAACCATATAAAAGATACTTCTTTAATAATCTCTAATGCAATAAAAGAAAATAAAAATGTATTATTTGAAGGTGCACAGGGAACTTTACTTGATATTGATCATGGAACATACCCTTTTGTAACCAGTTCTAATACCTCATCTGGTAATGCAGCTATTGGCTCTGGTGTTGGACCGTTAAATTTAGATAAAATTGTTGGTGTTACTAAAGCATATATTTCTCGTGTCGGGAGTGGGCCTTTTATTACAGAGCAAGATAATGAAATTGGAAACTACCTAATTGAAAAGGGTGCAGAGTTTGGGGTTGTTACAGGTAGAAGAAGAAGGTGTGGCTGGCTGGATTTAATTTCTCTTAAATATTCTGTAAGAGTTAATTCTCTGAGCGAATTATTCATTACAAAACTTGATGTCCTTTCAGGTCTTGAGGAGATAAAGCTTTGTATTGGTTATCAAAATGGTCAAGAAGTAATAAACGACTATCCTTATGAACAGAATATACTTTACAATGCTAAACCAGTTTATGAAACTTATAAAGGGTGGACTGAAGACATCACTTCTGTTAAAAAATTTGATGATTTGCCTGAAAATGCCAAAAAGTATATAAATGCTATTGCAGACTATATTAAAATTCCAATAACTTTTATATCTGTGGGACCCGAAAGGAACCAAAATATAGTTATTGATTATGATTGAAAGATACCAGTACCCAGAAATAGAAAAAATTTGGAATGATCAAAATAAATTTGATACCTGGAAACTTGTAGAACAAAAATACCTTGAAACATTGGAAGAAAGTAATATTTCACCAAGTGGAATAGCTGAGGCCGTTGAACAAACGGAGGTTTTAAAGGATGAAGTATATAAAAGAGAGAAAATCACCAATCATGATTTAGCTTCATTTGTAGATGTACTTCAATCCAAAATTGGTGACAATTCAAATTGGATCCACTATGGTCTTACAAGCTCAGATGTAGTTGACACAGCAAATAGCTTATTAATTAAACAGTCCTTATCTATAACCATTGAACTACTAGATGAACTTTTAATACAGATTGAGGCCAAGGCTAAACAGGAGATGAACACACCTATAGTTGGCAGAACTCATGGCGTTTTTGCCGAAACAACTTTTTTGGGAAATATTTTTGGTAACTGGCACCAAGAAATAAAAAGAAACAAGGAGCGCTTAGAAGAGGGTATAAAAACTATTTCTATTGGAAAACTTAGTGGACCAGTTGGAAACCATACTGTAGTAGATGAAGATATTGAGAAAACAACTCTTAATAAACTTGGACTAGAAGCTGAAATCTTCGCAAGCCAAGTCGTAGCAAGAGATAGATATGCAGAAATTATCACAAGTCTTGCAATTCTTGCTAGTAGTTTTGAAAGAGTTGCGACAAATATTAGGGGTTACCAACGATCTGAGATTTCAGAACTAAGTGAACCTTTCAAAGAAGGACAAAAAGGTTCATCAGCTATGCCTCATAAAAAGAATCCCATAGCAAGTGAAAGAATTACGGGATTAGCAAGGGTTGTTAGGGGTTATGCGTTAAGCAGTATGGAAAATATAGTTCTCTGGCATGAAAGAGATATCTCTAATTCCTCCGTTGAAAGAATTATCCTTCCAGATACTTTTAACTTAATTTGTTTTATGACTAAAGATTTAATATCAATTTTTGATGGTCTTCATATAAACTACAAAGCTATAGAAAAAAACCTAAGTCATGCAGCAGATAAATTAAACAGTCAGAAAATTCTTTCAGCCTTAGTAAAAAATGATATTGATAGAGATGAAGCATATAGGTCGGTTCAGGATCTAACATTTGAAAATTTTTCAACTAAAGAGATTGTGACAAAACTCTCTAAAAAATTTAAGATTGATTCAAGTTTAATTATAGATTTTATTGAAGAAGAAACTTCGCTCTCAAATGATGAAGAATCCTTTAATAATAAGTTCAAATAAATTGAGAAAATTTTATACAAAATATTTAGAAATCAAAGAAGAATTAAAAGAATTAAATTTTAATCAAGAAGGAATTTTTGATTCTGTAGTTGCCCCAATCTTTTTCGTAGTAACCAATAATTTTACAACTCTTAATCAGGCAATTTTATATACGGGTATTTTGTTACTACTTTTATTTCTTTATCGTCTTCTAAGAAAGCAAGATTTAAAATTTGTATTCTACGGATTAGTAGGAACATTAGTAGCTCTTCTTCTGGCAAGAGTTCAAGGAAGTGCGTCGGGTTTTTTTATTCCTGGAATCGTTAGGGATATTTCAATTGCTGTTGTTGGTTTTGTTTCAATAATAATTAAGAAACCATTTACTATTTATAGTTCTAAAGCAATTAGAAAATGGCCCCAGGAATGGTACCTGCATGAACTTGTTCGTCCAGCGTATACAAGAGTTGCAATAATTTGGACTTTATATTTATTTATAAAAGGTGGTCTGCAAATAATCTTTTTCAATTCCCCTGAAATACTTGTAACAATTAAACTTTTATCCTCAAATCAGACTACATTAATTTTATTAGTCATTACTTATATCATTGGACAAAATAAACTTCAGTCTTTGAGTGGTCCAAGTGTTAATGAGTTTATAAATGACATACCAGCCCCATGGACAAGTCAACAAAAAGGTTTTTAGAGTAGGATTAATGTATGAATAATTTAACAGCATCAGACTTACTTATAGTCGCCTATTTAGTGGGAATTCTTATTGCTTCCTACCTAATAATACGATCAGTAGTTTTTCCAATAATTAAACGTGGTGCTAGTAAAACAAGTACATACATAGACGACCTGTTTTTAGATAAAAAATTTTTAAATAGAGTTTCTTATGTATTCGTTCTTGTTTTATTTAATTTTTTAATTGCGACCCCCCAGTTCAATTTAGAAATATTTAATACAGAAATTTCTAAAAGAGTTTCTAGTGCGCTTTTAACCTTATTCGTTGGCCTTACTCTTCTTGAAATGTTGAATGTGTTAAATAAGGTTTCAGAAAATATCAAATCACTAAAAAGTAAGCCAATTAAGGGCTACGTTCAGATTATTAAAATTGTTGTAAACTCTTTCATATTCATAATTATTTTTGCAATAATGACTGGGCAACCGGTTAGTTATTACATAAGTGGTCTAGGTGCCCTTACAGCAGTTCTATTGTTGGTTTTCCAGGACACAATCTTGTCATTTATAGCATCCGTACAAATTGGCCAGAATAACATTATTAATAATGGAGACTGGATAGAGGTACCAGAATATGGTGCTGATGGTGATGTTATAGATATTGCCTTACACACGGTTAAGGTGCAAAACTGGGATAAGACTATCACAACAATTCCTACATCAAAGATCGTAACCACATCAGTAAAAAACTGGAGAGGAATGTCAGAGTATGGAGGTAGGAGAATTAAAAGATCTATCTCTATAGATATATCAAGTGTAAGATTTATGGAGCAAAAAGATATTGACAAGCTAATGGAAATCCCAACTGTAAATAAATATCTCTCCGAAAAAATAAAAGATATTGAAAAATTTAACACTTCTGTTGATGAAGAAAAAGAGGAAAGAAAACTCACGAACCTTGGAACTTTTAGAGCATATCTAGTTAAGTATTTACAAAATCATGATGGTCTCAATACAGAAACCATGACTTTATTGGTAAGGCAACTTTCACCAACTGCCACAGGAGTTCCTATAGAGTTATATACCTTTACAAATACAATTGATTGGGTTGAATACGAAGGTATACAATCTGATATATTTGACCATATATTTGCAGTGTTACCAAAGTTTGGACTAAGAGCATTTCAAGACGGTACAGTGGAGGCTGCTGCTGCAAGAGGCTTACCAATAATTAATTCAGAAATATAAATTAATTCCTAAAAGTTTCATAGATTTTACAGATAAGTTTTTCTAAAATTCTTAAACATATTCTTTGGCCACAAAAGAGTGACAGCTCCAAATACTATAAAAATATAATTTAAATAGTTACCATATTTACTGTATGGGGTTTCTGTCTGTTTCATCTCAAGTTTTTCAGTCAGTATTTGTGTTTCAAATAATTCAGTTTTGGAAATCACTTTTCCATTGTGATCAATAAATGCTGATTTACCAGTTATTGCTGCATGTACGATTGGTCTTCCATTTGAAATTGCATTTGCCCTGGACATTAATATAAATTGATCTGACATACCGCTTTCTCCATAACTTGCTTGGTTAGTAAGTATTACAACTAATTCTGCACCATCCTGAACACTGTTTCTGATGTATCTTTGGAACGATCCTTCAAATGAAATTACAGTTGAAATTTTTGTATTGTTTACCATAAATATTTTTTGACCATCTCCCCTAATCATGTCGCGTGGAACTAATGCTAATGGAGGAATCCAATCTAAAAATTTTCTAAATGGAATATACTCACCAAAGGGAACGGGATGCTGTTTTAAATATTGATCTACAATTTCACCGTTTTTGTTAATAAAGATTCCATAATTTTCAAAATATTCTTTTTGTATAGGTCTGTCTCCACCGATTAAAAAATAGGAATCTAATCTCAAAGCTTCAGTAGAAATATCGTTTTGAACTCTACTATGTATTCCAGGATCGTTGTTAAATCCTGTTGAGCTCTCAGGCCAAACTACTAAATCAAAATTTCCTTCAAGAGATTGTGTTTTGGTTAAGTGGCTATCGTAGATTTTTTGTCTTTCATTGCTGCATCTGTTTTTTGCACCAGGACATGGACTATTTCCTTGAACGATTGCAATGTTTAGTTCTGATGTTTCTGTTTTCACATCCTGATAATTAAAATCAATGATTACAAGACTAAAAACGTATATTAAAAAAACTACTAATGAAAATATTATATAATTTTTAAAATAATTTTTTTCTTTGTTTTTTGAAAAAACCCTAAGTGCAATTATTAGAGGAAGGGATTGTAATAAAAGAGAAGATCCCGTTGGCCCAAAACCTTCGAAAGATAAACGAGCATTTGTCATAATAAAACTGTCTACAGGGTTGGTTAATAAAACTGTTGAGGGGAAACCCCAAGGGAAGCCGCCAAATGGAAAATATGCTCTTAGTAAATCAAAAATTGCAATAACTGATAATGAAACATAGAAATTGTTTTCAGATTTTGAATTTAAATAGGAAAATAGTTTTGCGAATAATCCGTACATAAATCCCATTAAAATTGTAAGTGGAATCCAAGCTTCAAATCCTATTGATTGAATTCCTAATAAAATTACACCATATGCAATACACCCAAAGATAAATCCTGTTAGAAAAGATTTTTCTTTTGATAGCAATGCATAATAAAAAAAATAAAGTGCTGGAAAAATTAAATACCATAAATCATATGGAGGGAAGCTTAAGAAATAAAGTAAGCCCGCAATAGTGGCGTTTATAAACATATGCTTATATGTTAATAATTCCTTTTATTGAAATAAACTAATTTATGTTTCTCAAAATTACATATAGTCCAGATAGTAATGAGAAATAAGTTACTGCATGAGATATGAATTTATCAGAAACTTTAGAGAAAAGGGTGCTAGAAACCCTAAGTCCAATTAAGACAAATGGAAGAAAAATAATAAAAAGTAAAAAATGGTCCCTTAGTAAATTACCGCTGAATAATAAAAGCAAGAGGGTTATAACAATACCTATACTGAAAACACTATTTAGAGATGGACGAAATTCTTGAGATTTAGTGTTCCTGTACAGCAATGCAACAGGAGGGCCACCAATTGCTGCAACCATTCCAAATACACCTGAAAAAGTTCCTGCAAGAAAGGAATTGAAGATATTTCTGTTTATAACCCAACCAAAAAAAGAACCTATACCAGCTATGAAAACTATAAATCCCACTGCGATTGACAAGTACTTTTCTGATAGATTTAAAAGTAAAAAAAGCCCAATTGGTCCACCAACTAACCTGCCAATAATAAGTGGTTTTACTTTAGAAAGGTCAACTTCTTCCTTCTCCCGATAAAATACTCTGATTGCTAATGGAAAACCTAGTAAAGATAACAATTGAGGAACCAAGCTAGGTTCAATTTGAACAATTATGGGAGAAGCAATTACCGCAAAGCCAAATCCAAGAACACCTTGTACTGCGGAGCTAATGAATAGTAGTGAAGCAATAAAAATTACTTCAAATAAAGTTAACTCAAATGGAAAGGTCAACTAAGTGATTCTTCAATTAACTTTAGAATTTCTCCATCTTCAGAGTGTCTTCCTAATTCTTTTTTTGAAAAAAGTAATTTTCCATTTAATTGAAATTCAAATACTCCACCACCACTTGGAATCAAATTAATTGATTCAACCGTGTTTCCATATTTTTCTAAAATATCTTCAATCGTACTAACTGCACGAGGGGTGTAGTTTCAAACTACACAAAATTCAAGTTTGATATCCATATCTAAATAGTATCATATAAAAAGTTAAAGGAGTTGGATGTTTAACTATTCAAATGTAAATCTAGAAAACCTAAAAAAGGATTTAGAGCTAAGTATCAATGAATGTAATTCACTAGTTGATAATATTAAGACTTTAAAAAATGTCAGTTTGAGTCATTTTAATGAATTAGAAAGTGCTGTATATGACCTTTCTGGAAGGATAGCTTTTCTTGGAGATGTTCACCCAGATGAAAAAATTAGGGAATTTGGAAATATAGCAGATGCCGAAATACAAAATTATGCATTACAGATTTTTAATGATTTAGATATTTATAAAAAATTTAATGAAATAAAAATTGATATTTCAGACATTGAGGAAGTTGAATTTCGTAAAGATCTTGAAATAGATTTTAATGATGCCGGTCATGGTCTTGAACATGATAAGAAAAATAGATTATCAGAAATTGATAAAAAACTAATAGAGCTAGGGATATTGTTTTCAGAAAATATCGCTAAAGATAAGACAGAGCTTCAATTTTCTAAAGATGAACTGAGGGGGCTAAGTAAAAATGAACTCACGAACTTAAGTAAAAGTGGTGAAAAATTTGTTATAACAATGGCTTATCCAGATATAAATGCAGTAACAGAAAACTGTACTGTAAGAAAAACTAGAGAAACTACATGGAAAGCATTTAACAATAGGGCTGTTAATGAAAATAGTCGGATTCTTAAAGAAGCTGTTGTATTAAGAAATGAGAAGGCTGGCTTATTTGGATTTAAGACATGGGCAGATTACAGACTACAGAATAGAATGGCTAAATCTCCAAAAAATGTTAAAGCTATGTATGACGACTTAATTCCTAAACTACACAAAGCTGCTGAATTAGAAAAGAAGGAACTCGTTATTGATGATATTGCGATAGAAGAAATTGCACCATGGGATATTAGGTATTTTATTTCCTCTGAACGAAGTAAAGTCAGCAATATTGAAAACAGCGAACTAAAAAAATATTTTTTCATACACGATGTAAAAATTGAAATGTTTAAAGTTTGTGAAGAAGTTTTTGATTTAGAAATTAAACCTGAGTCAAGTGAATCTGCCTGGCATGAAGACGTAGAACTATGGTCTTTATGGGAGAAGGGTGGTGAACAATTAGCATATTTTTACCTAGATCTATATCCAAGAGAAGGTAAGTATACACATGCAGCAGTGTTCGATATATCTTCAGGGGGATCTGTAAGACAAGAGTTGCCAGTTTGTTCCATGGTTGCAAATTTTCCAAATCCTAATACAGGAGACGGACTGATGACATTTGATGAAGTAGAAACTTTATTTCATGAATTCGGCCATGTTTTACACAATGGGATTGGAAAATCTAAATATACAAGATTTGTTGGTGCTAACTGTGAATGGGATTTTGTAGAGGCACCTAGCCAAATTATGGAACACTGGGTTTGGAAAGTTGCATGCTTAAAGAAAATTTCACGACATATTGAAACGGGTAAAGCCTTGTCAGAAGATATCTGTGAAAAGCTGAACAGTTCAAAAAATATTGGTGCTAGCCTTCTTGCCTTACGACAGGTGTCTTTTGGTTTAGCTGACCAACACTTGCATGGAGAAGATTTTAATGACTCTCTGAATGATATTGAAAGAATATCACAGGAAGTAACAAATATTAATTATCCAAATGACACAAATCATCTTCCAGCATTTGGACATCTGCTAGGTGGGTATGATGCTGCATACTACGGTTACTTGTGGGCTGAAATTATTGGTGATGATATGTTTAGTAGATTTGAAAATGAAGGTGTTTTGTCTAATTCTGTTGGGGTTGAGTATAAAAATAAAATATTGAAGCCAGGTGGTACTATCTCTGCTGAGTTAATGGTAAAAAACTTCTTAGGCAGAGGGTGGAATGATGAAGCATTTTTATTTCAAAAAAACTTGATAAATTGAATCTACTATCTAAAATAGAAAACTTAATAAATTAAATTTGCTATCTTAAATGAAGATGCTAAGCTTGTGAATATATTCACAAAGTATATAAAGGAATAAAATGACAGACGGACTAAAAGCAAGTCAAATTAAAGGTGGCATTAGGCCTTCTAAAAGTTTTGACCAAGGAAGAGTGTGCAAGGACGAATCTTGTAGCACTAAATTAAGTATTTATAATAAGAGAGATCACTGCTTCAACCACGCTCCTGTGAAATATCCAAGAGTAAGAGGAAGAATTTTACAAGAAACTGCATAAGTTTTAATACCCCCCTAATGAAATCTCCCCCAAGAGGTTTCCTATAAGCCCCTATTTATAGGGGCTTATTTTATAAATTTACCAATATTACTATAAAGTCATGAAAACAAAATTTACTGTACCTGAAATTAGTTGTGGACATTGTAAAGAAACAATTGAAGCCGCTATTAATACTATCGATTCTGTTGAAAATGTATCTGTAAACATAGACAATAAATTAGTGGAAGTAATGTCAAATAATGAAATAGATATGACTGTAGTAAAAAATTTGTTAGATGAACAAGGCTATACAGTTGCCAAATCAAGCTAAATCAATAAATTTAGATATTGATGGCATGACGTGTGCTGCCTGTGCTGCAAGAATTGAACGTATCCTATCTAAAGATAATAATATCTTAGATTCGTCAGTCAGCTTTCCTTTGAAATTAGCAACAATAGACATTCTTGAAGACAGTGATTTTCAAATAGAAGATGTTATTGAGTCGATCAACAAAATTGGTTATAAAGCTAGAGAGGCTCAGGAGGAGAAGGAAGATAAGAAAATTAAATTTA
>JAOMBT010000028.1 GCA_028344675.1 Acidimicrobiaceae bacterium | reverse complement strand
TTGGTCATGAGGCAGAGCAGGTAATAGAATCCTTACCAAAAGACGTAAGAAATATTATTCAAAATGAACAAAATGGCACCGGACATGCTGTTGCTGTAGTAGTGGAATCTCCTTCTTTTCAGGAAGATAATTCTGAATATATTCTTGTTATTCCAGGAGATGTTCCATTAATTGATAAGAATGATATTGAAGAATTAATTAATCAAGTTATATCAAGTGAATCCTGCGTTGGTTTTATATCTTCGAATGTATCTGCCCCATTTGGTTACGGAAGGGTAGTCAGAAGTAGTTCCACAGTTGAAATAATTGAAGAACGAGATTGTTCAGAAGATCAAAAAAAAATTAATGAAATTAACTCTGGAATTTACTGTTTTCAGAAAGCTTTTTTAACAAAATATATAAAAAAACTTGATACTGCAAATGCACAAGGAGAACTTTATTTAACTGACTTAATAGGTATTGCAAATAATCAAAAAAAAGATATTGTTATAGTACAGGTAGACGAACATTCAATACAAGGAATTAATTCGATGGGCCAACTAAATGAAGTTGAAGACACATTGCAAAAGAAAATAATTCAGGATTTTATGGAAGAGGGTGTCTACTTTCAAGATCCAAGATCAACATATATTGACGAATCAGTAAAAATTGCAGGCGGTACAAAAATATATGCAAATTCTCATTTAAAAGGAAAAACTATTATTGAGGAAAGTTGTGAGATAGGTCCTAATGCTCAAATTAATAATTCACATATCGGAAAAGGTTCTAAAGTAGTCAATTCTGTAATTGATGAGGCAAAAATTGAATCTAATGGAATAATTGGACCATTTGCACACATAAGACCCGGATCAGAATTAGCAGATAATGTAAAAGTTGGTGCTTTTGCAGAAACAAAGAAATCAAAAATAGGAAAAGGAAGCAAAATTCCTCATTTAGCTTATGTTGGAGATGCCGAACTAGGTACGGAAGTAAACTTTTCTGCTGGTGCCATAACTGTAAATTATGATGGAAAAAATAAACATAAAACAAGTATTCAAGATGGGGCTTTTATTGGCTCAGATGTAATGCTTGTTGCTCCTATAACTGTTGGCAAGGAAGCCATGATTGGAGCTGGGTCAGTCATTACAAAAGATGTACCCGAAAAAGCTTTAGGTATTGAACGCAGTGATCAAAAAAATATAGATGGTTATGTTGATAGGAAAAATAAGAAATGATTGAACAACCAGGAAAAAAGAAAATGCTTATATTTTCTGGATCATCAAATACTGAGTTAGCACAAAAAGTTTCATCTAATTTGGGAACGGAGCTTTCTGAAGTCGAAAAAAAATTATTTGCAAGCGGAGAAATTTATTTAAGACTCGGTGATAGTGTAAGAGGAGCCGACTGTTTTGTAATGCAAAGCCATTCAGGGGATATCAATAAGACCATTATGGAGCAGCTCCTTTTGGTTGATGCTTTAAAACGTGCTTCGGCAAAAAGAATTACAGCTGTTTTACCTTTTTATCCATATTCAAGACAGGATAAAAAAGCATTACCTAGAGAACCCATTTCAGCAAGATTAATTGGAGATATGTTTGTTGCAGCCGGGGTTGATCGATTAGTTTCAATTGACTTACACACTCAACAGATTCAAGGGTTTGTCGACCAACCTTTTGATCATTTAACCGCACTCCCACTATTCGTTGAGTATTTTAAAGAAAAATTTGAATCTCCGATCTCAATAATTTCTCCTGATGCGGGAGGGGTTAAAAGAGCAACCACTTTTGCAAAACACTTAGAAGCATATGTTGGTTTTGTTCATAAAAAAAGAGATCCAAAGATTCATAATGAAGTTAAATCATTTACTGTAATTGGTGAAGTTGAAGATAGACATGCCATTTTACTTGATGATATTATTGATACAGGAGGTACCATTTCTGCTGCGGCTAGAATCTTGAAAGAGCGTGGTGCAAAATCTGTAAATGTTGCTGCAACACATGGCATATTTTCAGATGGTGCAGTAGAAAATCTTCAAGATGCCCCGATAGATAATATAGTCGTTACTGATACTCTTCTCCAAAATGGGAATTCTGCAAAATTAGGCAATGTTGAAGTTCTAAGTGTTTCAACAATAATTGCAAATGCACTAACATCAATATTTACAGACGATTCTGTTTCCGCCCTATTCATGGGTGAAAACGTTTTATAAGGAGACAATATGGCAGGTAAGTTAAAAGCAAAAATTTATATGGTTGGTTCTACATCTGGAAT
>JAOMBT010000027.1 GCA_028344675.1 Acidimicrobiaceae bacterium | reverse complement strand
CATTGATAAATTTATGGAAAATAAAAATCCTTGTATATTGCTAGGTAGTTTATATTTAATTGGGGAGTTTAAAAAGGATATATAATGAAAACATTTTTTATGATAAAACCTGATGGGGTAAAGCGAAATCTTATTGGAGAGGTTATTTCTAGAGTTGAAATAAAAGGTTTTAAAATTACCAAAATCAAAATGATGATCATATCACCAGCACTAGCAGAAGAACATTATGGAGAGCATAAGGATAAACCATTTTTTACTGACTTGGTTGAATTTATAACAAGTGGCCCAGTTGTTGCAATGCAAGTAGAGGGAGACAATGTAGTTATGCAAATCAGAAACTTAATGGGTGCAACAAACCCTTCTGATGCTACCCCAGGATCTATCAGGGGAGATTTAGCTACTGAACTTGATAAAAATGTTGTTCATGGTTCTGATTCTGATGAAAGTGCTGAACGAGAGTTAAATTTATTCTTTTCAGAATAAAAAATTTTCAATGCACCTTTAATAGATTAATCTAGGTATACATGGCTAGTTTAAATTTAAGAAGAACTTTGTTTGGTGGTAATGATATTGCTATTGATCTAGGCACAGCTAATACTCTCATATATGTCAAAGGTGTAGGTGTCATGATTGATGAACCCACCTTACTTGCAGTTAATAAAAGTGATGGTTCTATATTAACTATTGGAAAAGAAGCAAAAAAACTAATTGGACGCGTTCCGGATACTATTGAGTTGGTAAAACCACTCAGAGATGGTGTTATTTCAGAAATTGACATGGCTGAAGAACTCGTCAAAGCATTATTAACAAAAGCAATTGGAAAAGCTTATTCACGACCAAGAATTGTTATATGTGTTCCCAATGGTGTCACAAGTGTAGAACAAAGATCAATAGAAACTGCAGCACACGCTACTGGTGCATCTGAAGTATTTACTATTGAGGAACCAATGGCAGCAGCAATAGGTAGTGGTTTGAACATTTTTGAACCTTATGGAAATATGATAATTGATATTGGTGGTGGTACTACAGAAATAGCTGTAATTTCAATGGGAGATATTGTAAATGCCAATTCCGTCAGAGTAGGCGGTGAAGATATGACAGAAGTTTTAATAGACTGGTTGAGAACAGAACACCAAATACTTATTGACTCAGGTATTGCTGAAAGTATTAAACATGCAATTGGATCAGCATATCAATACGATAGGGAACCTCAAGTAACAGTAACTGGTCGAGATATTGTAAAGGGAATACCAAAACAAGTACTTTTAGAAGCAAGTGAGGTAAGAAATGCATTGTCACCTGTAGTTAATAATATAGTTGAAGCAATAAGACTTTCATTATCTCAAACTCCTCCAGCACTAGTTTCAGATATAGATAAAGATGGAGCTTGGATAACTGGTGGGGGATCTTTATTGAAACAAATGGACAAAAAGATAGCTGAAGATTTAGGCATCCCAATTAATACTTCTGAAGATCCACTAAGCTCAGTAGTTATTGGTTCTGGAATATGTTTAGAAAGATTTAAAGACTATAAATCAATATTAAAATTATCTCTAAAACCAAATTAATTCAATGCTAGGTTCCCGATCAAAACCAAAAAGAAGCTATGTTCTGTACATTATTTTTATATTTTTAAGTAGTTTATTAATTCTTATTGATTATTTTTCGAATAAGGCAATATCTAGTTATATTCCGAAGTCTTTTACTTTTGAATTGAATATAGATGTTTTTGAATCAACTTATATAGATTCTTTTAATTCTTTGCTCACCTCAAGGGCAGAACTTGTATCTGAAAACATAAGATTGGAACAGGAAGTAAAAAATCTTAGAGCTTTAGAAATAGAAAACAATTCTTTAAAGGATAAAATAAAATCTTTCGAAAATATTTCACTTATTAAAAATTTTGAAAGTTTCAATTTTATTGAAACTACATTAATCTTTAAAAATTCATCGAATGAATTATTGATTTCAGGAGGTACAAATCAAAATTTTCAGAATGGAGATCTGGTTTTAGATGATAGTGGCTATGTTGTAGGGTATTTAAGTGGAGTTTTTTATTCTTACTCAATATTAGAGACCTTTCTATCACAAGGATTCAAAATACAACTACTTGATAAGTACAACAATGAATATTTACTTATATCTGATGGTAATCAGCTCTCTCTTTCGTCAATTAATATTTTTACTTTTAATACAGATATAGATTTTTTGTATACAGATATTTTATATAATCACTCTGGAAAGTTTCCAGTTGTCGATACTAGAACTATCAATTTTGAATTAGTTAATA
>JAOMBT010000029.1 GCA_028344675.1 Acidimicrobiaceae bacterium | reverse complement strand
GTAACTGATCCAGAAAGCCAGATGGCAATATACTCTGGCGTATTTGGAGTGCCTGAAACACATATATTATTAAATAATAAAATTATCAAAAAGTATATAGGCCCCCTGTCTTTAGACAATTTACAGGAAATAATAATTTCTTATTCAAATGAATAAATTAACTATGTAAACTTAAAGTGTGAAATGGATAATCGCGATTTATCGAGGAAAGTCCGGACTCCACAGAGCAAAGAGCTGGGTAACTCCCAGGCAAGTAATTGACGGATAGTGCAACAGAAAACAAACCGCTTATGAAAATAAGTAAGGGTGAAAAGGTGGTGTAAGAGACCACCAGTAATTTGAGTAATCAGATTAGCTTGTAAACCCCTCTTGGAGCAATACTAAGAAGCAATTAGCCTGCTCGGTTAATAATTGTGGGTAAGTAGCTAGATGTATTTGGTAACAAGTACACAAGATGGATGATTATCATACGTTTTTCGTATACAGAATCCGGCTTATAGTTTCACAAAAACTCGGGTGCCTCTTTATGGGGCACCCACCTAAATAATTAAGTAAACTAAAATAATCCAATGACAAAATTTTCATACTTCCTAGGCTCGGAACAGTGGCAACCAGAAGACCTTATCAAACATGCAGAAATTGCTAGAGATTCAGGGTTTGATATGTTAACAATATCTGAACATTTTCATCCTTGGGTAGATGATTACTCGGCTTCAAATTTTACATGGTCCACCTTGGGGGCACTCGCAAATAATATTCCAGACCTTGATCTTGGCACTGGAGTAACTACGCCTTTATGGAGAATGCATCCTGGAGTCGTAGCTCAAGCAGCAGCAACCGTAGACAGGCTAACAAAATCAACTTTTCACTTAGGTGTTGGAACGGGTGAAAATATAAATGAAGGTCCTCTAGGGTATGCATTTCCAAAATACGAGGAACGTAAAAATAGATTAATTGAATCTCTCACTATTATCAGACGTTTATTGAATGGTGAAAAACTAACTTATAATGGCGAGTATTACAAAACTGAAAAAGCTAAATTGTACTCCCCTCCTCTAAAAAATATTCCAATATGGCTTGCTGCCGGAGGTCCAAAATCTGCACAGGTAGCAGCAGAATTTGCAGATGGATTAATGATTAGTGTTAAAGACCCAAAGGACTCATATGAGAGGGTTATTGATCCAGCGAAAGCACGAACAGCCGAATTAAAGAAAGAAGATATGTCTGTACATACTTACAGATGGACTATGTTTGCAGATAATGACGAGGATGCATGGACAGCACTAAGGTCTTGGAGAGGGCTTAGGGCTCCTAGTAGATTGCAACAATTAGATCCTGAAGCTCTTCGAATTGAAGCTGATAGTTTCCCAAAAGAAGAAATAATGAGTAAGTTTTCTAAAGCAGCAACAATTGAGGATCTAGTTAATATTTATAGTCCCCTTGTAGATGACTTTGATTCAGATATCGTTACCATTCAAATATCTTCAATAAATCAAGAGGAGACTATAAAACTACTCGGTAAAGAGCTCTTACCAAAATTAAGAAAATAATTTGATTATTTATCTTGTTATAGGAACTATTGGAGGGCTTCTTTCTGGAATATTAGGTATTGGTGGTGGTGTTGTATTTGTACCCTTGCTTACTTACCTTACAAAATCTGAATTTAAAGCAAACACTGGAGTGTCTTCACTCGCGGTTGTATTTGTAGCTACCGGAAGCAGTCTTACATACATAGCTAATGATTTTAGTGACGGAAACAATTTTTTCTTACCAATTTTGGTAATCGTTATTGGTGGAATAATTGGTGGATATACGGGTAGTAAATTTACCGCAAAAATTAATACTAGACTTTTAAAAAGAATTTTTTCAATACTTCTTATAGCATCAGCTCATAGAATGATCTTTTCTTCATCTATCTCAACCTTGTATGAAGATAATTTCTTTTTATATTTTGTAGTAGGATTTGTTTCAGGTGTGGGGTCTGGATTACTCGGAATTGGTGGTGGAATCATTAGAATTCCTTTATTAATATTTTTTGGAGGTTTTGAACAAATTATTGCTCAGGGTATTTCTCTTATAACCACTATCCCAACAGCAATAACAGCAGCAGCAACTAAAATTCGTACTAATTCTGAATTATTAAAGATAGGCCTTACAGTTGGAATGTTTGGAGTTGTAGGATCTGTAATAGGTGGAAATTTTGCTTTTTCTTATATACCTAGGGATGTTCTAAATATCA
>JAOMBT010000026.1 GCA_028344675.1 Acidimicrobiaceae bacterium | reverse complement strand
ATAACCGTCAAATTCTTGTCCTAGGGTAACTGGAGTTGCATCCATTAAGTGTGTTCTACCATTTTTGTAAACATCAGCCCACTCTTTGGCTTTACTATTCAAATTTTCATTCAAAATACTTAAATAATTTAACAAACCACCATCCTCCTTTATGGAGAGCAATGATGCAAGGTTTGTAGCTGTAGGAATAACATCATTAGATGATTGGCTCATATTTACATGATCATTTGGATGAACGTCTTTGTTAATTTTTTCAGAAGCTAAGTTTGCAATTACTTCATTTATATTCATATTTGTTGATGTTCCAGATCCTGTTTGAAAAATATCAACAACAAAATCTTTATCATACTTTCCATCTATTATTTCTTGTGCACTATCAACTATCGCTTTTGCCAATTTATCATCTAAAAGATTATTTTTTTTATTTACAACTGCACAAGCTTTTTTAATTTCCCCAAGTGATCTAATAAATACTCTAGAAAAACGCAATGCTGAAATTGGGAAATTCTCAGTAGCTCTAGCAGTAGAAGCTCCAAATTTTGCACCTATAGGAACTTGGAACTCCCCCATGGAATCTGATTCAGTTCTGAATTGCTCTGTCATTACTTTCCCTGATATTGAGTGTATCCGTCAGAATCAACTTCTTCAATAAGTTCTTTAGGTCCTGACTTTACAATTTCTCCATCAACTACAATATGAACCATATTTACATCAAGATATTTTAAAATTCTACTGTAATGTGTAACAATTAAATAGGAAGTATTTTTATCTCTATTATCATTAATTAATTCCGCAACAGATTTGATTGCATCAATGTCTAAACCAGAATCTATTTCATCTAGTAAAGCAACTTTTGGATTAGTTAACGCAATTTGAAAAAGTTCACATCGTTTTTTTTCTCCACCAGATAAATCAACATTAACTTCTCTATCTAAAAATTCTTTTACACTAAATTTTTCAGCTAACGTATCAATTTCATCATTATTTAAATCTTTGTTTATATTCTGAGAAAACTCCCTTAGGCTTACACCAGGTAGGCCTACTGGATATTGAAATGATTGGAAAACACCAGCATTAGATCTCTGGAGCTGTTTTTGTCCTGATACGTCATTATCTTCAACAAAAATTTTTCCCTGTTCTTGGTAAGTTTCATTGCCCATAACAACATGGCATAATGTAGATTTCCCAGAACCATTTGGACCCATAATTGCATGGAGTTCACCAGGTTTTATTTCCAGATCTATTCCTTTTAAAATTTCAACATCTCCAATAGAAGCTTTTAAATTTTCTACTTTAAGCATCTTGGATCATTTCTAAGAATATATCATTATTTTCAACAACCACTTTATAATTGTTGACTGGTTTTGTTGCTGGTAATGTAACTGCACTACCAGTCTTTAAATCAAATTCAGCACCATGTAGTGGACATTCAACTTTACAATCATAGACATCTCCTTCTGAAAGACTTGCCTCAGCATGTGAACACATATCATCTAGTGCGTAAAATTCGTCTTCATAATTAAATACAGCGATTTGCTTGTCACCAAGATTTATAACTTTTGAACTATTTAAAGAGAGTTCTGAAGTTTTCAATATTTTGGTTTTATCCACTTACTTACCTCTTATAATGTTCATGTATTTTGAATCAATTATATCTGCAATGCTGTCATGAATTAATTGCCAGCTCAAATCATTAATGACTTCATTAAAAAAACCTTTAATTAACATTTTATCAGCATCAACCTTATCTATTCCCCTAGACATAACATAGTGGTACACTTCTTTTTCGATTGGCCCAACAGAAGAACCATGACTACAGATAACATCATCACAAAGTATTTCTAAGTTAGGTACTGACTGCGCAGTTGCTTCTTCACTAAGTAATATATTCCGATTCTCTTGATGTGATTCAGTTTTTGTTGCACCCTCAGCTATATGAATTGTTCCGGTAAAGATTGAGCTACTTTTATCTCCTAGCACACCCTTTGTAATCATATTTGAGTTCGTACTCTTGCCTAGGTGGTTAACAAATACCCTATTATCGTGTATTTGTGAGCCTTCCCCAAAATAAATACCATCTAAATAAAATCCTGAGCCATCGCCAATCAAATCGATATCTATTCTAGAACGAGAAAGTTCGCCTCCCATGCTTATAGTATGTATTTTTAAATTTGCATCTTTAAGCACTTTTGCATATATAGAGTTTGCAATGTTCACATCTTCTTGACTTGTTACAGAAATGATAATTTCTAAATTTGAATTTTCTTTTAAAGATAATTCAATTATCGGATACACATTTCCTTTTACAGAACCGTTAAGATTTAAATATAATTTTGCTGTTTTATTTTTTTCTACACTCACTCCGATGTAAGGTATGGCATTTTGATCAGACTGAAAATTTACTGTGTAGTATTCGTCCAGATCATCTTGGAAATCAATTCTAAATCCACCAGTTACTTTTTCAAATTGTTCAATATTGAACTTGTCAAATGGTCTTCTTACGGAGTCATTAATTAACGGTTCACTTATGTCATTTATATTGGTTATGTTTACATGTTTTTTGTCAGAATTAACAATATAAGTGAAACTGTTGAAATCTATATCTGAATTAGTCGACTTT
>JAOMBT010000025.1 GCA_028344675.1 Acidimicrobiaceae bacterium | reverse complement strand
AAATTTAACTAAATCATCATCGACTATTCAAGTAAACACTTCAGATGAAATGAATAATCATTTTTCTGCAACATTTTCTAGTGGATATGGTTCAGGAGTTCTGTGTCGAAATACTGGTATGTATTTCAATAATTCTCTTGGTGAAATTGAGCTTAATCCTCAGGGCTTCTTAGGAGATACCAGAGGAGACAGGCTAATATCAAATATGAGTCCATTAATTATTCAAACTGAAAATGGTATTACAACTATTGGTTCTCCGGGGGCAGATAGAATAAGTTCAGCTATTGCACAAGTATTGTTCAATTATTCAAATAATAATGACTGGCAACAAGCAATTGATAGTCCAAGATTTCATGTAAACGGTGATGGCTCAGTTAGAGCTGAACCTGGCGCATTAAAAGCGGATAAGGATATAACAATAACTGAGGAATATGATATGTATTTTGGTGGGGTTTGTGTTTCAGGATTAAATAATGAAGTTTTTTCATTTGGTGACAAACGAAGGGGAGATACTAGTTGGGTAAGTTAGAAAAGTTACCTTTTAAAGTCCTGTTTTACTTGGGTTTTTTTATTGTCATAATTTTTATTGGATTATCATATTGGCAACTGTCAAGTCATTATGAAGACCAAAACAATTTAGAAAATCTCACAAAATACGATAATCTTTTAGAAGTATCCGTATCAGATATTGATAATCTCTCTGAATTCCAATATGTTCAAATTGATGAGACTGTTTCGTTAATACACTCATGGCTTTTAAGATCCAGAGTGCATAATGGTCAAAATGGATACAACAGAGTAGACCTTGTAGTAGATAGTTATAGTAACTATATGGTCGTAAACAGGGGATGGGTTCCACTTGATTTTGATTTAAATTCAATTGATCAACTTGAGAAATTCAAATATATAGGAAAACTCATGGCTTATGACACTCAGACGATCGGCCAAGATGACATCCCACAATCGAATTATCTATTTAGAATTGATAAATCTTTTATTGAATCTGAAAAAAAATATTTCTATTCAAAAGTTTTACTTAATACTAACAGAAGAATGCGGGAACAATATTGAGTGTATCAACCTCACTGAACCTTATGATGCACCACATTTAAGTTACGCCTTTCAATGGATATTTTTTGCACTTTGTTTAGCTATTGTTATATTAAGAAAAAATAATCTCATATGATAAAAAAATTACAATTAAATGATTTTGAACTGTCGTACACTAGCGAAGGAGAGGGGAGAGATGTACTTTTCCTACATGGTTTCCCTTCTAATATGTATTTCTGGAACGATATAAAAAATCAATTAAAAAATAATTTTAGAGTTACAGTCGTTGAGCAAAGGGGTTATCCACTTTCATCTGTTAATAATTCTATTGTGAGTGATTTTAATATTGAGAACTTATCATTAGATATAGAAAAGTTAATAAATACACTACAACTAAATAACAACCTTACAATTGTTGGACATGACTGGGGCTCTATTGTTGCTTGGTCTGTATCTTCCAGAGGAAATGTCAAAATTGAAAAACTAGTATCTATATGTGGTGGAACTGAATTTCCCGGAACAAGTGTATATGATAATTTAAGCTTTGATAAAGGACATCATTATATAAGTACATTTCAAAATCCTGAGGAAGCAGATAAATTACTTTTCAAAAATCTGGATTTGTTCTTTAGATCTTCATATAGAATCACTTCAAAGATTGACTATGATTTACTAGATTTATCGTTAAATAGTTTATTCACTACATATAGCCCCAACAATAAAATTCATAATATTGATATTCAATCTTTAACTGACCATTTTTATAACGGTATGAAGCAACCTATATCATGGTATTCGAACATAGACTATAATCTGGAGCTATCTAGCCAGTGGAGAAGAAAACTTGATATTGATATTACATTTTTATTTGGCGAAAATGATGCGGCTGTAAAATTAAATGACAAAATGATTAACCGATTAACATCATCTGGAACAAATGTAACTATTAAAGAAGTTAAAAACGCTGATCATTGGCTACCATTGACTCATAAGGAGAGTGTAATTGCAGAAATTATCTAAACTTAATATTTGTCCTATAATATATATTATGTTGCGTTATGAATAAAGCTATTCTGCATGACCATTTAGATGGTGGTTTAAGACCTTCCACTGCATTAGAACTTGCGAGAGAAATTAACTATTCACCTTTACTTGAAGCAGATGATATCGAATTATTTTTCGATAGATCTAATTCTTCTTCGCTTGATAAATATTTAGAAGCTTTTACCCATACTATTGCCCTCATGCAAAGTAAAAATAACCTTGAAAGAATAGCCTATGAAGCAGCTGAAGATATGTTTAAAAATGGTATAACTATGTATGAATCACGTTATGCACCGTTCTATTCAGTTAATAACAACTTATCCCCTGTTGGTGTAATTGATTCTATTAATTCAGGTTTTAAAGAAGCTGAGTATGATTATGGTATTAAATCTGGATTAATTCTATGCGGAATGCGACATGACTTTGAAAATGTTGACCTGGTGTCAGAACTAGCTATAGCAAATAAAAATAAAATTATTGGATTTGATATTGCAGGTCCTGAATTGAATTTTATGCCATCTTTATTCACAAAATCTTTTAAAAAAGTTAGTGATGCTGGTATTAATATTACAATTCATGCTGGAGAAGGTGACGGTATTCATTCTATAAAAGATGCTTTGGACAATGGTGCTAAAAGAATTGGCCATGGTGTAAGGATTATTGAA
>JAOMBT010000024.1 GCA_028344675.1 Acidimicrobiaceae bacterium | reverse complement strand
ATTTATTGTTGGAATTGTATTTTTTAAATTTAGAATGCGTCTGAATGATGCCATTGCTTTTTGGTACGCATCAAATATTACACCCAGTTCGGTTAACGGCCATAGTAATCTTTGCGTAATAAATAACATTACAGAATAAGTAGCAACTTTAATTTCCCCATCTAAAGCCAAAAATCCACCTATCAGTAATGTTGCTGTAAATCCAAATAATATTGCTATTCGAATAATTGGAATAAATGCTGCAGAAAGTCTTATTGCATGATAGTTTGCACTTTTAACTTCCTGGGATGATGTTGTTATTCTCTCACTTTCTTTCTTTTCTCTATTAAAACTTTTTACTGTAAGTATTCCCGTAATAGAGTTTGAAAGATTTGCATTTAAGTTTTCAATATCGTTTCGAATTTTGGTATAGCGATCTGCGATTCTGTTTGTAAATCTCAGCGATCCAAAAATAATTATAGGTATAGGAATAAATGCAAAAACTGCAACTAATGGTGAAATATATAGAAAAGTACCACCAATGACTAAAACAGTAGTAGCCGTTTGTACAAGTCTATTTGCACCATTATCTAAAAATGTTTCTAACTGATTTACGTCATCATTTAAGATTGCCATTAATCTTCCGGATGATTTATTTTCAAAAAAAGCTAAATCAAGACCAAGCACATTATTAAAAGTGTCTGTTCTCAAAGAGTGCTCAATATCTTGTGAAATATTTCTCCAAGTAACTGCTGCAATGTAGTCAAATGAAGATTCTAGACCCCAAATGATAAAAGTTATGACTGCAAGGATTATTAACTGTTGACGCCTATCGGTATATCCAAGATTACCAATAAACGAATCAGACCCTTCTACAACTATATCAATAGCAACACCAATCAAAACTGGAGGAGCTAGATCAAATATTTTATTAAGTATTGAGTAAATTATTCCTCTTCGCACTTTAGTATTTTGTTCGAGTGCGTAATTGAATAAATCCTTTAAATTATTTTCTTTCATGAATTTTATTTATTTATTTTATCTATCCCGTCTCTTATCTCTTTTAGTAATTGAACCTCTTTAGATTCAGCAGCGACAACAGTCTCGTCTTCATCATCAGATACCGCATTTTCAAAATGGTTATAAGCTTTAATTACTAAAAACATTACAAATGCGATAATCGTATAGTTAATAACCTCTCCCAAGAACGCACCAAATGAACCTGCTTTAATTCCTGATGATGGGTCTACGTCACCAAATAAACCTAGTGTTTCTAAGTTTGGTAAATTAATTATCATACCTATAACTGGTTCAATGAGTTTCTTTGTAAAAACATCAACTAGAGACTTGAAAGAAGCACCCATTACAAATGCAACACCAAGTTCAACAACGTTACCTCTATTGATGAAGTCTCTAAATTCCTTAATCAATTTTCCTCCATTTGTTTTTATAAATAATAGAATACATGTAATCTGAATACCTATGAAAAAATATTTATTAACTTTTTTGGTTTTACTTCTTATCTCATGTTCTTCTGAAAATCAGCCTGTAGCTATCGATTCAGAAGAATCTTCCACAGAAGTTCTAAATACTGATTCCACAACAAGCTCTTCTACAACTTCAACTACTACAACTGTTTTAATTGAAGAACCGTATGCGCTTGACGAATTTGGTCTTGAACTGCAAGAACCTCCACTAGAAATGAAAGAACAGTTAGTTGAATTGATGGCATTTATTGAAAGAAGGATTGGACTTGAATACACTGAAGATCCTTTATATCACTTATATACATTGAATGACTATCAAGAATATAATGCTTTATCTTTTCTTGATGATTTTGAAGAAGACTATGAAGATGGAGAGTGGGAAAGGGCTGTACTTTCTGAAAATATGTGGGGTCTAAATGATTTTTCACCAGACCAACTTTTAAATTTACAAGTTGAATTTCAAAGATGCTTTTCAGCTGGTTCCTATAACTTACTTGATAAGATATTACGATTGCCAATTAGACCGGGACAGAAAAAACTAAATTTTTATGAGCAAAGAGTGATTGTCCATGAATTAGTTCACTCTCTTCAAGGACAACATTTTGAAATATCTGAGTGGTATCAAGAGATGGATGAGCTAGATGATTTTTCTAATTATCCAGGTATAAGAGCTTTAATGGAAGCACAAGCTGATTGGGTTGAGGGCAAGTGGGTAGATGGACTTGACTCATATGATCGCCAAACTATGCAGGCCCAAATTCCAAATATTTCATGTCGTGTTGCTTTACCAACTTATTTTTATATTCCTTCCGACCTCTATTACACATATGGCCCAATACTTGCGAGGGAAATTATTAATCAAGGAAAAATGACTGCTTTAAATGAAGCTTTATCTGAATATAAAGAAACAGGCTTAACAAATCTACCTACTTCTGAGCAGATATATGATTCTTCAAAATTTTTTACTAATGAAAGATATGAAGCAGTTGATATTTCGACTTTGACTATTCCTAACTTTGAATTAATTGATGAAGGAACAATAGGTTCTTTGGACTTGGTCTATCTACTACAAAGCACTGTTGGTCCTATAGATGCAATTACAGCAGCAGTAGGTATTGGTGGTGGTTCATGGAAGGACTACACAGATTCTTCTGGTAATTTGATAATGACTGTAAAAATTAGCGGTGATACAAGTATTGATTTAGATGAAATCTATCAGACTTATATTCTATGGGCAGAATCCCAACAAAGATTTACAGAATCTGAAATAAAATATGAAGGTACTATTTATAAAGGCTCTACAAATGTTTGGATATCAAGAGATAGTAATTTCGTAAAATTAGTTTTAACCCAAGATGTGAATTTATTTGAAGAAGTTGCAAACCAGTTAGGTGACTTGTAACTTTGTGGGTACTTTTTATATCTGCCCAACCCCAATTGGAAATCTTGAAGATGTTTCTACAAGAGTTTTAGAAACATTAAAGAATGTCGACTTAATATATTGTGAAGACACAAGAAGAGCTAAGAAACTACTTGATCACTTTAAAATTAAAACACCGGTAAGTTCATATTTTTTGGGAAATGAACATAAAAAAATAAATGAAATTGAATCCT
>JAOMBT010000023.1 GCA_028344675.1 Acidimicrobiaceae bacterium | reverse complement strand
TTGTGGTCTCCTAATCTTTTCTCCAACCCCATAAGGTATATTATTTTTATAAAAGGAGAAGGCGGATGCGTCACCTCCTAGTTCATCCTCATGGGCTTTTAAAGACTTATTTAACTCCTCACTCACATCAAACCCAATGTGACATAATTCAATTCCAAGTTCAAGAATATCTTGAATTGGGATTGTTCCATATTTTTTACTTAATTCGAACCAACCCGCAACTGCACCCGGTACTGTAACTGAGTAAGGATGGTTCAATGGAATTGAAGTTAACCCCTTTAAGTTTTTGGGATTAACTTTTGAACCTGCATATCCAGATGCATCTAAGAATGTTGGTTTGTTTTGTTCAGGGTCCCAAACAATTGCAAACAAATCGCCACCGATTCCACAGGTTTCGGGAGCTACAATACCTTGAATTAAGTTTGTTGCTATGGCTGCATCTACTGCGTTACCTCCATTTTTAAGAACGTTAGAGCCTATATCTGTTGATAAAAAATGTGGAGAAACTATAACATCATTCATAGTGATAATTATACGTATATTTTTTTATATATTTCCTTTTGAAAGTTACTTGTATAAATTGAACAACTATATGATTATTAAACAATAAGGAGAAGTATGAAAGATATAAACGCACAAGAGTATGCAGAGCTAATAAAATCAGAATCACCAGTAGTAATTGATTTTCATGCAACCTGGTGTGGGCCGTGTAAGGTTTTAAGCCCAATACTAGAAGAGCTATCTGATGAAGTTGACGGTGTAGAGTTTGTAAAACTTGATGTTGATCAACATCCTGAAATTGCGGGAGCTAACGGAGTTATGGGAGTCCCAACAGTTGTAATGTTAAAAGGTGGCGAAGTTAGAGAACGTTTTGTTGGTGTTCAACCAAAAGAAATTATTAAAGATAAAGTTTCTGCACTAATTTAATTTGTTAAGAGTAATCCTTTTTCTTCAAATAGTTCTCCTTGGATTGTTTACTGGTTCTGGTTATCTTATTTATCAAGAACTTTTGCTCATTTCTAATGAAGTTGACAATGCTTTAGTAGTCATTGCTGATATCCAAGCATTATTACCAAAATTAGAATCAGCAATTGACACTGTTAATAATTTAGATGAAGTATTTGAAAACTTGACAGGTATAAGTGAAATTCTAAATTTATTATTAAACCCACTTCAAGGTAATTCATGAAGAGAAAATTAGATTTTTATACGACTGATTGGTGTGGAGACTGTGTTAGATCAAAAGCCTTTTTAAACAAACACAATATCGATTTTGATGAGATCAATGTTGATACTGATGATAAAGCTAATGAATATATAAAGACATTGCAGATGAATCAAAGAAGAATTCCGACAATTGTTTTTGATGATGGTTCTTTTTTAGCTGAACCAACAGATATTGAATTAGAGAACAAATTAATATCTTTAAAATATTTGTAAACAAATTGTTAATTTATTTAAAGGCCTGTGTATAAATAATTTGAACGTTTATCTTTATACAAATGCAAATAGATAACCCTAACAAAGAGTATGAAAGCTTTATTCATAAAGTTTTAAACGAGTCGGGAAAAATAGCTTTAAACTATTTTCGACAAATTAGAGATCTTTCTTTAAAGGGTGATTCAAGTCCTGTTACATTAGCAGATAAAGACATTGAGAATTATATAAGATCTCAAATAATTTCAAAATACCCTACCCATAATGTAATTGGTGAAGAGTTTGAAAACACTATAGGTGAAGATGAAACAACATGGTACATAGATCCAATTGATGGAACAAGAAGCTTTATTGCTGGAAAACATGATTTTGGAACCCTAATAGCGGTTACTCAAGGGGAACATTTGATAGGAGGCGTTATTGACTGCCCAGCACTTGAAGAAAGATGGTCATCTTTTTCTGCAGAAACAACTGTTAATGGTTCAATTACAAAATGCAAATCAGTAAAAAAATTAGAAGATGCAATTATGGCAACTACCTCCAGTCATGAATTTGGCATGAAAAAGTGGAGAGCGTATCAATCTCTTGAGCAAACTGTAAAGTTAACGACAACTGGTAGTGATTGTTACAATTATGGACTTCTAGCTAGTGGTTATATAGATATTGTTGCTGAGAGGCTAACCTCACCACATGATTATTTACCATTAATTAAAATTGTTGAAGGTGCTGGTGGTATTATTACAGATTGGGAGGGTAAAAAGCTTAATTTTGAAGATAGCCATGTTTATGTGTTGGCCGCAGCCTCGAGCGAACTTCACAATTCAGCTTTAAAAAAGTTAAAAAAATCTTAATGAAAATATTAATTTGTGATCAGTTAAATAATAAAGTTTTAGACGAACTCAAACAACTTGGTAAATGCTTGGATATTTCCTCATCTGAAAATAAAGAAAAAGACCTACTTGAAAATATTGTTGATTCCGAAATAGTAGTTATTAGAAGTGGGACTGTACTTACTAAAGAAATTTTAGAATTAGGAAAAATGATAAAAATTATTGCACGTTGTGGAGTTGGTGTAGATAATATTGATCTTGAATATGCAAAGCAGCAAGAAATAGCTGTAACAAATGCTCCAAGTGCAAACATAATTTCAGTTGTAGAGCTTACTGCTGCTTTAATTCTCAATGCTGCAAGAAAGATACCACAAGCAGATCAAAGTCTTAAAAACAGTAATTGGGATAGAGCGTCCTTTATGGGTATTGAATTACATGGAAAGCAATTAGGAATCGTTGGATTTGGGAAAGCTGGAAAACTTTTATCTGAAAGAATGACAAGCTTTGGAATGAAAATAGTATTTTATGACCCATATATAAAAGATTGGAAAGGTCATGAACAAAGTACAGATTTAGACAGTCTTTTAGGCACTTCAGATGTTGTCTCAGTTCATGTTATTAAAACAGATGAAACAAAAAACTTACTATCTAAAGATAAATTAGATTTAATGAAAAAAGGATCCATAATTGTAAATACCTCAAGAGGGGGAGTATTAGATGAAGACCACCTATTTAAACTTCTTCAATCACAATACTTATATGGTGCTGGCTTAGATGTTTATGAAAATGAACCACCTTCAAATACTGAAAAACTTAAGAATGTCAATATTACATCTACTCCACATATTGGAGCTTCAACAAAAGAGGCTCAACTTAAAGCTGGAATAGATACTGTGGAAAACATAAAGAAAATATTATCTGGAGATAATTCAGTAGTTTTATAATTAATTAAAAAAATGGTTGTAATAAATTTAAAGAAATACAATAATTAAATTACTAATTAGTTGTTTAGGCTGGCACCAATAACTTTTTATATCTAATAATCAAATTTCGATCTTACTATTTCATAAGCAGGCCAACCATATGGTATACACCCATTTGTTCCCTTGCTCTGTTGCATCATTATTGGAGCAATGGCTCCTTCTTTAGGGCAATCAGCATGCCCCCAACCTAAGAGGTGTCCAGTTTCGTGATTAATTAAATAAAGCCGATACATTTCTATATCTTTCAAGAAATCAATAGCTCCATTTTCCCATCTAAAATTATTAATTACTATCTCTTGTTCATTTCTACATGAAAATATTCCATTTGTTTCTAATGGGTAACATAATTCGTCTGTTTTTTCAGGTGTTGCAAATACATAAACAAAATCACTGTCTTCAATGGATGTTT